>NZ_QLJK01000011.1:0-150403 GCF_003950715.1 Sphingomonas sp. S-NIH.Pt3_0716 | reverse complement strand
GCAGCAGTCCGCGATGTCCGCATCCGTTTCGACCGGTTGCGGCGCGGGGGCGAGCGCATCCGCCACGGTCTGGAAAATGCGGACGGGAAGGCCCTGCTTGTTCGCCTCGCTCTGGTCCAGCGCATCCAGATTGTCGGCGGTCAGCACGATGTCCGGCGGGGTGGGCGTGCCGGCGCAATAGCCGATGCGCAGGCGGACCACATAAGGCGCGCGGATGACGCTGAGATCGCGGATGATGGTCTGCGTCTGGTCGTCGGGCGGGCCGACCGTGTGGACGCTGACGCGCGCCTCGCCATAATCGCCGCCGACCAGCCGGGCGCGGATCCAGCGGTTCTTGCGCCCGCCCACCTCCGTTTCCTGAAGGTCGGCGGGGACACGGAAATAGACGCCGCCGTCGACCAGCAGATTGCCGGTGCGGTCGAGAAAATTCGACGCCACGCTGTCGAGCGCCCACCAGGAGGAGCCGTTCCAATATTCCCACGACAAGGCGGGATTGGCCGGCTCGTCGGGGCCGAGCGTGGACCAGGCGGTCTGCGGCAAGGCGAGGGTGATGAGCGCGCCGGCGACCTCGTCATGGTCGATGGCGATGGCGGAGACGCCGTTGAACAGTTCGATCGCGGTGACGGGCCGGTCGCCATAATAGGTGCTGAGCGGGCCGGCGGCGAGGCGGGCGTCGAGACGCAGAAGGTCAGCGCTGTCGGGCGCGAAATAGTCGAGCGCGGGGATGGTCGCGAGGCTGCCGTCCGGGGCGTAGCGCAGAAGGGTGAAGGCCGTGGCTGCGGCGGGCAGGGCGGGCGAGCCGGGCGGAAGCGTCCAGCCATTGGCGGCGGTGTAATCGAGCGCCCACAGGCCGAGCGGCTGGCGGTTGGCGTTCGCCAGCGCGAGGATGACGGACCGTTCGACATCGGAGGCCTGGCCCGTCATGACGGCCAGGCTGATGGTTCCGGCGACTTGCCTGATCGAGCCGGTGACGTTCGTGGGCGCAAGGAAGCGGCCGCGCAGGCGGCCCTGCGAAGTGGGGGGGCTGATGTCGCCGATGAGGGGCAGGAGCAGGGCGTTTCCGCCGGCGCTGACGGCGAGGACGAAGCCTTCGCCATTGGCGCCATTGGCCGCGATGAACCATGTCGCGCCGGTCGGGATGTCCGCGGCGGCGACGGCGGTGCGCTTGACCCCGTGGAAGCGATCGACGGCGAGCAGGCCGCCGGCCGGGCTACTGCGGTAGAGAAGGCCCTGATCGGCGTCCTGCACGACCGTCCAGCCCGCGTCGAGAAAGCGGCGCTGGCCGTTCGCGCTGGCGCCGATGCCGGTGACGCCGCCGGCGCGGGTGTATCGGCTTCCGCGCGCGAGGAAGCGGATCGGCTCCGCATCGGCGATGAGGATGGTGGGCAGCGTCCCTACGCCGGCCTCGAAGGAGATCGGCAGCGGCGGGGCGTCGCTGTCGTCCACGGTCGGCCGCGATGCGGGCGCTTCGGCGTCGATGCGGCGGACGGCGAGATGCGTGCTGGCGTCGGTGCGCTTCTCATAGCCGGCGACGACGATCTCCGCCCGCGTCAGGTCGCTCTGCGAGGCCCAGGCGGCGCGCTGGAGGCTGGGGAGCGCATTGGCTTCGAGCGAGCCGAGCGGGTGGAGCGCCGTGACGGAGGCGATCTTGGCCTCCACGGTCAAGGAGCCGTCCTTCGCCGCGCTGATGAGGAGGGCGGCGTCTGCTCCCGGTCCCTGAAGCGGGAGGAGGTCGACGGCGTTCGGGATCGGCGGCCGCGCGGTCAGTTCGCCCCGCGGCCCACGCGTCCAGATGAGGATGCGGTCGCCGACCAGGGCGTGGACGCTGCCCGCGTCGTCCGTGCTGACGAACAGGGCGCGGACCGGCTTGGCGGCGTCGGCCTCCTCCAGCGCGAGGCTGCGCCATGGGATGAGGCCGTCGGTGAAGGGGCCGGCGAAGGGAAATTCGGCGACATGGATCGCGCCGTCGCCCGCGACTGCGAGGCGGACCATGCCGTCGAAGGTCGCGCTGGCGGAGAGCGGGGCCTGCGAGGCGAGGAAGACGGGTTGGCCGGCGAGCTTCGGCCCGGGCATCGGTGCGAAGCTGGGACGATAGGGCGTGAAGCGGGCGAGGTAGAGCTGGCGGTCGGTGCCCACCCCGAAGACGAGCGCGCTGCGGCCGGCGAACACCGCGGTGAGCGCGCCGAGCGAGGCGCCGCCGATGGTGAAGCACAGGCTCGCCTCCGCCCCCGCCTTGCCGAACGCCTCCGCGCAGCCGATGTAGAAGGCGTCGAACAGCCGGGGTTCGCGGCCGAAGGGATAATAAGGCTTGTTGGGCACGACCGGCGTGGTGACGGCGACCGCCTCATAGTCGATCGCGTCGACCTTCGCTGCCTCGCAGCGGTCGTGATGATCGACTTTGCAGACCTCGCTCGCGACCGCCAGGGTGATCTGGCCGACGCTTTCGGTCCGGGCGGGAAGGGAGGTGAGGCGGCCGCGCAGCCAGAGGCCATTGCGCGCGTTGACGTCGGTCTTTTCCGGCTTGCCCTTCGCCTTGGTGAGGCGCCACGCGCCGGCCACAAATTCGGATTTGTCGAAATCCTGCCAGTCGGGCGCGGATCCTTCGGGATCGGTGGCCTTGCGGCCGAACCAGCGCCAGTCGATCGTCTGCGTGCTGGCGACGCCGCCGACGCTGATGGTGAGCGCGGCGGGGACGTCGAGCAGGGTCGGGTGGCTGAGATAGAGGCTGTGCGACTGGCGATCGCGGGCGCCGGGCGCGAAGGGCGCGAAGCTGGCGACTTCGGTGACGGGCGCGCGTTCGGCCACCGCAGCCTCCAGCGCGGGGGTGATGGTGACGACGTCGTTCTCGACCTTTGTGACGTCATATTCGGGCGAGGCCGGATCGGAACCGAAACGCAGGGTCATGCCGGGAGCGAGACCCTGCGCCGGGTCGATCTGGAGCATCGTCGCGCCCGCGCCGGCGGCGCTGCGCACGAAGCGGGAGACGGCGACGGGGCGGGGCAGGACGGGCGTGACGACCGCGCCGGCCGCGAGGAAGATGCGGTCCCCGGTCAGATCGGCGGCGGTCAGCGCCGTCACCTTGCCGCGCGCGAGGGCGATCCCGGCCTGCGTCTCGAAGATCGCCGGATCGCCGCCGACATCGGCGGTCAGCTTCGTGCCGGCCTCCGCGACCAGACCGTCCGGCGCATTGTCCGAAAGCGCGATGGCGACGGGGACGCCGGCCGGCTGCGCAGGGTCGCGGCCGAGGCCCATGGCGGTGTAGAAATTGTCCGCCTGCTTGTCCGGCGCGCGGTCGAGGCGGCGCGTCACCTCCTCGAACAGGCGCGCGGCGCTGGCGATGATCGCGCCGCCGATGCGGCCCGGCTCCACCGGCTCGCCATTGTGGCCAAGAAGCGCGGCGGCGTCGCGCAGCAGCCGCTGCGCGATGTCCGCCTGCGAGCGTCCGTCGAGCTTCGGCGTCATGGCGCTCCGCTCTCCTTGAAATAGAAGGGGTAGACGAGATTGTCGGTCTGGTTGGTGCGCCGGACGCGATAGTCGAGGACGATCAGCAGCACGCCGTCGAGCGCGCCGATCGGGTCCACCGCGACGCTGATGAGGTCGATGCGCGGTTCATAGACAGTGAGCGCGTCGCGCACGGCCGCCTCCACCGCGAACAGCACGGTGGAGCTCATCTCCTCGAACACCAGATCATGTATCCCGCAGCCGAAGCGGGGCCGCATGACGCGCTCGCCGGGCGCGGTCAGGAGGATGATGCGGAGCGCCTCCTTGATGTCGCGCGCATAAGCGGACAGCGCGATGTCGCCCGTGGCGGGGGCGGTCGCCACCGGAAAGCGCCAGCCGACGCCGAGGAAGTCGCGCTGTCCCTGCCGGTCCATCCTCATCCTCCGATCAGCACGGTTGGGGCGCCCATGGCGATGGGATTGGGCGCGCCAGCCTCCACGATCATGTCGCCCTGCCGCGCCGCCGGCAGCCCGGCGATCAGTACGGTCGCGCTCCCCTTCGCCACCACGCCGCCGACATGCGGCTTCACCCCGTCGACCAGCGGGCAGACATGCACATCCGCCGCCGCGCGCCAGGCGGGCATGCCGGCGATCAGCACCGTGGGCGCGCCGGGGCCGGGGCCGAGCGGCGTGCCATGGCCGGTGGTGTCGCCGACGCGGGCTGCGGGCTGGCCCATCAGTTGATCCTCGCCATCAGTTTATCCTCACCACGCCGGCGGACGCGCTGAGGCTCGACCCGCCCTTGAGGTCGAGCGTGCCGGACGCCTCGATGCTGATCTGCGGAGCCTTGAGCGACAGCGAGGTCTGCGCGCTGACGTTGATCGACCCGCCCTTGGTGTCGATGGTGATGCTGTTGCTCTTGTCGGTGATGCGGATGCCGTCGTCATCCACCTCGATCTTCTTGCCGTCGCTCAGCTGGATGGTGATGACGCCCTTCGCGTCGGCGTCGTCGAAGCGCAGCATATGGCCCTTGCGCGACTTGATGACGCGAATGTCGTTCTTCTTGCTCGAATTGGCCTCGGGCGGTTTGTCCGCGTCGCTCCACAGCGCGCCCAGCACATAGGGGTAGCGTATGTCGTCGCGGTCGAAGGCGACGAGCACCTCATCCCCAACTTCGGGCAGGAAATAGGCGCCGCGATCCTTGCCGCCCATGGGGGCGAGGACGCGCGCCCAGTCCGAGGTGAAGCTCTTGTCGCGCCACGGGAAGCTCAGCTTCACCCGGCCAAGCCCCTGCGGATCGTCATTGGCGGTGACGGTGGCGACCGCGACGCCGGCAACCGCGCCGCCGGACTCGCGGTTGACCTCCAGCTCGAAGGCGAGTGCGCTCATGCGACCGGCCTTTCGACGGAGAAGCGCGTGCGATAGCCCGTGGTGTCGTAGCGGTGCACGGTCTTGGCGACATAATAGCAGGTCGAGAATTGCTGGCCGATGCCGGTCAGTTCGATGCAGCTGTCGGGCAGCAGGTCGGGCCGGCCGAAGGTCTCCCCTTCGCCCTTCAGCAGATCGTTGGAGCGGTTGGCGAAGGCGGCGGCGGCGCGCTGGTCCGCCTCCTGCTGGGTCTTCACCGGCAGGCGCAGTTCCAGCACCGCGTCGCGGCCGAAGGCGCTGCGCAGGATGTCGCCGCCGGAGGGTTCGCTTTTCGGACCCGACGCGGTGGGCGCCGTCCCGATGATCTCCTTCTTCTTCACCTCGTCCCAGCCATAGACTTTCACGCTCTGGACCTGATTGCCGAGGTTGATCTCCGGCTTGAAGCTGATGAGGTCGCCGCCCCAGACGAGGGTGAGCAGCGGGCGTTCGAGCGCGGTGCGGGGGCGGACGACGAGCATGTCCCGCCCGAAGGAAGAGCGCGCGAAAAACTCCCATTTCGCGCCCGATTTGGAGAAGATCTCCACCACCTTGCGCAGGAAGTCGAGGTCCGACTGGAGGTTGGAGTCGAGCGTGATGTTGGCGGGTGCATTGCCGGAGAAGTCGAGCGAAAGGCCGTTCTTCTGCGCGACCTCCTGCACCGCGTCCTGCACCGTGCGGTTTTCCAGCCGATGCTCGCTGGTGCCCAGCGTCATCACGAAGGTGGCGTCCATGCCCGTCACCTCTATGTCGGGCGCGCCGCCCTCCGCGAAGCCGGTGGAGACGGCGGTGATGTAGCCGGAGATGAGCGGCGTCGTAGCGCGCAGATCGCCATAGCCCATGCGGATCCAGACCCGCGCGCCCAGCTTGATGAGCGGCATCAGCGGATCGCCCGAGGGGGTGGAGAAGTCGCTGCGTTCATTGTCGAAGGCGCGCGGGATGGTGAAGCGGAAGGTGCCCTGCACGCTCACTTGCAGGTCCACCTCCACCTGCGTGAAATGCATGCCATAGCGTTCCCGCATGTTCGCGCCGTCCATGCCGATGCAGATCGACGCGCCGGGGACGTAGAAGTCGCCGGGGGCGCTATTGCGTTCGGTTAAGAGCATTGCTCACCTCCAGCGGGGGGACGCGCAGCCAGTCGCCCGGGCGCAGCGATCGCGGATCGTCCACGTCGCTGGCGGCGGCTATGACGCGCCAGCGGCGCGGATCGCCGAACTCCTTGTCGGCGATGGTCCAGATGGATTCGGACACGTCGATCTGGCGGCGCTTGGTCTTGTCCGGCGATTCCAGGCGGATGTCGAAGGCGGCGCGAAATTCCTTGAAGGAAATCGAGAGAGAAGCGCGCGCCGGCGTGCCGTCCGGACGGAACAGGCTGGTCTTGCGGCCGATCTTCTCGATCACCGCCTCGAAGCGCAGCGGCCCCCAGACGAAGCGCACCGGCGGCGGCGCGTGCAGCGTCCGGTCGATGTCGAGCAGCGCGATGATCTCGTCTATGCGGTCCTTGACGCTCTTGGCCCCGTCGGCGCCGCCGAGGAGCGGGATGTCGCTGGGCGGGCCGTTGGGATCGGTCCAGTCGTCGAGGAACAGGTCCATCGACAGGGTGGCGGCGTCGCCGTTGACGAACTGGATGAGCGGGCTGCCAAGGCCGGGAAGGGCGGTCGCCTTATAGGCGTTGGCGCGTTCGAGGCTATATTCGGCGGGGTTGAACAGCACCTTGATGCGCGTTCCCTGCCGGACGCCCGCCAGCACCTCTATATAGGCTTTTTCAAGGGATCTTCCGAACATCTAAAGACCCCTTCTCAGCTTTTCGGTGCGGCCATGGCGTTCGATGCGGCGCCAGCGAAGCAGGATGCCCCGGCGCGGCTGGGGTGCAGCGCGGCCGTCCGGCAGGGGCATGACCGGGGTCAGCGGGCGGACGAGGCCGAGGGGCGGGCGCGGCGTCATCAAAAGGCGCTCGTCAGGCTGCCGAGGCCGGGCCGCAGTAGATAGCCATGATGCGCGAACTCTACCGATTCCGCCGCGACCTGCCCCGAATTGGCGTCAAAATCCGCCACCGACCATTTGACCGGATAGGCGTTCAGGATGTTCCAGCTCCAGGCGTCCTTGCCCTGCGGATCCTTGAGCGTGACGGTGATGATCGCGCGCTTGATGACGCCCTCCACCACCGCCTGATGCCAGATGTAGAGAAAGGGGTCGGCGAGGCCGCGCTCCAGCACCAAATTGCCATAGCTGGTGAGCGAGGCGAGCTTGTGCTCATGGTCGTTGACGCCGCCCTCGCGGAAGCTCTCCACCTTCGTCTCGCGGGTCAGGCCGCGCACCTTGGTGAAGCCGCCCTTGACGATCTGGTCCACCAGAACCGTGAAGCGGAAGCCCGCATAGGGATCGTGCAGCGCCATTGCCTACAGCCCCGCGAACGGATCGTCGGGCGCGCCGCCGAGCCGGCGGTTGATGCCGGAAATCTCCCGGCACCAGCGGCGGCGCTCGCCATGCTCCATGGTCATCAGCGTCTCGCTGCTCCAGTGGAAATGCGCGGCGATGAACGCCATTTCCCCGTAAAGTTCGGCCACGGGGTAGGCCATCAGGCTTCCCCCAGCACGGGCATCCCGCCGACGGTGCGGCCATTGGAGGATGCTGCGGCGACGGGCGCGGCGGGGACGCCATCGGGTTCCTCGGCCGAATTGATGTCCTCGTAGAGCTGGCGCAGATATTCGATGTCGCAGGCGAACAGCCCCTCGACCAGCGCGGTGTCGACATGCGGCATATTGCCGAGCCGGGTGATGACGCGCGCGAGGATGATGACGGTGAGATAGGCCGGGTTCGACTGCACGCGCGGATCGCGCAGCGGCAGGATCTCGTCCGCCGCCGTGGCGAGGCGCATGACGCCGCGTTTGTGGAGAAGGCCGGTCTCGTCGATATAGCCCTTGGGCAAAGTGAACTCGACTTCGGTGCGGAAGCCGGCGGCGGATATGCGGTCCATGTCTGCTCTCCTCTCGCGGCCGTCAGCGGGTCCGCTCGATGCCTTCGTTCACCAGCTCGAGAAGCTCGATGAACACCTCATTGCCCTTGGCGTTGAGGTCGCTGGGATCGTATTTGGTGGGCCAGGCCTCCGAGACGAGGAAGCTCGCCTTGTCCGTGCCGGATTCGTCGATGACGATGATCTTCACGGACTTGCGGCCTTCCTTGATGCCGCCGCCGACGATCTTCTTGTGCCACTCGTAGAGTTCCTGCGAGTCCGTCACGCCCCATTTGAGGGTGATGTTGCCGTACTTGGTCAGGCCCGGCAGCTTGCGGACATGGGTGGGGTCGATGCCCTCGCGATAGTCGATCGCCTCGTTGGTGGTCTCGCCGATCATCACCTCGCTGAAATAGGCCTGGGTGATCTGGTCGATCTCCACCCGGAAGCGCATGTTCCGGATCGGGTCGTTGCGTGCCATGCTGCGTCTCCTTGCGCGCCGGTCAGCTCTGGGCTTCGGCGGTGTTCTGGAAGATGCGGAAGATCACGAATTCGGCGGGGCGCACGGGCGCGATGCCGATCTCGCAGATCAGGCGGCCGTTCAGGATGTCGTCCTGCGTCATCGTCGAGCGGTCGCAGGCGATGGTGAAGGCCTGCTCCTCCGTCACGCCCATCAGCGCGCCGGCGCGCCACTGGGTGCGCAGGAACAGGCGGATGGTGTCCTTCACCCGCTCCCACAGGCGTTCGTCATTCGGTTCGAACACCACCCATTGCGTGCCCTCGTAGATCGAGCGTTCGAGGAAGATGAACAGGCGCCGGACGCTGACATATTTCCACAGGCTGTTGGACGACAGCGTGCGGGCGCCCCAGACGCGGATGCCGCGGCCGGGAAAGCGACGGATGGCGTTGACGCCGCGCGGGTTCAGAACCTCCTGCACATTGTCGTCGACCAGATATTCAAGGTCGAAGACGCCGCGCAGCGTGTCGTTGGCGGGCGCTTTCCAGACGCCGCGGTCGGTGTCCGTGCGGGCGTAGAGGCCGAGCGTGTGGCCGCCGGGGGGGACGAGCTTGCGCTGGCCGCTCTGCAGATCGGACACCCAGATCCACGGATAATAGAAGGCCGCATATTGCGTGTCCCACTTGCTGCGCGGATCGACCGAATTGGGGTCACCCATATTCTTGGCGGTGTCGACGACGGCGAAGCGGAACTGGCTCTTTTCGCAATGGGTGATGACGGCGGCGACGACGTCGTCGGGCGCGGCGGGCGCCTGCACCAGCGCGACATCGCGATAATCGTCGAGGTCGAGCGCCGAGAGGCCGGTGCGCAGATTGCTGTCGGCGTCCTCGCCCTTGAACTGGTTGACGCCGGGCGCGGCGCTGGCGTCCGCGCCGCCGGTCAGCTTGTCGAAGCCGGCGGAAGGCAGCGTGGTGAGCGGTGCCGGCGCGGTGACGGTGACGAGCGCGCTGTTGTCCTGAAGCCGTTTCTCGAAATAATCGGGCGAGGTGCGGTCGTCCCAGACGAGATTGTCGAAATCCTCCGCGAGCGTGGGCAGCGGCAGGCGCGGCGGCTGGGTGCGGTCGAACGGATCGGCGTAATTGCCGTCGGGCGAGGGCGTCTGCCAATAGGCGACCTGCAGGCGGAAGCCGATCGGCGTGTCGCCCTTCTTGGTGCTGCTCTCCACGATTTTCACGAACACCCGGTTGCCCCAGGCGCCGGGACCGATCGCGTCGATCTGCAGCCCGCCCGCGGTCCGCGTGGAGACGGTCGCGTCGGGACCGAGGATGCGGCAGATGAAGGCGCGGCGGCCGCCATTCTCGAAGAAGCCGGAGACGGCGTCCGGCATATATTTGCCGTCCGCGAAGACCGAGCCGAAATGCCGGCGATACTCGTTGAAGCTGGTCACGAGCCGGGGCTTGGTCCGCCCGCGCTCCGTCTCGCCCAGAAAGGCGGAGGTGCTGGTCGCGACGCCCTCTATGGGGCGGGGACCACGCTCGATTTCCTCGATAAAGACGCCGGGCGCCAGATATTCTGCCATGTCAGCCTCCGTTCAATCTCAGGATGCGGGAGTGAGCGACGCCTTGGCGTCCTTGATCCAGACGTCGCCTTTCAGCTTGTCCCACGCGGCCTTGAGCGTCGCGAGGTCGTCAGGGTCGAGCTTGAAGTCATAGTCGGCGGCGGCCTGCGTCTCGGCGGCTGCCTTCCAGCCGACGAAGACGTCCTTGCGCTGCTGGTCGAGCGCGTCCGGGTCGATCAGATGGACCGCGCCATTGGCCTGGCTCTTGGCGGGGTCGAGCCAGTCGGCGAGATCAGCATAGCCGGCGGTCTTGAGCGCGCCCGTCACCTTGTCGAGCGCAGCCTTGGCGTTGGCGCTCAAGGTTCCGTCGCTGATCTGAAGATGCTTGGGCGCGACCTCCATCCAGAAGCTGAGGATCGGGGCGTCCACATTGTCCGCAGTGTTGATGGCGGCGCTGAGCGTGTTGATCTGCGGCAGATAGCCGTCGACGATCTTGCCGATCGCGGCTTCGGGCGCGGACCAGTCGGCATGGCGCGCCGCCCAGTCCTTGGTCGCCTGCTGCGCGTCGGCGCGGGCCTTTTCCTTCGCGCCGACGAAGGTGGCCATTTTCGTCGCCAGCGCGGCGCGCGCCTTGAGCAGCTTGCCCAGCGGCTTGGTCGCGTCGCCGATCAGCGGCGTCCAGTTGTTGAGCGCGGCGAGCATGTCGGCCGCCGCGCGGTCGAACTCCTTGTCCGCCTGCTTCATCTTGACGCCAAGCGCGCCGTCGGTCGCACAAGCCGTGCGATAGGATTTGACGATGGCGTCGCGCGCGGCCTGCTTCTCCGGCGCGAACAGGTCCGTCGCCGCCGTTTCGATGGGCTTCATCAGATCGGCGAGCGCGCGGCTGATCGCGATGTCGCGAACATAGTCAGGCGGAGGCGGAGGGGCGGGCGCCGCAGCAGCGCCTCCCCCGGCCGCTCCGGGGGGCGTAACGGCCTGATCGCCGCCCGCAGGGTCGGCGGTCGTTGCGGAGTCGATGGTGTCAGTGTCGCCGGTCATGCGAATTCTCCTCATCGCCTCACGGTGCCGGAGGCAGGGTTGGCTCGGTGGCGGAAAGGGCGGCCCAGCCGAAGGGCGTCGGGGCGCGGAAAAGCTGGTTGCGGCGCATTGGCAGCAGGGCCGAAAAGCGGGGCGCGCCGGCGCGCTCCACGCTGATCCAGCCGATGATCGCGCCGTCCGCGACGCGAGGGTCGGCGGTCGTGGGGACGCGCGGCATCGGCGCGTCGTCGCCCAGCGATCCGACCATCGCGACGAAGCCGCCGCGGACGTCGGTGACGCCGGTATAGGCGCCGTCGAGCGGGCCGGCGTCGCTGGCGGACTGGAGCATGATCTTCACCTTGGCGTCGGCGACGGGGACGGGCGGATCGACGGCCGCATCCTCCACCAGCATGCCCGCCACGCCGAGCCGGCCGGCCGGCGGCTCGTAAAGGCCGGTGGGCGTCAGCGTGGCGCGCTGGACGAGGACGGGAGTCTGCGGCGCGCGCATCGGCACCGCGACGGTGGCGCTATAGGGGGCGAACTGGCCGCGCGTCGCAACCGCCTCTATCGTCACGGTCCGGTTGGCGGGTGGCTCCGGATCGATCCAGACGAACTGGCCGAGTTTCGTGATGGTGGGCGGCCGGAAGCCCGGCGCCGTGACCGTCATCTGCTCGCCGGCCAGCTGGCCGGTGACGGGATCGACCAGTTCCAGCGCGAGCAGCACGCGCCGCTTGACGCGGTCCGCATGCGCGAGGGGGAAGAGCGCGGTCATGCGCTTTCCATCCGGGCGTGGCGCATGTCGCCGTCCGTGACCGGCGCGGCGGACGGGGCCGGCGCGCGCGGGTCAATCCAGACCGGGCTGGCGCGAAAAGCAATGGAGGAGCGGCAATTTTCATTGGGGAACAGGCCCCAGATGCGCGCCATCTCGTCCGAATTAAGCGGGAGGAGCGACAGCCACACTGCCTCCTGAAAGGCGGCGGGCACGGCGAGGGGCGATCCCGTCTCGATCGCGCGCACCGCGTCGGCCAGACGGCCAAGGCCGTCCGCGCCCGCCGGCGCGCCAGCGCCGACGGTGAGCAGATAATGCAGCTCCAGCGGCACGGCGGGTTCGAGCAGCACCGGGTTGTCATTGGCGGTGGGCCAGGGGCGGATGCGCTGCGCGTTGCGCAGGTCGGCGGCGGGCGTCACCAGATAGAGGAACAGCACGAGGTCGGCGTCCGCCGCGCCTTCATTGGGTGAGGCGAGGCTGATCTTATAGGCGCTGGGCGGCACGCCCGGCTGATTGGCGAGCGACAGCCGCAGCATGTCGATGATCGCGGCGGTGACGAGGTCGAGCGCCATCACACCGCCTCCCTGCCGCACGCCGCCTCTACGGCGTCGACGCGGGCGAGATCGGCGAAGCGGCCGAGCCGCACGAGCTGGCTGCGCGCGCCGGCCAGCACGTCCTCCATGCGGATTAGTCGATCCGCCTCGGCGGCGAGCATGGCGGCGTGCAGCGCCATCTGGCGAATGACGCCGCCGGTGACGTCGAGGGCGAGGGCGAGTGGGCGCAGGGCGAGCGGCTTGGCGCGCAGGGGAACGGGGATCGACTGTTCCCAGATCAGCAGCCGGTCGCCGGCCGAGGGCCGCGGAAACTCCACCTTGAAACGCAGGCGGCGGGTGAAGGCGGCGTCGATTGATTCCGCATGGTTGCTGGTGAGGATGGCGAGGCCCGTGAAGCGCTGAATGCGCTGGAGGAGATAGGCGACCTCGATATTGGCGTAGCGGTCGTGCGCGTCGGTGATGCTGCTGCGCTTGCCGAACAGGGCGTCGGCCTCGTCGAACAGCAGCACGGCGCCGGCGTCCTGCGCATCGCCGAAGATGAGGTCGAGATTTTTCTCCGTCTCGCCGATATACTTGCTGACCACCTGGGCCAGTTCGATGACGTAGAGGTCGGCGCCGAGTTCGGTCGCGACGGCGTGGGCGGCGGTGGTCTTGCCGGTGCCGCTTTCGCCGGAAAACAGCGCCGCGACGCCGCGCCCGTCGGTGAGATCGGCGAAACCCCAGTCCTCCAGCACTTCGCGTGTGTGGCGAACATGGCTGACCAGTTCGCGAAGCTGGCCGCGCTGGATGGCGGGCAGGACGACCGCCTCGATTGCCGGCGGGGCGCCCGCGACGCGGGGCGCAGGCTCGACGCGGCGAGCGAGGCTGGGCAGGCGCGCGCCCGCCATGCGGCGGAAGCCGCCGAGCCAGTCATCCGCCTCCGGTCTGCTGGGCCGGCCATTGGCAGCCGCCAGCGTCTGCGCGAGCGCAATCGCCTGGGGAATGCGATCGAGTGCGATGGGGAAGGCGTCAGCAATATGTTCGGCCAGCGCGTCGTCTTCGACATTGTGACTCGACAAGGCGTTGGCGATGACTTCCTGCCGATCATGACGCGTCACCACAGGGAGGTCCGCGGAGACGATGTGGGATTCGGCCATGCCAGCGAGCCGCTCGGTCGCATTGGCGGCGATGAGATAGGGCGGCTGCGCGAACTGCGGCCAGGTAGCATTCAGCGTGCTCCACAACGCATCGCTTTCCGGACTTTTTCCGCCCAGATCGAAGATCAAGGTCCATCCCGCCAGTCGCGCGGCGCTGGCGAGCTCGGCAAGAGTCTCTGCGAGTATTTCGGGCGCGAACGGGCTCGCGGGCGGCGCCAGGACGAGTGGCTTATCGGCGATGGCGGCCGCTTCGACCACTGTCCAGCCGGGCGACGATCCGGTCAGGAAAATCGCGGATACCAGATCGCGGCCGATCAGCGCATGGCGCACGGCCGCACGGATCCGCCGTTTGCGGTCGGCAGAGAGCAAAGCAGCGGCGTCTTCGGGCGCGGGCCGATACAGCCGCCGGATCTCAGCGCCCAGCAGGGCATCGGAATCGCCGGTTACTAGCCAGTCGGCCAAGGCCGGCGGCAGGCGCAGCGGCATGTCGCCCGCCAAAGTGGCCGGCCCGGCACGCGGAACGATGCCGAGCCGGCGCAGCGGGTCGTTCAGCGCAAATGCGCCGCGAATGCTCGCAGGCGTCGTCTTGCGAATGCCCGCGGCGATGATCGCACAGGCCAGCCCGACTGACGGATAACGCCGCGAGAGATCGTCGTGTAGCGTGCCGAACAGGCGGTGGAAGCGAATGTCGAAATCGCTCGCGCCTGCGAGCAGCAAGAATTTGAGCGCCTGCTGATCATCATCGATCTTGCGGAACAGGATAGCGAGCGGCGCTTGAGCGTTCTCGGGGGCACGCAGCGACGCGACCAGCTTACGGAACAGCTTTTCGGGCCGCTCCGGCGCTTCGCCGAACAGGCTGACGAAGCCCTCGAGAAGCCGTTCCATCAGTTCCAGGCCTGGGACAAAGCCGGGTGCCTCATCCTTCCGGGGCGACCAGACATCAAGCAGCACGCGCGTCGCCGCTTCAACCCAGTCGAGCGACTGATCAATCAGGTCCGCGATCCGCCCGTCCACTTCGACGGCTAGTGGGGCCGGGTGATAGGCGGCCGGCGCGGCCTCTTCCGCTTGTTCGGCATCGTTCGGTTCGGTGCGCAGATGAAAGCGAAGGACACGCCCTTCGTTCGCGGGAGCCGCGGGGCGGGCCAGCATGTGAATGATGCGGCGGAGTTGATCGAAACTGAGATTGCGCATCGACAGGTTGGTGATGCCGGTCTCGATGGAAACGGCTAGCATGTGAACGTCGCTACGGGCCGCACGGATGGCCGACGCGATCGCCGGAATGGCGGATTCCTGCCCGATGATGAGGATTACGGCGATCTCGGGCTGCTCCCAGATCATGACGACGGCCTGCTCCACGCTGACGGGGGCCTCGCTCGCCAGGGTGACATTGGGATCGAGCGCAAGTCGTTGCCCGATAGCGTCGAACGGATCTTGCGGCCCATCTTTCACGAGAAGAATGTTGCAGGTCTCCAAGAGCGCGGCCTCCCTGGTCAAGGCTGTCAGGGTAGCGCTCCGGTGCCCAGACGATATGGCTCACGACGGATCAGACCATTCCGGCCCATCCTGCATGGCTGGGCCTCCATCGAAAGGATCAGGACGTAGGCTTGAGGGATGGATCGAAGACAGACCTTTTGGTTCAGAAAAGGTCTGTCCACTGCCTTGCGAGGATCAGCTTGCAGACCGTCAAGACGCTGCTCGCCCGGCTCGTTAACAAGGGCGTTCGCCCATGAGGTGGAGGGGCGGCGCTATCTCTATCGGTCCCTGGTGGCGCGAGGCCTATGTCGCGGGAGAATCCCGGCTGGTCGAAACCCATATGAGCCGACTGCGCACCAAGTTGAACGAGGGTGGACGTGGGGATGCGATCCGCACGGTCCGGGGATCGGGCTATATGGTGTTGAGTAGCGGCACGGCGCAGGGGATCATCGAAGGCGACTATGTCCGCCGGATGCCGGTCGTTGAACGGGCAGCGAGTTCGACCGGATATCGACCATCCTCAACCAGATGCTCGGCCGGCCTTCGACGATGATGGTCGCGGTCTGACAGTGGACCTGCAGGCGGTAGAGGTGCGGGGCGATGCGCAATCGCTCAAGCACCCAGTCGCCAATCTGCTGGAAAACATCCTGGCCCATGCCGGTAAAGGCATGGCTGCGAAATGCCCTTCTTGCTTGGGTTGTCGCGGCAGCCCCTTGATGATCGCGCGCATGGGTGCTTCAGTCTGGCGATAGTCCGACGCATATGTCCAATGGAGAACAGTGCCGATGCGTTGCCGGACCCGTCGCGCCGTCTCGGGCTTGGCGAGCCTGATATCCGCCAGCGCGTTGCGGATCATGGGCCCTGTAATCTCATTGGCCCGCACATGGCCGATGTGCGGGAACACATAGGCCTCGAGCGTCTGGAGCCACTGTTTCTCGTGCTTCTGGTTCCGCCTGTCTTGCTGTGGGCCGCGATCACCTTGGCAGCCGCCTGGCGAAATGTGGGGATGTCCTGTGCCTTGCGCCGCTCGAAGATTGGATCCAGCCCTAGCTCCACCCAGGTTCGGATTTCTCGCGCCCGCTCCCGAGCGGTTGCCAGCGAGACTTTCGACGCGCTCCCCAAACCAAAATCGCCTCGATTCCCATCCTTCTGCGCCCGGCACATCCAGCTTTTCCCACCGCCGGGTTTGATGAAGAGGAACAGGCCATCGCCATCGCTAAGCCGCCCAGGTCATGTTGCTGCTTTCACAGCGGTTGCGGAAAGTTTTCCCATGCCACCAAATCTCCCACATTTCCAATCGGTCACCGGTGGACTGGCAGGGATGAACGTGGATGCGAAGCACGCTGAAAGCCGCAGAAAAGCTGGGCTTTTCTGATTCGAAACGGATGTGAAATAACAGGATGATGGCGGAGCGGGAGGGATTCGAACCCTCGATACGCTTTTGACGTATACTCACTTTCCAGGCGAGCGCCTTCGACCACTCGGCCACCGCTCCGCAGGAACCCCATCGTCGCTGTAAGCGGCGTGAATCGGGTTCATATTCCATCGCACTGGAGGCGGCTCCCTATCGCGCGACAACGCACTAGGCAAGGGGTGCTTTACTTTCTTGCGCAGCAATTGTTTGATCGCGTCATGACCCTTCGCCGCCGTGCCGCGCTGCTTGCGCCCTTCATCGCCATCCTGCCCCTTGCCGCTGCCGATGCGGCCGATCCGCCGGCCACGCCCAGCGCGGTCGTGGCGCAGGCGCCGGCCAGTGCCTGGCGTGCCGTCCCGGCGCAGGATCTGCTGGTGATGACGATCAAGGGGGGCAAGCGCGTGCTGATCCAGCTGGCGCCGCAATTCGGTCCGCGCCATGTCGCCAATATCCGCGCGCTCGCCGCCGCCCATTGGTGGGATGGCACCAGCATCAATCGGGTGCAGGACAATTATGTCGTCCAATGGGGCGACGCGACCGAGAAGAAGCCGCTGCCCGCCGGCCTCGCGCCGACCAGTCCGGCCGACTATGTCCAGCCGCTTGGGGGCATGAAGGCGAAGCTGACGCCGCTGCCCTATCCCGATCCCTATGCGCGCGCGACCGGCTTCATCGATGGCTGGCCGGTGGCGATCGATGGGGACGCCGCCTGGCTGCCGCACTGCTATGGCATGATCGGCGTCGGCCGCAACATGTCGCCCGACGCCGGCACGGGGGCGGAACTCTATACCGTCATCGGTCAGGCACCGCGCCAGCTTGATCGCAACATCGCCGTGGTCGGCCGCGTCGTCGAGGGGATGACCGCGCTCACCAGCCTGCCGCGCGGCAGTGGTGAACTGGGCTTCTATACCGATGCCGAGCGCAAGCTGCCGATCGTCTCGGTGCGCCTCGCAAGCGATCTGCCGCAGGCGGAACAGCCACATGTCCAGGTGATGGATACCGGCTCGGCCGGCTTCGCCGACTATCTGCGGCTGCGCGCCAACCGGAAGGACGATTTCTACGACCGGCCGGCGGGTGGCGTCGATCTGTGCAATGCGCCGGTGCCGGTGCGATTGGCGCCTTAAAGAGGAAGATCGCGCAGCCGATAGCCGCGCCAGTCGCGGATGCGGCGGATGGCGAAGCTGGTGCGGATCGCCGACACGCCCGGCAGGCGGGCGAGGCAGTCGCGATGGACCGCGTCGAAGCCCTTGAGGTCGGCGGCGGCGACCCGCAGCAGATAGTCGGCCTGGCCCGCCATCAGATGGCATTCCAATATTTCCGGGAAGCCCGCGACCGCCGTCTCGAACCGCTCCATCGCCTCGCGGCTCTGGCTGGTCAGCGAAATCTCGACAAAGGCCTGGAGCGTCAGGCCCAGCGCCGCCGGATCGAGCCGGGCGGCATAGCCCTCGATCATGCCGGCATCCTCCAGCGCGCGGATGCGGCGATGGCAGGCGGAGGAGGAGAGGCCGATCTGCTCGCCCAGCTCGTTCATCGACCGGCGGGAATCGCTCTGCAGCGCCTCCAGCAACGCGATGTCGAACCGATCCATGCAATGTCATCCCGATGAAATAAGATTTTGCGATATATCGTCCTGCATGCGGGCGATCGCAAGCGCAAATCAGGGAACAATCGCCACCTGCTTGGCGATATGATGGGGCCACAACCGGCGGGGCTGCGTTGTCCTTTCAGGATGGGCCATCCCGCTGCAAAATGGAGAGCGTCTCATGATCGTCGGCACCGTCAAGGAAATCAAGAATCACGAATATCGCGTCGGCCTGACCCCCGAGAGCGTCCATGAACTGACGGCCCATGGCCATGAGGTTCTGGTCGAGACCGGCGCGGGTGAGGGCATCGGCGCGCATGACGCGCTCTATGAACGGGCCGGCGCCACCATCATCGCTACCGCGGCCGAAGTGTTCGCACGCGTCGAGATGATCGTCAAGGTGAAGGAGCCCCAGGCTGTCGAGCGCGCGATGCTGCGCCCCGGCCAGATCCTCTACACCTATCTCCACCTCGCGCCCGATCCGGAACAGACCCGCGACCTGATCGCCTCAGGTGCGACCTGCATCGCCTATGAAACCGTGACCGATGCCAGCGGCGGCCTGCCGCTGCTGAAGCCCATGAGCCAGGTGGCTGGCCGCATGTCGATCCAGGCCGGTGCCACAGCCCTTGAAAAGGCGCATGGCGGCCGCGGCGTGCTGCTGGGCGGCGTGCCGGGCGTGCTGCCGGCCAAGGTCGTCGTGATCGGCGGCGGCGTCGTCGGCTTCAACGCGGCGCAGATGGCGGCCGGCCTTGGCGCCGACGTCACCATTCTCGACCGCAATCCCGAAGTGCTCGAAAAGCTCGGCATGTATTTCGAGGCGCGCGCCAAGACCCGTTTCTCGAACCGCGCGAACCTGGCCGAATGCGTGGCCGAAGCGGATCTGGTGATCGGTGCGGTGCTGATTCCGGGCGCCGCCGCGCCCAAGCTGGTCAGCGCCGACATGCTCAAGACCATGAAGAAGGGCGCGGTGCTGGTCGACGTCGCGATCGACCAGGGCGGCTGCTTCGAAACCAGCCATGCCACGACCCATGCCGACCCGACCTACATCATCGACGGCATCGTCCATTATTGCGTCGCCAACATGCCCGGCGCGGTCGCCCGCACCAGCACCTATGCGCTCAACAATGTGACCCTGCCGCATGCGCTGCGCATCGCCGAACTGGGCTGGAAGAACGCCCTGCGCCGCGATCCGCACCTGCTCGCGGGCCTCAATGTCTGGGACGGCAAGGTCACCTACAAGGCCGTCGCCGACGATCTGGGCCTGCCCTACACCCCGGCGGAAGACGCGATCGCCTGATCGCGCCGCCCCTGTTTCCCGGCGTCCCCGACAGGCGCCGGGCAAAAGGACGCCAGCCCTCCCTTGCGGGGCTGGCGTCCTTTTATTTTGCGCCGTTTTTCGTCTGGCGCGACGTCGCGTCGCCCGGCTTTGTTTCCCGATTGTCAAATAAACGCCATGGATTCTCTTGCGGGTTCCAAGATCTCGTTCGTCTAGTCGGGCAGGGGGACATGACCACATGCCCCCCATGCATCCTGGTTCCGCCGAAGAGAGGCATGGTTTAACATCATGGTCGATTTCCCCACATTCGCCGCCTTGATCCAAAAAGGCGATCGCTCCATCATGCGCGCCGGTCGCGCACTGCAGAAAGGGGCGTGCTGATGTCCGGTGATATCATGACCTGGCTCGTGCCGCTGGTTGCCATGCTGGCCGCCGGTCTGCTCGCCGGCTTTGCCGCCGGCATCTTCGGCATCGGCGGCGGCTTCGTCGTCGTGCCGGCGCTGCTGGTCGTGCTGCCGCTGCTGGGCGGGACGAAGGACGGCATCGCCCATGTCGCGATCGGCACGTCGGCTGCGACGATCATCCTGACCTCGATCCGATCGCTGCTGGCGCATTCCAAGCGCGGGGCGGTGGAGTTCGACGTCCTCAAGACATGGGCGCCCTGGATCATTTTGGGCTGTGGCGCGGGCGTCGTGCTGGCGGGCCATGTCGATGGCCGCACGCTTAAGATGATCTTTGGCGCAGGCGTCATCCTGATGTCGCTCAACTTCCTGATCCCGGTGCTGAACGGCAAGGTGATCAGCGACCAGATGCCGTCGGGGCTGGCGCGCATCGGCATTGCAGGCGGGTTGGGCACCTTTTCCTCGCTGCTGGGCATCGGCGGCGGCACCATTGCCATCATGACGATGACGCTGTGCGGCCGCACCATCCACCGCGCCATCGCCACCGCATCGGGCATCGGCACGCTGATCGCCATCCCGACCACCATCGGCTTTGCCATCATCGGCTTCCGCGAAGGCGGCCTGCCCTGGGGTTCGCTGGGCTATATCAACATCCCCGCGACGATAGCGATCGCATCGATGTCGATGCTGACCGCGCCGCTGGGCGTGGCCGCCGCCCACAGCCTGCCCGCCGGGCCGCTGAAGAAGATTTTCGGCGTCTATCTGCTGATCATCGGTGCGCTGATGCTGCGCGCGGGGCTCAAGATCTGATAATGATCTGATAATCCGGCTGTTTGAGAAAGCCGGTACCAGCCCGCTCCCCCGCCCAACCGCCCGACAGGATGACACTGGATCGGGTGGTTGGGCGGGGGAGCGGGCTGGTACCGTACCGAAAAATCGCTCTTTCGCGATTTTTCAAACAGGCTCTTAACGGCCGCCAGTGACCGCCTTAACAGGCTTTGTCACTGGCGGCCGTTCGCGCTATCTGACAGGCGGTGAAGATGGCGCAAACCGACCCGATTTCCGTGCTGCTGGTGGAAGATGACCCGGCGGCCCGCGCCAATATTGCCGAAATCCTCGTCCGCGCCGGCATGGTCGTCGACCTGGCCGAGGATGGCGCCGAAGGGCTCAAGCGCGCCGCATCGGGCCGCTATCATGTCATCATCCTCGATCGCACCCTGCCGCATCTTTCGGGCATCGACGTGGTGACGCGCATGCGCGTCGCCGGGATCGAGGCGCCGGTGCTGATGCTGTCCGCGCTCGGCCGCAGCGAGCATCGCGTCGAGGGGCTGGAAAGCGTCGTCGATGACTATATGGCCAAGCCCTTCGAGCCGGACGAACTGATCGCCCGCGTGCGCGCTTTGTGGCGCCGGGCGGGGCGGTTGCAGCAGGATTCGGTGCTGCTGTTCGGCGACCTGGAATGCCATGTAAAGGCGCGCACGGCCCATCGCGCGGGCCGCCATGTGCCGCTGTCGCCCAAGGAATTTGCGCTGTTCCGCTACCTCATGGAACATGCCGGCGAAGTGGTCACGCGCGAGATGCTGCTGCGCCATGTGTGGAAACTCAGCTTCGATCCCCAGACCAATGTCGTCGACGTCAATGTCGGCCGCCTGCGCCGCAAGCTGGAGGAAGGGTTCGATAGCGCCGTGCTGGAGACGGTCTGGGGCACCGGCTATCGGTTGATCGCCGCCCATGGCTAGGTTCGGCCTGCTGCGCTCGGTCTTTGGCCGGGTCACGCTGTCGGCCCTGCTGGTCAGCCTGGCGTCCACGCTGGTGCTGTTCCTGGTGGTCGAACGGATCGTCGAGACTGACGGGCGCGTGATGCTGGGGCGAGAGGTCGATACCGATCTGGCGGGCCTGGCGGACATCTATGTCAGCAGCGGCGAGGCGGAACTGAGGGCGCGGATCGCCGATCGGCTGGCGATGGAGCGCGGCGACAGCGAAAAGGCCTATTATCTGCTCGCCGATGCGGCCGGGCGCCGGGTGGCGGGCAATATCGATCACTGGCCCGCCCTGGCGTCCGAAGTATCCGAAGCGCGGCTGATCCGCCTGCCCGGCGGCGACCGCATGTTCGCGCGGGCGACGCTGCTTGGCCCCGATACCCGGCTGATCGTGGGGCGCAGCAATGTTCGCGCGCGGGCGCTGCAGACCCGGCTCGCCATCGCCTTTGCCATTGCCGGCGCCATCGTTGCCCTGCTCAGCCTTGCCGCCGGCCATTTCGCCGCGCGCCGCCTGCGCCGCCGGGTCGAACGGATCAACCATGTCTTCGACGCGGTGCGTGCCGGCGATATCGGTGTGCGCGCACGCGCCACCGGGGCGAGCGATGAACTGGCCGAACTGGCCGCCAACACCAATGCGATGCTGGATCAGGTGCAGCGGCTGATGGAGGCCCAGCGCTCCGTGTCGGATCAGACCGCGCACGAGATCCGCACCCCGCTGATGCATCTCGACACGCGTATCCTGAAAGCGATGGAACGGACCGATGATGAGGGGCTGTTGCGTACCCTCGGCCGGTCGCGCGACGAGATACGCAGTGTCGTGCGATTGCTCGATTCCCTGCTCGACATTGCCGGCACCCAGGCGCTGCGCGGCGATCGCCGGGGTCTCGCCGATGTCGATCTCAGCGAGATTGCCGACAATCTGGCGGACCTGTATGGCGCCAGTGCGGAGGATCTGGGCATCGCCTTCAACGCGATGGTGGCGCCGGGCATATCCTTCCGCGCCGATCCGATGCAGATCACCCGGCTCTTGTCCAACCTGCTCGATAATGCGTTCAAATATGTGCCGCGCGGCGGCAGCGTGCTGCTCAGCCTGGCGCCAGGGCCGCTGATCATTGTCCAGGATAATGGCCGGGGCATCCCGGCCGACGCGCGCGAACTGGTCTTCGACCGCTATGTCCGGCTCGATCCGTCGCCCGGCAGCGGCCATGGTCTGGGGCTGGCGCTCGCCCGCGCGATCGCCGAACGCCATGGCCTGACCATCCATGTCGAGGATGCCGCGCCCGGCGCCCGCTTCGTGGTGCAGCCGGAGATGGCGGATGATTAGGCTCTTCCTGCCCCTGCTGATGCTGGGCGTCGGCCCGGTCGCGGTGGTCGAGGAGCCGATGCCGACCGATGCGCTGATGCGCACCCTGGCGGAGGGTGATCTGGCGCAGGCGAGGGGCGATCAAGCCGCACTCGCGGCGGCGGCCGACACTCTCAAGCTGCTCGGCGCGCGCCCGGCCGAGGGGCAGGATGACCTGTCCACCCTCTGGTCGCAGCAGGCGCAGGCCGGCGGTGCCGTCCATGCCGGGCCGGTCTATCGCGGCCGCGCGCTCGGCCCCGCCTATCGCCGCGGGTCTCTGGCGGCGGGCGGGCGGGTGACGCTGCGCCAGCTGTTCCTTGCCGGCCAGCGCGCGCAGATTTCGGTGGCACGCGCCACCGGCATCGCCGCATCCCTGTCGGTCCGGGTGCGCAATGCCGATGGCGGCACGCTCTGCGCCAAGCCGGTGGCCGCGCCGCAGGCCGATTGCGCCTGGCTGCCGCTGTTCACCGAACGCTATGCGATCGAGATAGAAAATGGCGGCAGCGCGCCGGCGACCTTCTATCTGGTGATCCGCTGATCTGATCCCAATCACCTGAAAACAGGGCGGAAAAGCCCGATATTAGGCCCTTTTGGGCGCTGCGGCCCACCGCCGCCGCGCCTCGCTTCGTCCATTCTGCACATCCGTTCAGGCGCAAAATGCCGGTCCCGGTGCGTTATTGCCGCAGGTTCGATGAGGAAAGAGGAGAAACGTCATGAACCGTTCGATGCTTCTGACCGCCATCGCCATGGTCGGCATGACCCCGATCGCCGCCATGGCCCAGCCCCAGGCGCGTGGCCCGGCTCCGGGGGAAGGCCCGGTGAGCTATGAGGAACAGCTGGCGTCGGTCGAGGACCAGCTTGTCTATGAAGCGCCGATCGCCGGCGTAGAGAATAATTACTGGTTCAATTACCAGACCGACCTGGCCGAGGCGCGCAAGGAACTGACCAAGGATCTGCGCCATTCCAGCGATGCGGAGGATAATCGCGACGCCTGGGAGGAATATCGCACCGAACTGGCCGATGCCCGTGGCGACTATGCCAAGGAAATGGCCGAGAAGGGCTATCCGGTCGGCGAAGTCCGGGTGCTGGGCAGCAGCGGCCGCTGATCCGCGCGCGCTGACTCGAATATAAAAAGGGCTGGTCCGGTCATCCGGGCCAGCCCTTTTCGCATTACTGGGTATAGGCCTTGGTCAGGCGATAGAGGAAGGCGCGGCCGTCGAGCAGCGACTTCACCCGGATGCGCTCATTGAGGCCATGGACCCCCTGGCCATCGGGGTCGGCGAACATGCCCGACACGCCATAGGTGGGGATGCCCGCCGCATTGGTGAAGCGCCCGTCGGTCGCCCCGGTGGCGAGCCGCGGGATCACCGGCACGCCCGGCCACATCTCCTTGGTCAGCGCCTCGATCGGCGCCATGATCTGCGGCGTCAGCTGCGGCGCCGACGATTTGGGCTGCGGCGGATCGGCCAGCGTCACCTTGACCTTCTCGTCGCCGCCGACCTGCGCCAGCTTCGCGCGCACGGCCTCGACATCCTCGCCCGGAATGATGCGGCAATTGACGTTCGCGGTCACTGACTGGGGCTGGGCATTGGGGGCATGGCCGCCATTGATCAGCGTCGGAATGCAGGTGGTGCGCAGGGTCGCGTTCCAGCTCGGATTGGCGGCCGAGATCGCGGCATAGTCCGCTTCGGTCGCCTGGCCCGCGCCGACCGCCGCCATCGGCTGCGACAGCTTGGGATAGAGCGGCGCCGACGCGCCGAAATAGGCCTTGGCCGCCGGGGTCAGGTTCACCGGGAAATCATAGGCGTTCACATTGGCCAGCGCTTGCGCCATCCAGCCGATCGCATTGAAATGCGGTTCCTGGCGCGAACTATGACCACCCGGCGCGGTCGCGGTGAAGGTGAAGTCCTGATAGACCTTCTCGCCCGCCTGCACGCCATGGCTGACCGGCTTGCCATTTTCGTCCAGCGACCCGCCGCCGCCTTCGTTGAGCGCCCATCCGGCCGCCATCGCGTCGGGCTTGTTCTTCAGCAGATATTCGACGCCGTTGAGCGCCTTCTCCGTCTCTTCGCCACAGGTCAGCGCCATCTTGATCGTGCGCTTGGGCTTATAGCCTTCCTGCTTGAAGCGGATCATGGCGTCGGCGAAGCTCGCCGCCATCGCCTTGTCGTCCGACGTGCCCCGGCCATAGAAATAGCCGCCTTCCTCGATCAGGGTGAAGGGATCGCGGGTCCAGTCGGCGCGCTTGGCCGCGACCACGTCGATATGGGCGAGCAGCAGCAGCGCGGGCAGCTTGGCATCGGAACCGCGCAGCACGGCGGTCAGATTGCCTTCCTTGGGATGAGCGGGATCGACCACGACAGCGATATCGCCATCGGCATAGCCGGCCGCCTTCAGCCGCGTCGCAATCTGTTCGGCGGCCACGGTGCAGCTGCCATTGGGCCAGCTCGAATCGGTCTCCACCAGTTCCTTGTAGAGGGTGCGGAAGGCGGCCTCGCCGGCGCGGGCCTGCGTATCGGCCGCGGTAGCGGCGTGCAGCGGGCTGAGGCTGGCGGCCAGCAGCGCGGCGGCGGGCAAGGCGGCAACTAAGCGACGGGATGGCATGGGGCGATGTCCTTGTTCTGATTGTGCGACGCTTGGAAATGCGTCTCCCTGGCCCGGCTGGGCGGCGCGACTGTGCAGAAAGCCGGGGGCGGCGGCAAGGGGATGATTGATGCCTGCTGGCCCTGTTAGGTTGTGCATATCATGCACAATGGCTGTGCCTTGGGCTCATATTGTTTCGTCACATGGACAGGCGCATAGAGGGTTTGCCTGAAGCTCCAGCAATGCGCGCCCGATCCGGCGTGGCGAGCCGACGCGTCCGGCTTTCATTCTCCCGACCGGCGTCGCCGCCCTGCCTGGCCCCGCCCGATGATGCTGGATGTGCCGCGTGACGCCTGCCTTGCCTCAAGCGCGCTGGATGGCCGATCGCTACGGCGGCCATGACGCGCTGTTCACGCTCAAGGCCTTTCTCGCGGCGATGCTGGCCTATTATATCGCGCTGCGGATCGGGCTGGACCGGCCCTATTGGGCGATCATCACCGCCTATATCGTTGCCCAGCCGCTCGCCGGCGCGGTGTCGTCGAAGGCAATGTTCCGCCTGCTCGGCACCGTCATCGGCGCGGGCGTGGCGATCCTGCTGGTGCCGTTGCTCGGCAATGCCCCCGAACTTCTCTCGCTCGCGCTGGCGCTGTGGCTCGGGCTCTGCACCTTCGTCGCGCTGCTCGACCGGACCCCGCGCGCCTATACCTTCCTGCTGGCGGGCTATACCGCCGGCATCGTCGCCTTCCCGGCGGTCGAGGCGCAGGCGACGATCTTCACCGCCGCCAGCCTGCGCGCACAGGAAATCGGCATCGGCATCGCCTCGGCCACGCTGGTCCACAGCCTCGTCTTCCCGCGCACCGTGTCGGCTCGGCTCCAGGCGCGGATCGACGCGATCATGATCGACGCCGAACGCTGGTCGCGCGATTCCCTGCGGGTCGACCAGCGCGATGCAGTCGTGACCCGCGATCGCCGGCAATTGGCGACCGACATCCACGAACTGCACCAGCTTGCCACCCATTTGCCGTTCGAAAGCAGCGCGCTGCGGCTGAAGGCCGGGGTGCTGCGCGCGCTGGAGACGCAGCTTTGCCTGCTGCTGCCGCTGGCCAGCGCGGTCGAGGATCGCTGTCGCCAGTTGCAGCGGGCCGATGCCTTGCCGCCGGCCGTCCATGTCCTGCTGGACGATGTCGTCGCCTGGCTGGGCGCGCCGGACGGGGAGGGCGGGGCGGCCGAAGCACTGCGCGCCCGCGCTCGCGCCTGCGAACCCGATTGCCGCTTGCCCTTCGCCTGGCATGCGGCGCTGCAACTGAGCATGCTCGACCGGCTGGCCGAACTGGTCGCCGTCCATGCCATCTGCCGCGAGTTGCAGGCGGCGATGGGCGCCGATCGCATTCCCCTGTCACCGCCCGCGCGGGAAGCGATCCGCAACGCCCGCCGCCGCGTCCTGCACCGCGATTATGGCCTGGCGCTGCGTGGTGCGCTGGCGACCAGCCTCACCGTGCTGATCGGCTGCCTGCTCTGGATCCTGTCGGCCTGGCCGGCCGGGGCAGGGGCGGTCGTCATCGCCAGCATCATCTGCGCCCTGTTCAGCAATATGGACGATCCCGCGCCCGCCGCCTGGAAAGTGTGGCAGGGCACCTGCTGCGCGGTGCTGGTGGCCGCGCCCTATGCCTTTGCCATCCTGCCGCGCGTGTCCGACTTTCCGGTGCTGGTCGCGGTGCTGGCGCCGGCCTTCCTGCTGGTCGGCGGGATGATGGTGCGGCGGCGGCTGGCGGCGATGGCGATCGGCATGATCCTCTCGCTGCCCGGCCTGATGGGCCTCGATGGCTATTATACCGGGCAGTTCGACAGTTTCGCCAATGCCGCCATCGCCCAGATGCTGGGCGCCTTGCTCGCGGTCTGGGCGCTCAAGATGGTCCGCACCGTGGGCGCCGAACAATCCGCGCTGCGCCTGCTCCGGGCGGGCTGGCGCGATCTTGCCCTGCGCACCGATCCGCGGCAGCAGCCTGACACGGTCAAATGGATCAACACAATGCTCGACCGTATCGGCCTGCTGACGCCGCGGCTTGCCGAACTGGGTAGCGACACCACCGCGCCGCTGCTCGATATATTGCGCGACACGCGCGTGGGCATGTCGCTCGACGATCTCCACCGCTTCCGGGTGCGCGCCCATGCCCGCGACGACCGGCTGCTCGACGTCGTGCTGGGGCGCGTGCGCCAGCATTTCGATCGGCTTGGCGCCAGGGGGCAGGGCGATCCCGATCCGGCGCTGGTGCGGGCCATCGACACGGCGCTCGCCACGATCGGCCGGAACGGCGCGGTCGATGATCGGCGGCTGGCGCTGCTGGCGCTCACCAGCCTGCGCCGCAACATCGCGCCCGATACTCCGCTCAGTCCGCGTCGGGATCGCGAAAATTCAGCCGCCGCGTGACGGTATAGTCCAGCACGCCGACCAGCAGATAGCTGATCCACTGCTTGATCAGCGTCAGGCCGGTGCGGCTGGCGCGATAGGTTTCCAGCGAAATCTGCCGGCTCTCGCCCGTCCGCTGGGTGATGAAGCCGCGCATCGCCTCGGCAAAGCCGGCATCCTCCACCCTCAGCATCAGCTCCAGGTTGAGGAACAGGCTGCGCATGTCGAAATTGGCCGATCCGATATAGACCGCATCGTCGATCACGATCAGCTTCATGTGCAGCTTGCAGGGCTGATATTCATATATCTCGACGCCGCGTCGCAGCAGCGGACCATAGAGCAGCCGTGCGGCCGCGATCGTCGCGCCATTGTCCGACAGGGCCGGCAGGATCAGGCGCGCGCCCTTGCGCCGGGCAGCGCGGGCGATCCGCTTCATCATGCCCCGACCGGGCGAGAAATAGGCCTCGACCATGTCCAGCCGCTGCGCCCGGTCCATGTCATGCTTCACCACCTGGGCCCAGGGGCTCAGCCGCCGGGTTGGCCCGCCGATCAGCCAGCGGAACGGATCGGCCGGATCATGGTGCAGCGATGGGTGCCAGTGCCGCACCATCGCCCGCAGGGCGCGGAACCTTTGCCCCTTGCTCGTGACCCAGCGCCATAGCTGGCCATACCAGCGCGCCATCGCCTCGGCCTGCGGCCCTTCCAGCAGCAGCCCCAGGTCGCGCCAGCAATCGTCGGCCGGAATGCCGAAATAGCCATCCTCGACATTGAAGCCGCCGATCATCAGCCTTTTGTCGTCGGCCAGGGCGATCTTCTGATGGTTGCGGATCAGGTAGCGGGTCGACCGGCGCGTCCCGAACCGGCCGAAATGGCCGCCCGCCGCGATCAGCGGGGCGAACAGGCTGTCGGGCGTATCGGACGATCCGAAACCGTCGATCATCAGCGTCACGGCCACGCCGCGCGCCCGCGCCGCCACCAGCCGCTCGCAGATCAACCGGCCGCTGCCATCATCGGCGAAAATATAATAATAGAGTTTCAGGCTCGTGCGCGCACCGTCGATCAGTCTGACCAGCGCATCGCGCAGCGCCGCGCCTTCTTCGATGACGGTCAGTCGGTTGCCGTTCAGCGTGACGCTGATCGGGCTGGTCGGGGCTTGCTGTTGTCGCGACGCCATAGCCCCTTCATGCGCCGCTTTGCCGCGGCGCGCCATGGCTTTATGGGCTTTTCATTGACTCGACAGGCCGCCACTGCTAGGCGCCAAGTTCAAGATTCCCTATTGATTTTTCAGGAGGCCCGATTGGCCCGCGTCACCGTCGAAGATTGCGTCGACAAGGTTACCAACCGTTTCGATCTCGTCCTGCTCGCCGCCCAGCGCGCGCGTGAAATTTCCGGTGGCGCCGAGCTGACGCTTGAGCGTGACCGCGACAAGAATCCGGTCGTCGCCCTGCGCGAGATCGCCGAGGAAACCATTCTGCCCGCCGATCTGCATGATTCGGTCGTTGCGTCGCTGCAGAAGGTCCAGATTGACGACGACGATACGCCCGATGAAATCGGTTCGATCGCCCAGTCGGCGGAGGCCCTGCGCCTGACCGCTGCGGCGCCGCCGCGCAACCAGAATATCGGCGGCGATTACGACGGCTGATTTTCCACTTTCCGGTTTGGAGAGGGAAGGGGTCCGGCCCGCGCAAGCGGGACCGGGCCTCAATGATTCTGGGCACCGGATTCTGGTGCGTTATTTCCAGGCCGTCGCAAGCATGGCGTCGAGCATCTGGGCATAGGACCAGCCATCGGCCCGCGCGGCGATCGCCGACAGGCAATCCTGGTCTGCGCGACCCGGCCGGCCCGCACCGGTCATGTTCGGCTTCATGTTGAGGTCGAACAGCTTGAACTGGCCGCTGGCATCCGCGCGGCAGTCGATGCGGATCACCGCGCGCGATTCCACCAGCTCCGCCGCCTTCACACAGGCATCCAGCATCGCCAGCACCGGGGCTTCCTCCATCCGTTCCGGGCTGATCGCGACGCTGTTCTGCGTCACCGCGACATCGCCATTATAGGGCGCGACACCGTCCTTCTGGTCGAAGCGCAGCACCGGGCGCAGCCCCCTTTCGCCTGACGGGCGCGGCGCGGTGGGCGGCAGGACGGTGATGGTCATTTCCTCGCCGTCCAGAAATTCCTCGACCATCAGCAGCGTGCCGAACTTGCCCTCGTCGATCAGGCTGCGGGCCGCGGCGTTCAGCGCATCACCATCGCGCACCAGCGTCACGCCCTGGCTGCCCCGACCGCGCACGGGCTTCACGATCAGCGGGAAGGGGATGGCCATATCGGCCAGAACCTGCCCGACATCGGCCAGCGCATGCACGCCTTCGCTCGGCCGATCAGCCAGCAAAAAGCCGCGCGCCACCGGCAAGCCGGCCTGTTCCAGCATCCGATTGGTGGCGAACTTGTCGTCATATTTCTGCGTGGCGGCCGGGGTCTGGCCGACGATCGCGACCTGGCCCATCACGGCCTCGATCGGATGCCCCTCGAACAGCACGCTATTGGCCCAGATCGTGTCGGCGCCCGCCGCGATCGCGGCTGTTATGCCGTCCGCCGTGTCGGGGAACACCCATTGCATCGCCTGCGCCGGATCGGGCGCGGGCACCGGCGTTACCACCGTGCGGCCCAGCCCCTTCAATGCAAAGCCGATATCGGCCCCACCGTCGGAATAGCCGCCGGGCTTGGCATCCTTGCGCAGCCCGTCGATCACCGGCGGCGGCAGCGCCTGGTAGAGCAGGGCGACCGCCGGCCCGCTCATGCCACCACCTCCGGCAGGCGCCAGTCGATCGCGCCACGCCCCTTGGCCTCCAGAAAGGCATTGGCCTGTGAGAAATGGCGGCAGCCCAGAAAGCCGTTATGCGCAGACAGCGGCGATGGATGGGCGGCCTTCAGCACCAGATGGCGCCCGGAATCGACGAAGCCGGCCTTGCGCTGGGCATAGGCGCCCCACAGCAGGAACACGACCGGCTCCTCCTTCTGCGCCACCAGCCGGACGATCGCGTCGGTGAATGTCTCCCAGCCCTTGCCCTGGTGCGACGCTGCGCGGCCCATCTCGACCGTCAGCACGCTGTTGAGCAACAGCACGCCCTGCCGCGCCCAATGCTCCAGGAAGCCGTGCCGCGCGCGCGGCAGGCCAAGGTCGCTTTCCAGCTCCTTGTAGATATTGACCAGCGAGGGCGGCGTCCGCACGCCGGGCTGAACCGAAAAGCACAGGCCATGCGCCTGGCCTTCGCCATGATAGGGGTCTTGCCCCAGCACCACCACCTTCACCTGGTCCAGCGGGGTCAGGTCCAGCGCCCGGAAATATTCATTCCCCTTGGGGAAGATGCGCTTGCCCGCCGCCTTTTCCGCTTCGATGAACTGTTTCAGGCCCTGCATATGGGGGCTGGCGAACTGGTCGCGCAGCGGCGCGCGCCAGCTTTCGTGCAGCTTGATGGTGTCGTTCATGGCCGGCGTGATGAACCCCCGGCATGCCTGCGTCAACCGCGGGAAAAGCCGATCAAATATCTTGCCACCCGACCCATGATGGGCGACAGACGGGCCATGCCGTCTCTCCGTCAAATTGGCGCCAGCTGCGCCGCCCTTGGCCTGTTCTTTGCGCCCTTGCCGAGCGCCGATGCTTTCGGTCCGCCGCCCCGGCCACAGGTGCTGCTGACGGCGGAGGCGCATCTTCTGGCCGAATTTGACCGCTTCGCCGCTTTGTCGGACGGCACGGTCGGCGTCGCGGTGCAGGATCTGCAGACCGGTGAGGTCCAGTCGCGCAATGGCGACACGCTCTTCCCTATGGCCAGCGCCTACAAGGTCGCGGTCGCGGGCCGTATCCTCTCGCTGGTCGATGCCGGCAGCCTGAGGCTCGACGACCGGCTCGCGCTCGATCCTGCGCTGGCGAGCGAAGGCGGCATCGCCTGGATGTTCTCGCGTCCCGGCGCGACCCTGCCGGTCAGCCAGTTGCTCGACCTGATGCTGACGCGCAGCGACAATAATGCGACCGACGTGCTGGTCGCCCGTGCCGGCGGGCCGAAGGCGGTCAGCGATTTCGTCGCCGGCCTTGGCATCCATGGCCTGCGCGTCGACAGCGATACCGCGCATCTTCTCTACCGCGCCATGGGCATCAATCCCCAGTCCGGCACCTTCCAGCAGAATGCCGGCGCCGCCCGCCGCGCCGATCCGATGATCCAGCGGCGCGACGTGCGCGACCTGCCGAACATGGACTTCATGCTCGATCCGCGCGACACGGCGACGCCGCTGGCGATGAACCAGCTGCTGGTCGCCTATGAATCGGGCAAGGCATTGAAGCCGGAAAGCACGCAACTGCTCTTCACCATCATGGGCCATTGCCAGACCGGCAAGCTGCGCCTGTCGGGCATGTTGCCGCCCGGCACCCCGGTCGCGCACAAGACCGGGTCGCTCAACGGCGTCGGCAATGATGTCGGCATCATCGGCCTGCCTGATGGCCGCCGCTTCGCCATCACCGTCTTCGTGATGAAGGACAGCCGGGGCCATGTCTCGCGCGACCAGATCATGGCCCAGGCGGCCCGTGCGGCCTATGATTATTTCCTCTTTGCGCCCAAGCGGCGCGTGGCGCTTAACAAGTTGAACGTCCACGTATAAAAGATGGGGCATAACAGAGAGGATGCCCCTTATGACCCAGATCACCCGGTTCCGGGACTTCTGGCCCTATTATCTGCAGGAACATGCCCGGCCCGCGACGCGCGCCATGCATTATGCCGGGACCAGCCTGGTGGTTGGCATCGCGGCCACGGCGGCCATTACGGGGCGATGGTGGCTGGCCGCAGCCCTGCCGGTCGCCGGCTATGGCTTCGCCTGGGTCAGCCATATGCTGATCGAGCGCAATCGCCCGGCCACCTTCCGCTATCCACTCTGGTCGCTGCGCGCCGATTTCGTGATGCTTCAGCGCTTCCTGACCGGCCATATGCGCCGCGATCTGGTCCGTGCCGGCATCCGCGCCGACGGCACGGTCGATCCGCAGCGCCGCATTCGCGGCTGAGAGTCCGTTTGAGAAGGCCGGTCCCAGCCCGCTCCCCCGCCCAGCCACCCGACAGGATGATACTGGATCGGGTGGTTGGGCGGGGGAACAGGCTCTAGTCATCGCAAGCGCTTGATTCCCGCCGCCGCTCTGTCACAAGAGGGGCGCGATGGGGCTCACCGCGACATTCTCCCTGCCGACCGACCGGTCGGCGCTGGCCGCCCGCTGGCAGGCGCTGGAGGCGCGCAGCGATGCGTCCTTCTTCCTGCGCTGGACCTGGGTGGGCGCCTGGCTCGACAGCTATGGCGTGCGTCCCGAACTGCTCGCCGTCATCGATGAACGCGGACAGGATGTCGCGCTGGCGCTCGTCGGCCATGCGATGCGCCCGCGCCTGCTGGGGCTGGTGGCGACGCTCAGCCTCAACCAGTCGGGCGATCCGGCGATCGACCGGCCCTATGTCGAATATAATGGCCTGCTCGCCGCGCATGGGCAGGAGGCGGCGGCCGTCGCTGCCGCGATCGACGCCATCGACCGGCGTCGTGACTGGCGTGTGTTGCGGCTGAGCGGCATCACCCCGGATTCGCCGCTGCTTGGCCTGCCGTCCCGGCGAAAATTGCGGGTCGATGCCGCGCCCGTCTATCAGGTCGATCTCGACGCCGTGCGCGCCGCCGACGGCGACTATCTCTCGCTGCTCAGCAGCAATACGCGCAGCCAGATCCGCCGCGCGATGAAGGATCATGGCGGGCCGCTGCCCGACGTCACGGTCGGCACGCTGGATGACATAGGCCCCTGGCTGGACGAGATGGCCGCGCTCAACATGGGGCGCCACGCCGACAATGCCTGGGACGATCAGGGGTTTCGCCAGTTCGTCGCCACCATCGCGGCGCGTGGCCTGCCGTCGGGCGCGGTCGAACTGCTGCGCTTCACCGATGCCGGCGGCGTGGTCGGCCTGCTGGTCAATTTCGTGCAGGACGGGCAGGCGATGAACTATCAGTCCGCCTTTGCCCAGCCGCGCACGGCCAAGGACAAGCCGGGCCTGCTCTGTCACGCCGCCGCCGTCGGCCATTATGCCACGCAGGATTTCCGGCTCTATTCGCTGCTCGCCGGCAAGGATCGCTACAAGCAGAGCCTCTCCACGCGCGAGGAAGCGCTGGAATGGTGGCATGTCGAGCGTTTCAGTCCCCGGCTGGAGGCAGAGGCGCTGGCGCGCAGGATCCTTAAACGCCCAGCTTCCGCATGACCCGATAGACGAAGCGGCGAATGCCCTGTTGCTCGGGGCGTTCGCTCACCGCGCCGGTCGGCAAGCCGCGCTTGCGCAGCAATGCGTTGAAACTGTGCAGTTCGCCTTCCGCCACGCTGCGTTCGGACCGCCAGGTGATCGACAGGCTGATCGACACGGCCGGGCCATTTTCCACGAAATGCGGCGCCTTGACCGGCACATGCACGGCCTCGCCGGGGCTGAGCGGGAAGGGGGTGCCACGCGCCTTGAACCCGTCCTGCCAGATCAGGTTGCGATGGCCGCCATTGTGGAATTCCTCGCTCTTGCGCGCCGGCACCAGTTCCTCGTCGCGCGCCGGGAACACGGTCATCACCTTGGTCCCCATGATCTGCAGCAGGATATTATGCTCCGGGTCCATGTGGAACGGGGTGACGCTGCCGGGGGAGGTCAGGAAGATGAAGGCCTCGCGGTGCAGCATCGGTCCGGTGCTGCGCGCGACGATCGGCTCCAGCTCCGCCAGCGCCGCGTCCAGCAACGCGCCATAGGCCGGGTCGCGCTCGACATTCTTCAGCACCGCCCAGCTGCCATTGCTCTCGATCGTGCGGATCGTCTCGCCCAGGCTCAGCCCATTGGATGGCGTATCCTCCGGCCGCACGCCCAGCGGCAGCTTGCCGAGATTATATTCGACCGCGCTTGCCGGCATCCGCTCGGCCAGCGTCGCCAGCGCATCCAGCGTCAGCAATTCATGCCCGACCAGTTGATGCGTCAGCTTGGTCGGCTGGTCGGGATAGGCGGCGGCGAAGGCGGCGCGGGCGCTGTCCGAAAAATGCGGCGCGTCGGTGGCGGGCGCCAACGGGCTATGCACGGTCATTCCTGTCCTTTCATGCGGCTGGCGATCCGTTCGACCCCGCCGGCCAATGCAAAGGCCGCTGCCCGGCGCAGGCGCGCCGCGCCCTTGCCCTGCAGGGCGATACGATATTGGACGATGCTGCGGCGCTCGGCCCACAGGCTGTCGATCATCGGATGATCGGCGGCGGCGCAACTGTCCATCCAGCCGATCGCCGGATCATCCTGCACCGCGTGCAGATTGGCGATCTCGATCAGTACGCCGGGCGAAAAGCGCCCCATCTCCTCGTCAAAGGCGATCTTGAAGGAAAAGGCGCCGTCGCCATGGCGGAAATTGACCAGCATCGCGATCGCCCGGCCATCCAGGTCGATGCGCAGGAAATGCAGCCGACCCGCAGCAAAGGCCGCGGCGCAGGCTGCACGGAAGAAGGCGATGTCATCCGGCCTGCTCGCCAGTGCGCTGCCCTCGCGGCCCTTCCACCCGGACGCCTCCAGCGCCAGAAAGTCGCCACACCAGCGCGGCAGGTCGGCGCCATCGTCCAGCAATCGCTGCTCGACCGTCCCCAGTTCCGCCAGTCGCTTCTGCAGGCGGCGGATTTCCTTGCGCTTCTTGGCGCGGACATGGGTTTCCCAATAGGCGTCGGCCGACAGGTCGGATCGCAGCATCGCCCGGTCATGGCGATGCACCTCGCGCCGGCCGCGCCCTTGTTCGACGCACAGCGCTTCCAGCGCGGCGGCATTGGCGCCGGCCGCGTCCAGCCCGCGCAGGTGCAGGAAATGCGGCGCCCATTCGGCCGCGTCCAACTGCGCCAGCAGGCTGCGCCACGCCGCCATCTCCTGGCCGCGCCGGATCAGCGGCGCGCCGAAGAAACAATGGTCGTGCATCCAGTTGGCGACGCAGCCGATCGGCAAGCGGCCATGGCGCGCCTGCACCGTCACCGGCAACAGGCCGATCAGTTCGCCATCCGCCTGCGCCTCGATCAAACGCACGTCACCACTGCCGGCCAGATGGTCGATCGCCGCTGCCAGCAGGTCGGGCGCGTAGAAGGCATTGGGTTCGGCCGCATCCGCCGCCAGCGCTGCCCAGCGCGCGCGCGCGTCCGTCAGCGGCAGGCTGTCGGATGCAAAGGGGGGAGATGGGTGCGCTGCCATGTCCATCGCCTCGCCTTAGCCGGGAAAGATTAGGGAATGCCTAAGTATTCCGCCGCATGGAAGCCTGTATCGAACGGCTTATGAGGGAAAGGGCTTTACATCGCGCGTCGGATTGTCTGTGAACCGCCATGGCTCTGGCGGCGACGCGCCTGTCGGCCCGATCAAGGAGGATGACGCTTTGACGATCCTGGTAACCGGCGCGGCCGGCTTCATCGGCATGGCGGTGGCCGACCGGCTGCTGGCCGACGGGCGCGCCGTGATCGGCATCGACAATCTCAACGACTATTATCAGGTCTCGCTCAAGCGCGATCGGATCGCGGCGCTCGAACAGCGCCATGGCAAGCTGTTCACCTTCGCCGAACTGGACTTTGCCGACATGCCGGCACTTCAGGCGCTGCTCGCCGATCATCCGATCGAGGCGATCGTCCATCTCGGCGCCCAGGCCGGCGTGCGCTATTCGTTGATCAACCCCCATGCCTATGTCCGCTCCAACCTTGCCGGCCATGTGAACATGCTCGAACTGGCGCGGGAACGGCGGGTGCGTCATCTGGTCTACGCCTCCTCCTCGTCCGTCTATGGCGGCAACGAGAGCTTGCCCTTCCGGGTGGAGGATCGCACCGATCATCCGGTCTCCCTCTATGCCGCGACCAAGCGGGCCGACGAGCTGATGAGCGAGACCTATGCCCATCTGTTCCGCGTGCCGATGACGGGGCTGCGCTTCTTCACCGTCTATGGTCCCTGGGGCCGGCCCGACATGGCGATGTGGATCTTCACCCAGAAGATCCTTGCCGGAGAACCGATCCCGGTCTTCAACCATGGCCGGATGCAGCGCGACTTCACCTATATCGACGATATCGTCGCCGGGGTGATCGGCTGCCTTGATTCCCCGCCGGGCGATGACGGCGCGCTCAAGGCGGGCGGCAGCCGGGCGCCGCATCGGCTCTACAATATCGGCAATAATCGGCCCGAGGAACTGATGCACCTGATCGCCGTGCTGGAGGAGGCTGTGGGGCGCAAGGCGCAGCTGGACTTCCAGCCGATGCAGCCGGGCGACGTGCCGGCGACCTTCGCCGACATCAGTGCGATTGCCCAGGATATCGGCTTTGCGCCCACCACCGGGATCGAGTCGGGCGTGCCCCGATTCGTCAACTGGTATCGCGACTATCATCGACTGTGAGTGTTGCGACATATGTCGAGTTGTCGAAAAGTTCCTCGGCTTGTCGATGATTTAGCTCATTTCATCTTGTATTTCTGCCCCATTCCCCCTGCCTTCCGACTTCAGTGCCCCTTGCCGCACTTGCGAAATGGATTGCCATAAGTGCCTGAAACGGCGTAGACAGTTGCAGGGTGCTGATTGCGAAATCGGCCTGGGGTCGCGGAACAAGGGATGGACGCTGCGCTGGCAAGGCGCATCGACACCGCGGGCGTCAGCCGGAGCATGTCGGCGGCGATACGCGGAAAAAAGGGCAAGAAGCGTGTCGACAGTTTCGAAGATCGTTCCTTTCGGCTCGGGTGCGCATATTGTGGAGACGGCGTGCAGCAGTCTCGCCCTGGCAGCCAGGGGGCTCAATACACTCGAAGCCAAATTTTCCGACCGGGAATTTTCCGCCGCCTTCCTGCGGCTCGTCGGTATCATCATCAATGTCCGGGGACGGGTGATCGTCACCGGTATCGGCAAGAGCGGCATCGTCGCGCGCAAGATGACGGCCACGCTCACCTCCACCGGTACGCCGGCGCTGTTCCTGCATCCGGCCGATGCCGGCCATGGCGATCTGGGCATGGTGACGCCGGACGATGTCGTGCTGATGCTGTCCCATTCGGGTGAATCCACCGAACTCGGGCCGATCATCCATTATTGCAAGCGCTTCGGCGTCCCGCTGCTGGCGATGACGGCGCAGGCGCAGAGCACCGTGGCCGAGGCTGCCGATGTCTGCATGCTGATGCCGGCGGTGCGCGAAGCCTGCCCCAATATGCTGGCGCCCACCACATCGACCACCTTGCAGATGGCCTTTGGTGACGCACTGGCGATGTCGCTGATGGAAATGCGCGGCTTTTCGGCCGACGATTTCTACAAATTCCACCCCAATGGCCGTCTTGGGGCGCAGCTCGTCAAGGTGCGCGAACTGATGTCGGCGGGCAGCGACGTGCCGCGGGTGTGCGAGGATTCCTCGCTGCTCGACGCCACGATCGAGATGACCCGTGCGCGCCTTGGCGGCACGGCCATCGTCGACCAGCGTGGCCAGCTGATCGGCGCCTTCACCGATGGCGATCTGCGCCGGGCCGTGACCGGCAAGCAGAATCTGACCGATGCGGTCGGCCGTTTCATGACCGTGACGCCGCAGTCGATCGGTCCCGACGAACTGGCGTCGGAAGCGCTGCGCATCATGCACGATCGCAACATCACCCTGCTGTTCGTGTGCGAGGATGGCGATCTGGTCGGCGCGCTTCACATGCATGATCTGCTGCACGCCGGGGTCGCCTGACCATATTGGTGGTCATTCCGGCGCGGGCGGGGTCGTCCCGCCTGCCGCGCAAGCCGCTGCGCCTCATTGCGGGGCGCAGCCTGCTGCATCGCACGATCGCCATGGCGCGCGCGGCGATCGGCGCGCGCGCCGGCGTCGCTCTGGTCGTCGCCACCGATGATGACGAGATTGCGGCCCATGCGCAGGCCGCCGGCTGCGACGCGGTGATGACCGACAGCGCGATCGCCACCGGCTCCGGCCGCGCGCTCGCCGCTGCCCGCGCGCAGGCCACCCAGCCCGACTTCGTCGTCAATCTCCAGGGGGATTCGCCCTTCCAGCCCAAGGGAGCGCTGGGCGCGGTGATCGAGGCGCTGGATGCCGGCGCGCAGGTCGCGACCCCGGTGATCGGGCTCGACTGGGCCGCGCTCGATGCGCTGCGCGAGCATAAGCAACGCTCGCCCTTCAGCGGCACGACCTGCGCGCGCGGCGCGGATGGCCGGGCGCTCTGGTTCTCCAAGACGATCATTCCCGCCATCCGCGATGAGGACCAGCTCCGTGCCGCCGGTCCCATATCGCCCGTCTGGCGCCATGTCGGCCTTTATGGCTATGCCTATGATGCGCTCGCCCGTTTCGAGGCATCGCCGCCCACGGCGCTCGAAAATCTGGAAGGGCTGGAGCAGTTGCGGCTGCTGGAACTGGGCATCGATATCATGACCGTCCCGGTCGATCCGCCCGTTTTCGACAGCAGCGGCATCGATACCGAGGCCGACATCCAGCGGGTCGAGGCGCTGATCGCCGCCCATGGAGACCCGACGCCGGCCCTGTCATGAGCCGGCACATCTTCGTCATCCGCCACGGCAACACCTTCGCTTCCAGCGCCGATGCGCGTCGGGTCGGGGCCGGCACCGACATTCCGCTGGTCGACAGCGGCATGGCCCAGGCGCAGCGTCTCGCCAGCTATTTCGCGGCCCGGTCGCTGGGGCCCGTGCGCCTCTACAGCGGCCCGTTGCAGCGCGCGCGCCAGACCGCGGCGCCGATCGCGGCCGCGCTCGACCATCCGGTTGACGCCATCCTGCCCTGGCTCGACGAGATCGACCATGGCCCGGACGAGGGGCAGCCGGAGGCGACCGTTTTGGCGCGTCTTGGCGAAGCGGCGATCGCCGCCTGGGACCGGGACGGGATCGTGCCCGATGGCTGGACCGTCGACGCCCCTGCGCGCATCGCTGCCTGGCGCACCTGGTTCGCCGCTGAAGGGGAGGGGACGGAATTGCTGGTCACCAGCAACGGCGCCGCCCGCTTCGCCCTGCTGGCGCTGGGCCTCGCCCATGGCCAGCTCAAGCTGCGTACCGGGGCCTTTGGCGAACTGGTCGTCGATGCGCCGGGCCAGGTGCGGCTGCTGCGCTGGGACGAGCGCCCCTAGGGATTATTCCCGGCCGATCTCCGCAAAGCCCGCGATTGGCCCCCGCTCTTGATCGGGTCATTCTGTCCCCGCGCAGAATGTTCGAAAGGGGAAGGCGCTTGGCCATGCAGACCGGATATCATCGCAAGATCGCCTGGCTCGCAGGCCTGGCCGCCATGGCGCCGCTGCCGGCGATCGCGCAGGATGCGGGATCGTCGGCAGCGCCTGCCATCACCAACGGTCCGCCGCCTGCCGGCGGCAGCGACCAGGATCTGGCGCTGCAATTGTCCAACCCGGTCGCCTCGCTGATCAGCGTGCCGTTCCAGGAAAATCTCGACTTCGGCGCCGGGGATGACGGCATCAAGTCGACGCTGAATATCCAGCCGGTGGTGCCGATCAGCGTCGGCAAGGACTGGAACATGATCGTGCGCACCATCGTGCCGGTCGTCGCGCAGAATAGCTATCAGGGACCGGGCACGGATGCCTTCGGCCTTGGCGATATCACCCAGAGCTTCTTCTTCTCGCCCAAGGAGAATAAGGGCATCATCTGGGGCGTGGGCCCCGCCATCCTCTATCCCTCGGCAACCGATCGCTATCTGGGCGGGGACAAGTGGGGCGCCGGCCCGACCGTCGTGCTGCTCAAGCAGATGGGCCAGAACACGGTCGGTTTCCTCGGCAATCATATCTGGTCGATCGCCGGCAAGGATGACCGTTCCGACGTCAGCGCCAGCTTCATGCAGCCCTTCTTCAGCCACACCACGTCCCACGCCACCACCTATGGCATCAATGCCGAAGCGGCCTATGACTGGAAGGGCAAGGACTGGCTGATCCCGGTCAATCTCACCGTCACGCAACTGACCAAGGTCGGCGATCAGGCGGTGCAGGTGGGCCTTGGCGGCAAATATTATGCCGTCTCGCCCGACGGCGGCCCCGAATGGGGCATCCGCATGATCTTCACCCTGCTGTTCCCGAAGAAATAGCGGATTACGCAGCCGCGCAGCCAAAGGCCAGTGTCCCTGGAGCGGAGCAAGCAACATCCGGGGCCATGGGGCGACTGCCCCGGATATGGGAGGGCATCGGCACGATGCCGGCTAAATGGTCAGGATGGGTGGTTGGCGGAAAGTCCGCTTATGGACGCGACTTGTGAAAAGCTGTCCGCATTGATCTACGTATCAAGCGCATAAGAAATATGGGCCAAGTGAGCGCACTCACGCCCCAGACGGTCATGAATGGATACACCAATATGGGCGCGTGCATGGAATGACCGAATTGAAGCATCGCAAAACAGCAGGCGGCAAACGTCGTAGCTGAAACAGTGAACCACATCGCGAGTGCTTTGATCCCCATGGCGACCGCTTGTGGGTGACAGACCATATTCAGTCAACTTCCGCATTTGGTCGTCAGCGGTCAAAACCCGATCCTCGTCATTGCTTGGCTGCACTCGGAATGACGGGGCGGGCCTGCGTCTCTCAGGCGCCTGCCGGGGTCCGGGTAATGCGCATATGCTGACGCTGACGGGCGTGGGCGGGTTCCTGGTCGCCCAATATCTCTTCGGTCAGCGAGACATGGGCGAGGGTCAGCATCATGTCCATCAGCCGCTGCTCGGCCAGCGGCAGGGCGTCGATCGGGTAGCGGTCGAGATGAGCGAGGGCGGCGTCGAGCAGGGGCGCGGCCGTCGCGAAGAAGGCGGCGCGGTCGGCCGGATCGGCGGCACCGCGTCGGGCGGCACGGGTGATCGAGCCGTCGATCGCCCAGCGATCGGCAAAGGGGGCGAGCGCCTCGAAACCAGTGGGAAGGAGCGTGGTCATGCCATTGCCTCCGCCTGCGAGACGGGCCGGGGCGCAGTGCTGGCCAGGTCGGCACGATAAGCCTGCACCCTTTCGTCGACGGCGTTGAAGAGGTGGCGGCACAGCGCCTCCTGCGCCTGGAAATGGATATGTTTGAGCGCGCCGCTGTTGAGGCCGCGCTGCCCCGCCTCGATCACGTCGCGATCCTCGGCATGGATGTCGCGCGCGCTGGCCATCGCATATTCGCGGGCATAGCGGCGGCTGGCGCAGTCATCCTCGCCCTTCCAGTAGAGGCGGATCACGCCGCGCGAGCGGCGGGCGTCGATCGGCCAGACGGTGTGGGAGAAGGGCTGGGCCGGCGATCCGAGGATGAAGAAATTGGGAAAGAGCGCGAGATAGTCGCGGCTGTGCGGGCCGGCGGTGCCGTCGGCCATGGCGAAGCGGGCGGCGCGGCCGAAGGATTGCGCCTGCACCGGCTTGGGCGCGGGATCGGGATTGGTCCAGATCGTCTGGGTGCGATGGGGGCCGTGAAAGCCCATCTTCACCGGATAGCCGAAGGGGTTGTCCTCGCCCACCGCCGGTGCGCCGGAGCGGGGATGGATGAAGCGGAGATGGTAATTTTCCTGGAAATTGTCGTAGGTCAGCTTCCAGTTGGCGTCGATCTCATAGACATATTCGGAAAAGGTGGCGGCCTGCGCCGCCGGGAAGCCGTCGAGCATGGTCGCATAGGGGCCAAGATCGTCGCGCAGGCCTTTGTCCGGCGTGCCGAGATGGACGAAGATCAGCCCGCCGCAGATGTCGAGCGCGACGCGGGGCAGGGCGCAGTCGGCCTTGTCGACGAAGAAACGATCGAAATCGGGGGCGGCGAGCAATGCGCCATCGGTGCCGAACGACCAGCGATGATAGGGGCAGGAGAAGGTGCCGCGCCTGCCGCTTTCCTCCTCGACCAGCTGGGTGCCGCGATGGGTGCAGACATTGTGGAAGGCACGAATCTCGCCATCGCGGCCGCGCACGATCAGCAGCGACACATTGAGTGCTTCGATCTCGCGGCGGATGAAGCTGCCGCTGTCGGGCAGTTCGCAGATATGGCCGAGCTGCAACCAGGAGCGGCGGAACACCGCTTCCCGTTCCAGCTCGAACCAGGCCGGATCATGATAGGGGGCGGCGGGGATCGGCGCGGTGCCGAGCCAGGCCAGACTGTCGTCGCTCATGCCCTGAAAGCCGGGCCGTTCGCCGTGCATCATCGCTCTCCGCTGTCTGTCTTTTCGACAGCATGAGCGGGGCAATCTTAATTTGCAACACTATTGTTGTAAATTTTGTCAGTCGTCGGCGATGCCATCCCGGCGCAGCACCCGCTGCTGTTCCTGGCGGAAGCGGGCGATGGTGGCTTCTGTGTCGAGATCGGGGGCGACCCGATGGCGAAAGACGCGCGGGCCGATCAGCGCGCCGGTGAGCAGCATCACGCAATAGACTTCGGCGTCGATCGGCTCGTCGGGGAAGGCGGCGGCAAGGCTGGTGCCAATGCCCGATACCAGGGCGTCCCAATGCGGATAGCTGGCGCGGATGTCGCCCGGCGCGATGAAATCCTCGATCCACAGCGACATGATGGCGGGATTGTCGAGCACGAAGCGGGTGACATAGTCGATCCGCGCCTGACGCGGCAGTTCCGGGCGGAAGGCGGCGACGATCTGCTGCGAGGACCAGAGCTTCACCGCCGCGACCAGGGCGTCACGATCGGTGAAATGATAATAGATGGTGGTGCGGTTGACCCCGGCGGCGCGGGCGAGGGCGGACAGGGACAGCGCATCGATGCCGCGATCGGCGATCAGCCCGACCGCCAGCTCGATCAGCATCTGGTGGGTATCCTCGAAGGATTTGTAGCGGCGCTGCTGTGCGGTTTCGTCGGTCACGCCCTTCGCCTAGACCGCGCCGGGCGGGGCGGCAAGCGGTGCGTGGACCAGCGCCCGTGTCGCTTGAAATTTTCCCCCGTTCCGCCTATGTTTTCGCCATGGCCATTCTTCCGATCCTTGAGGCGCCCGATCCGCGCCTGCGTACCATCTCGACCCCCGTAGAGGCGATCGACGACGATCTGCAGCGTCTGATCGACGACATGTTCGAAACCATGTATGACGCGCCGGGCATCGGCCTGGCCGCGATCCAGGTGGGCGTGCCCAAGCGCATCCTGGTGATGGATCTGCAGGAACCGGAATCGGATGAGGAAGGCGCGCCGCCGGTCAAGAAGCCGATGGTGTTCATCAATCCGGAAATCCTGAAGGAATCGGATGAGCAGTCGGTTTATAATGAAGGCTGCCTGTCGGTGCCCGACCAGTTTGCCGAGGTGGAGCGCCCGGCGGTGATCCGCGCCAGCTGGATGGACCGCGACGGCCGCATCCACGAGGAACAACTGGAAGGGCTGCTCGCCACCTGTCTGCAGCATGAGATGGACCATCTCGAAGGCGTGCTGTTCATCGACCATCTGTCGCGCCTGAAGCGCGACATGCTGCTCAAGAAGCTGAACAAGGCGCGCCGCGCGGCCTGATCCCGGCTTGACCGCTGGCTGATGGACAAGAAGCGTCCTGCCGCAAGGTAGGGCGCTTCTTTCCTATGCGCGATCGCCGGTTCAGATGTGCTGCAACAGGGCGGCGCGGGTGGCCTTGTTTGCATCCAGCGCGGCATCCAGCAGGGCTATATGAGTCAGGCATTGTTCCCGATCCTTCCCCTTGTTCTGGAAGGCGGCGCTGACCTGATCGAGCGACAGGCCAGACTGGTCGATCACGCGCTGCACGATCTGGCCGGGGATGGAGAAGCTGCCGCCTGGCGGCGGAAGCACCGGATTGTCGGGCATGGCGATGACCAGGTCGGCGACCAGCGCCCGCGCGGGATCCCGCAGATCGGCGGGGATCAGCTCGGGATCGGCAAAGGCGCCATGCTTGGCGGCCTCGGCGCAGGCGTGCCAATGATCGCCCTTGAGCGCGCGTTCTTCCTTCAGCCGCTGGCGCTGCATCGCGATCAGGCTGTCGCCGCCCTTCTGCCGCGCGAGCAGGGCATAGCGATTGCGGATGATGCCGGTCATCGCCTCGACATAGCGGGCGCGGGTCCACCCCATGCCCATGCCGGCGCGCCAGTTGCTGGCGAAGAGCGCATGGACGAGCGGCGCCTGGGCATTGAGCAGGTCGAGCGGAATATCCTTGCCGAAGGCGGCGCGTACCGCCGCCTGCATGTCGGCCGCCACATCGCCCAGGCCGCCGGGCACGCGCGGGGCGGTGGCGACGGGCATTGCAGGCACGGGCTGTTCCAGCGAGATGCGCGAACTGTTCTCGGCGGGATTATAGATGCTCGTGGCGATCCGCGCGATCAACTGGAGGGCGAAAAAGATGCCGAAGGCGACGGTCCACCAACGGATCGGCCGGGCGCTGTGATCTTCCCACAGCGCGATCCGATGCCAGTTAAGGCGCGATTCAATTTCCGGATGATCCCGACGAATGGTGCCGAGCAACTCGTCTATCTTCGCGCCCTGCCACCATAAGGCGCGGCCTTGCCCCGGCCGGGTCGGCTTGGCCAATTGCTGCCAGGCGCGATGGAGCGGGTGGCCTTTCTGCTGCACCTGCTGGGCGAAGCGGTCGGAGGCGAGGCGCCGGTTGATGAAGTCGACTGCCGGTGGCGCGTCGATCTGGCCGTCCAGCGCGTCCCAGCCGAACAGGCGGGCGGCCGGGGCGAGCAGCGGCTGGGCGCGGGGCCAGGAGCCGGCCAATATGTTGGCAAGCCAGTCGTCGACGCGGGCATGCAGGTCGATCGCGCCCTGCTGCGCTTCGGCATGGATGCGGCTGATCAGGGTGGTGCCGTTGACGATGTCCGCCGGATGCATCGGCCGATCCTGCGACGGCGCGTCCGGATCGGGATAGAGCAGGGCATGGAGCGCATGGTCGGCGCGGCTTAGATCCTGGACCTCTGCGCGCGTCACCGTCGGCACGATCAGCGCGTCGGCCCCGTCGGGCAGGGGCAACGCGATCGCATCGCCCCCATCCGCGGCGATCCGGCAATCCGGCGCGATGGGTGGCATGCGCCAATCCGGGGGCGGCGTTGCGGGCGCGATCGACAAGGGGGCGGATGCGATATCGCAGGTGGCCGGAAGGGAGCCACTGAAGGCCATGTCCGGCGACGGGACGATGACCTCCATCCCGTCGGTCATGATGCCGGGGGGCGGCGCATCGGCCACCTCGCCCGATGCCAGCATCAGGGCCTGGTCGCGAGCGTCGCGCAGCGCGGCAAAGCCATCCCGATCCTGGTCCGGATCGATGGCGCGCAGCCGGGCGGCATAGGCACGGCGGATCGCCTTGCTGTCCGCCGTCGCCTCGATCCCCAGCAATTGCCAGGCGGTCGAAGGGCTCACAGCCCATAATCCTTTTCGACCAGGTCCAGATTCTGGAGCAGGAGCCTGCGCTCCTCGGTTATCAGCCGGCTGTCCTGGGTTTCCAGCACCGACTGGAACTGGGTGATCCAGCGACCAATGGCTTCGCGCCGCTCGCCGATGAAGGATTCGTATCCTTTGCGCGCGCGGGCGAGCGCCGCGACATTTTCCATCGCCTCGAGCGGGTGGAATTTGAGTGCGGCGAGGCGCGCCCGGCTTTCGGCCAGGTCGCGTTCGGCGCGCTGCTCGCTTTCGTCGATGATCACCAGATTGCGGCTCTGGCCCGTTTCCGGCACCACGACGTCGACCTCCAGCAGGCCGCTGCTGTCATAGCTGAAGCGGCAATCGACCAGTATCTCGCCGGCCGGGCGTGGCGGCACCGGGATGCTGATCGACCCCAACAGCACGTTGGAGGAGACTTCGCGCGCCTCACCCTGATAGATGCCGAATTCGATGTAGCGCTGATTGTCGGACACGGTGCGATAGGTTTCGACGCGGCTGACCGGGATGGCGGTGTTGCGTTCGATGATCGGCGAGAAGAGGCCATGATGGAAATGGCCGCGCGCGTCGCGCTCCGAATGGTTGACGCCCAGAGTGAAGGGGCAGACGTCGGTCAGCCGGATCTCGTCGAGGGCGGCATCCCTGGCCAGCAACCCGGCCTGAACCGCCGCGCCGAGCGCCACGGCATGATCGGGATGGACCGTGCTGTTGGGGAAGCGGCCGAACATGCGGGTGATGGCACGGCGGACGATGGGCATGCGCGTCGCCCCGCCGACCAGTACGACTTCGCTGAGGGCGCGGACGTCGATGTTGGAATCCCGCAAGGAGCGGAGCACCGGATCGCGCAGCCGGGTAAGGAGGCCCTGGGCCTGTTCCTCCAGCGCGCGGGTGGTGATGCGGGTGCTGCGCTGGTCGCCGCCGATGACCAGCGTGAAGTCAGCTTCGTCGGAGAGGGACAGGGCCTGTTTCGTGGCTTCTGCCGCGACCTGCAGGCGGGCGTCCAGTCGCTGCGGATCCTTGTCGTCCAGCGGCGTTTCAGCCTCCAGCGCGGCGCGGGCCAGTGCGATGATCGCGCTGTTGAAATCGTCGCCACCCAGATGATTGTCGCCCGATGAAGCGCGTACCTCGATGATGCCGTCGAACATCTCGACGATCGACACGTCGAAGGTTCCACCGCCCAGATCGAAGACCAGAAAGGGTTCATGCTCGTCGCGATCGTGGACGCCAAAGGCGAGCGCCGCCGCCGTCGGTTCGTTGATCAGGCGCCGTACGGTCAGGCCCGCCAGTTCGCCCGCGCGTCGCGTGGCCTTGCGCTGACGATCGTTGAAATAGGCCGGCACCGTGATCACCGCTTCGCTGACCGGCTCGCCGCAAAAGGCCTCCGCATCGGCCTTGAGCGAGCGCAGGATGCAGGCGGACAATTCTTCGGGTGAGTAGCTGTGACCACTCATCGTGGCGCGGCGTTCCGTGCCCATATAGCGTTTGAAGCTGGCGACGGTCCCGTCCGGGTCGGTGGTCAGCCGATCGCGTGCGGCGCGGCCGACATGGATCATGCCCATATTGTCCACGCTGACGATCGACGGTGTCAGCAAGTCGCCCAGCGCATTGGGCACAAGCTGTGCTGCGCCATCCTTCCAGATAGCGGCGGCGCTGTTGGTCGTTCCAAGATCGATACCAAGAATCATGATTTCCCCCCGGCCGGCACCTTATGCAAGGCGGTGGCGAAATCCACAGGGCTTTGTTCCTGGAAGACAAAATGCCGTCCACCTAGCATGCGCCAAAGAAAAACCTCCCCAAGCGGTGTGCCGGAGAGGTTCTTTCTGGTCCGCGATGGCGGCGACGATCAGTTCAGGCCGTCGGTGTCCAGCGCATAGCCGGCCGAGCGGACGGTGCGGATGATGTCGTGGCGGCCATCGACATTGATCGCCTTGCGCAGGCGGCGGATATGGACGTCGACGGTGCGCAGTTCGATGTCGCTGTCCTGGCCCCAGACGCTGTCGAGCAGCCGTTCGCGCGAAAAGACCCAGCCGGGATGCTCCAGGAAATGCTTGAGCAGGCGGAATTCGGTGGGGCCGAGCGGGATGACCTGGCCGCCACGGCGGACCTTGTGGCCGACCGTGTCCATCTCGACATCGGCGAAGGTGAGGGTCTCGCCGGCCAGCGCCGGGCGGACGCGGCGCAGCACCGCGCCGACGCGGGCGACCAGCTCGCGGGGCGAGAAGGGCTTGGTCACATAATCGTCGGCTCCGGTTTCCAGGCCGCGCACGCGATCCTCTTCCTCGCCGCGCGCGGTCAGCATGATGATCGGCACATTGGCGGTGCCGTTCATGCGGCGCAGGCGACGGCAGACCTCGATCCCCGACAGGCTTTCGACCATCCAGTCGAGCAGCACGATGTCGGGCGTGTTTTCCTGCGCCATCAGCAGCGCTTCCTCGCCATCGACGGTATGGGCGACTTCGAAATCCTCACGCTTGAAATGCCAGATGAGCAGTTCGGCGAGCGCCGCGTCATCCTCCACCAACAGCATCTTCGCCCGCGCCATGCCTCAATTCTCCTGCTGCTGGGTGCCGCCGCGTTCGCGTTCGGGCAGGGTCTGGCCCGTTGCGGCATAATAGACCATCTCCGCGACATTGGTCGCATGGTCGCCGATGCGTTCGATATTCTTGGCGATGAACAGCAGGTGCGCGCACTCGCTGATCGTCTTGGGATTTTCGACCATATAGGTCACCAGCGTGCGGAACACGCTGTCATAGAAATCGTCGACCACCTGGTCGCGCTCCACCACCGCCAGCGCCAGTTCGGCGTCGCGCGCGGCGAAGGCGTTGAGCACGTCATGCACCATCTCGGCCGCGACCTGGCCCATGGAGGGCAGCAGCGACACCGGTTCCAGCTTGTGCTGGTTGGCGGCGATCAGCGGCACGCGCTTGGCGATATTCTTGGCATAGTCGCCGATCCGTTCGACCACGCTGACGATCTTCAAGGCGGCGATCACGTCGCGCAGGTCGTTGGCCATGGGCGCGCGCAGGGCGATGATCTGCACCACCAGCTTCTCGACTTCCGCTTCCAGCGCGTCGATGCGCTTGTCGTCGGCGACGACTTCGGCGGCGAGGCGCTGGTCCTGGCGCTGGAGCGCCAGCATCGCATTCTCGATCGCCGCTTCGGCGCGACCGCCCATTTCGGCGATCAGGCCACGCAGCCGGTCGATTTCCTCGTCAAATGCCTTGATCGTATGTTCAGCCATGTCTTGTCTCTCTCCGCGCGGGATCAGCCGTAGCGCCCGGTGATATAGTCCTTGGTCCGCTCCTGGCGCGGGTTGGTGAAGATGTCGCTCGTCACGCCATATTCGACCAGTTCGCCTAGGTGGAAGAAGGCGGTGCGCTGCGACACGCGCGCGGCCTGCTGCATGTTGTGGGTGACGATGACGATGCCATAGCGGCCGCGCAGTTCGTGGATCAGTTCCTCGATCTTGGCGGTGGCGATCGGGTCGAGCGCCGAGCAGGGTTCGTCCATCAGGATGACTTCGGGTTCGACCGCGATGGCGCGGCCGATGCACAGACGCTGCTGCTGACCACCCGACAGGGCGGTGCCGCTGTCATTGAGGCGATCCTTGACCTCGTCCCACAGGCCGGCCCGACGCAGCGACTTTTCGACGATCACGTCCATGTCCGCCTTGCCCGCGGCCAGGCCGTGGATGCGCGGCCCATAGGCGATATTCTCGTAGATCGACTTGGGGAAGGGATTGGGCTTCTGGAACACCATGCCGACCCGCGCGCGCAGCTGCACCACGTCCATCGAGGGGGCGTAGATATCTTCGCCGTCGAGCGTGATCGTGCCTTCGACCCGCGCCGAGGCGACGGTGTCGTTCATGCGGTTGAGGGTCCGCAGGAAGGTCGACTTGCCGCAGCCCGACGGGCCGATGAAGGCGGTGACATGGTCCATGTCGACATCGATCGACACGCCCTTGATCGCCTGTTTCTCGCCATAGAAGACCTTGACGTCACGTGCCGTCATCTTCGGATTGGCCACGGCCAGGCTTTGCTGTTCTTCGGTCATGGGTGTGATTACCACCGTTTTTCAAACTTGTTGCGCAGGTAGATGGCGAGGCCGTTCATCGCGAGCAGGAAGGCCAGCAGGACGATGATGGCGGCCGAGGTCTTTTCGACGAAGCCCTTGGAGACTTCGTCGGACCAGAGGAAGATCTGCACCGGCAGCACGGTGGCCGGATCGACGATGCCGCCGGGCGGCGTGGCGATGAAGGCACGCATGCCGATCATCAGCAGCGGTGCGGTTTCGCCGAGCGCGCGGGCCATGCCGATGATCGTGCCGGTGAGGATGCCGGGCAGGGCCAGCGGCAGCACATGCTGGAACACGACCTGGACCGGCGAGGCGCCGATGCCGAGCGCGGCGTCGCGGATGCTGGGCGGCACCGACTTGATCGCGTTGCGGCCGGCGATGACGATGACAGGCATGGTCATCAGCGCCAGGGTCATGCCGCCGACCAGCGCGGCCGAGCGGGGCAGGTGCAGCAGGTTGAGGAAGATCGACAGGCCGAGCAGGCCGAAGATGATCGAGGGCACGGCCGCCAGATTGTTGATCGACACTTCGATGATGTCGGTCCACCAGCTCTTGCGGGCATATTCCTCCAGATAGAGCGCCGTGGCGACGCCGATCGGGAAGCTGAGCACCAGCGTCACTAACATGGTCAGCAGCGACCCCTTGAACGCGCCCCAGATGCCGACCTGGGTCGGATCAGTGCCGTCGCTGGCGGTCAGGAAGCCCCAGTTGATGCCGGTGGCGAGCAGGCCGGCCTGACGCAGGCGCGCGACCTGGGCCTCGGCTTCGGGCGAGCCCTTGCTCTTGGCGGCGAGGTCGATCGCGGTCGCGGCGGGGATGTCGATCGTCTCCGTGCGGGCGAGGATCTTGGGATCGGCCTTGATCGCGTCGCGGATCGAAATCCAGGCGCTCGGCGAGATCATCGCGTCGGCATCCTTGCCCAATGCCTTCTGCGCGATGGTGCTGGTCACCATCGGCAGATTGGCGTTGGCCAGTGCCTCGTCGGTGATGTTGGCAGGATCGAGCAGCAGCGGCGAGGCCGGGAAATCGACCTTGAGGGCGATTTCCGTGCGGGTGAAACCGCGCATGCCATTGCCGACCATGGTGAAGAGCAGGAAGGCAAGGAAGGCCGCGCTGAGCAGCACGGCGGCCATGCCGGCGGCCTTGAAGCGGCGCTCGGCGGCATAGCGCCGGGCGATCCGCTTGCGCATGGCGTCCGACTTCCAGTCGGTGGGGAGGCGTTCGGCGCTCATTATTCGTAAGCCTCGCGATATTTCTTCACGACCCGCAGGGCCACGATGTTGAGCAGCAGGGTGACGATGAACAGCACCAGGCCGAGCGCGAAGGCGGCAAGCGTCTTGGCGCTGTCAAATTCCTGGTCACCGGTCAGCAACTGGACGATCTGGGTCGTCACCGTGGTCACGCTGGCAAAGGGGTTGAGGGTGAGGTTGGCAGCCAGACCGGCGGCCATCACCACGATCATCGTCTCGCCGATGGCGCGGCTGACGGCGAGCAGCACGCCGCCGACGACGCCGGGCAGGGCGGCGGGGATCAGCACGCGGCTGATCGTCTCGCTGGTGGTGGCGCCCATCGCCAGGCTGCCGTCGCGCATCGACTGCGGCACGGCGGCGATGCTGTCATCGGCCATGGAGGAAACGAACGGGATGATCATCACGCCCATGACGAGGCCGGCGGCCAGCGCGCTTTCCGAAGAAGCGCCATGGATGCCGATCATCACCGCAAAGTCGCGCAGGGCCGGCGCAATGGTGAGCGCTGCGAAATAGCCATAGACGACGGTGGGAACGCCCGCGAGCATCTCCAGCGTCGGCTTCATCCACTTGCGCACCGTGGGGCTGGCATATTGGGTGAGATAGATGGCGCTCATCAGGCCGAGCGGGATGGCGACGATCATGGCGATGATCGCGCCGATGAAGATCGTGCCCCAGAAGAGCGGCACCGCGCCGAACGCATCCTCATTGCCATAGCCCATGGCGGCCGACTGCGGGCTCCATTTGGTGCCGAACAGGAAGTCGATCGGGTTCACCATGGAGAAGAAGCGGAAGCTTTCCCACAAGAGCGAGGCGACGATGCCGAGCGTGGTGATGATCGCGATCAGCGAGGCGATCAGCAGCGTCGCCATGACCAGTCGCTCGACCCGTGTGCGGGCGCGGAAGTCCGGACGGACGCGGGTGAAGGCATAGGCGCCGCCGGCAAAGGCGAGCACCAGCGCCAGCACCGCGCCGGCAATGCCATAATGGCTGAGCGCGGTGCGATAGGGTTCGACCAGCGCATTGGCGGCCGGATTGAAGGCGCCGGCCTGCGCGCCGGTCGCGATCGCCCGTGCCTCGCCCAGGATGGCGGAGCGCGAGAAGCCGTCCATCGGCAGGCTCTGCGCCGCCGGGTCGGCCAGAACCGACTGGGTGACGAGGCCGGGCGAGACATTGGCCCAGACCGCCAGGAAGATGCCGGCGGGGATCAGCGTCCACAGCGCGACATACCAGCCATGATAGCCGGGCAGGCTGTGTACCGCGTCGCGGCGGCCGCTGGCGCGCGCCACGCCGGCAAGGCGCAGCGCACGGGCGCGGGCGCTGACCCAGGCGATCGCGCCCAGGCCCGCCAGCAGCAGGAGGATTGCAGGACCGGTCATGATGCCCTTACTTCAGCTGCGAACCGTCGAGGACGCTCAGCGACTTGACGACTTCGGCGCTCTTCTTGCGCACGTCTTCCGGCGCCGCGACCATGCCGCGCTTGGTCAGCGCGCCGTCGGGGTTCCAGTTGGCGGCGAAGGTGTCGAGGAAGCCCTGCAGGCCACGGATCGCCTGCATATGCGCCTTCTTCACATAGATGTAGAGCGGGCGGGCGCCGGGATATTGGCCGGTCGAGACGGTCTCGTAGCTGGCTTCGATACCGTTGATCGGCACGTCCTTCAGCGTGTCCTTATTCTCTTCCAGGAAGCTGTAGCCAAATACGCCGACGGCGTTCGGGTTGGCGCCCAGCTTCTGGACGATCAGATTGTCATTCTCGCCCGAGTCCACATATTTGCCATCCTCGCGCACGCGGGTGCAGGTGGCCTTGAACTCGTCCTCGCTCTTCTTCTTGAGTTCTTCCATCGCCGGGTCGGTCTCGCAACCCTTGGTCAGGATCAGTTCGGCAAGCGAGTCGCGGGTGCCGCTGGTCGAGGGCGGACCGAATACCGAGATGGCGATCGCGGGCAGGCTGGGGTCGACATCCTTCCAGGTCTGGGCCTTGTTCGGACCCTTGCCATAGGGATTGGCGGCCAGCGCCTCATAGACGATCTTGGGGGTGAGCTTGAGGCCGGGGCCCTGCTTGCTCTCAGCGAAGGCAAGGCCGTCGACACCGACCTGGATCTCGATGATGTCCTTCACGCCATTGCTCTGGCACTGATCGAACTCGGCCTTCTTCATGCGGCGCGAGGCGTCGGCAATGTCGGGATGCTGGGCGCCGACGCCGGCGCAGAACAGCTTCATGCCGCCGCCGGTGCCGGTCGATTCGATGATCGGCGACTTCATGCCGGGATTGCCCTGCACGAACAGTTCGGCGACCGCGGTAGCGAAGGGATAGACGGTGGAGGAACCGACCGCGCGGATCTGGTCACGGGTCGCGCCAGCGCCGCCGCCCGACTGGTCGCCGCAGCCGGCAAGCGAAAGAGCGGCCACAGCGGTCGCGGCGAAAAGGGCGAATTGCTTCACGGAAACCTCCAACTAACAGGCCGCGATTCGCAATGTCGCGCCCCTCAGGGAGGCGCCTAGCCGCGGACCATCGCGCCTTTGTGACAGTCAGATTGCATTTTCATGACATAGGGGCCGGATCGCGTCTTCGGCGTGAAATTTTCTTACGCCCTCGTCTTGGTCGCCGTGTCATCGGCCGGGGCGCCGGGCAGCAAGATGCTGACATTGGTGCCTTTTCCAAGGACGCTGGAAATATCCAGCCGACCACGATGCCGTTCGACAATATGTTTGACGATGGCCAGGCCCAGGCCCGTGCCGCCCATCGCCCGGCTGCGGCCCGAATCGACGCGATAGAATCGCTCGGTCAGGCGGGGGAGGTGATCCGGGCCGATGCCTTCGCCTTCGTCCGCGACCGACAGGCGCACCATGCCGCTGGGCCCTTCGCCCAGGGTGACATGGATCGGCGTGCCGGGGCGGCCATATTTGACCGAATTGCCGACAAGATTGTGGATCAGCTGCGACAGCTGGGCGCGGTCGCCCTGGATCGCGGGCAGGCCGGGGGTGATCTCCATCTCCACCTCGCGGCCGCGATCGCCATTGCTGGTGCGGAACACGCCGACCACTTCGGCGGTCAGTTCCGACAGGTCGACGGCGGCTTCGGGCAGGCGATATTTCTCCGCCTCGATCCGGCTCAATGAGATGAGATCGTCGATCAGCCGCTGCATCCGGCGCGCTTCGCCGTCCATGATCTTGAGGAAGCGCTTGCGGGTTTCGACATCCTTGCCCAGTTCCGGGTCGGCCAGCGTCTCGATGAAGCCCAATATGCCGGCCAGCGGGGTGCGCAGTTCATGGCTGGCATTGGCGACGAAATCGACGCGCATCCGCTCGGCCGCATAGGTGCCGCTATGGTCGACCAGATGGACGAGGCGGCGCATGTCGCCGACTGCGCCCACGGAGGCGATGCGCATCTGCCAGCGCTGTTCGCGGGTGCCCAGGCCCACCAGTTCGATCATCACCGGTTCGGCCAGTGGTGCAACGCTGGCCAGCCGCTCGGCGGCGGCGGGGTGGCGGATGGCGATGCGCGCGTCCTCCCCCTCGATATGGCTGCCGAGCAGGCGTTTGGCGGCCTGGTTGGCATTGACGATCCGGCCCCGTTCGACCAGCATCAGCGGATCGGAAATGGCTTCCAGCAGGCCGGGAAAATCGGGATGGGCGAACAGGTCGGGCGCATCGAGCGCGATCGTCGGCACGTCGCGGCCGACCGGCACGCCTTCGGCCGTGATGACCAGCACGATCAGGCCGGCGAGCACCGGCAGGGCGATGGCGAGCGGCGATCCGCCGAGAATCAGCGCGCCACCGGTACCGAGTAGCAGCACGGCCAGCGAGGCTGTAATCTGAGAAATTGTCAGTCGATTCATGGTTACCGTGCTGGATTTTGCGCGCATTTGCTGCGATGGCTACAGAGAATAGCGCCCAATATTTACGCTTTGGCAAGCGCGATAGCGGAACATTGTGACATGAGCGAGCCCATCCCCGGACCGGAAAGCGTGGAGCCTGAAAAGGCGACGAACGAAGCCGTTGTGCCCGATCTGGCCGTCCCTTCGCGGCGCCAGTTGCTGATGGGCGGCGCGGTCGCGGCATCGGCGATCGTGTCGATCCGCCCGGCGCTGGCCAATACGGCAGCGTCTGTTCTCAACTGCACCATTCCGGTGCCCGATCCGTCGCGGTCGGGCAATTATATCGCCCCCAACGGCCAGATGGTGCCGGCGGGAACGCCGGGCGCCTATCCGGCGAGCGGGCGCACCTATACCGGTGAGCAGGTCAAGCAGGCGCTGCGCGGTCGGCCGCTGCCGGGCACCAGCTATGAGCAGAATCAGGCCTATCTGAACTATATTCGCCGCCTCCAGTCGGGACAGAGCGGCTTTACCTGTTTCGCATCGCTGCAAATGCCGCGTTAAGCCCCAAAGCCGGGGTGAACTGAAAGAACCGATTACGGGTCGCCCGCGTTGACGGCGTCGAAGCATCGACATTTCCGTCGAGCGCAAGGGCGACACCATGTTCCATGCACGCCAGGTGGCGGCACATTCTCCATTCGCGGTCGTCTATCTCTATCGCCCCGGTGACGGGGGGCTCGACCGGGTCGCGATCCAGCTTGCCAATCATCTCCACCGGCGCGGGCTGCGGGTCGAATTGTGGCTGGCGCATCTGGACGGGCCGCTGGCCGGGATGATCGACCCGGCCCTGACGGTTCGCCGTGTCTGTGCGCCGCGCTGGGCCCGGCGGCTGTCGATGATCGCGCAATTCCTGCCACTGGCCGCGATGGTGCGGCGCCATCGGCCCGATGTCGTCTATTCGGCTGGTAACCAGAGCAACATGCTGGTCGCCGCCGCGACGCTGGGCACGCAGACCCGTGCGGTCGGCCGCATTTCCAACCCGATCGTCCGGCCGGGACAGCAGGGCCTGTCTGCCTGGGCGCGCAAGACCCGGTTTCGCGCGATTGCCAGGGCCTGCAGCATGACCATCGTCATGGGTGAGACCGATCGGCAGTTGCTGGCCGAGGAGGGGCCGCTTGGCGGTCGCGACGTGCGGCTGATGCCGCGTCCCACCGTCACCCGGCTGATGGAACAGGCCTGCAACGATCGCGGCACCGCTTGTTGCCCGCAGCGCCCGGCGCAATTGCTGATGGTCGGGCGGCTGGCGCCGCAGAAGGACCAGGCGACCGCGCTGGCCGCGCTGGCGCAATTGCGGGGCCGCGACTGGCGGCTGCGCATCGTCGGGCAGGGACCGCTGCGCGCCCAGCTGGAGGCGCAATGCGCGCGGCTGGGCCTGTCGGACCGGGTCGAGTTTCTGGGCTTCGTCGATTGTCCGCACCGCATGGCCAGCCTGTTTGCCGAGGCGGACCTGCTGTTGCAGCCGTCCTGCTGGGAAGGGCTGGCCGGCACGATGATCGAGGCGCTGGGCTGTGGCGCGGGCGTGGTGGCGACCGATTGCACCCGCAATATTCATCCGCTGCTGGACGCCGCCGGCCAGCATCCGCCGGTGCCGGTCGGCGATGTCGATGGCTTTGCCCGTGCGATCGAATGGGCGCTGGCCCATCCCGCGCCGCCCGAGCAGCTGGCGCAGGCGGTGCGCGAGCATGGGCTGGACCGGGCGCTCGACACCTATATGCGCGCGCTGATGACGGTCGGCGCGCGCGAGCTGCCGGTCGGCGTTGCGCTGCAGGCCTTTCCCTGATGCGTTAGGCACTTGGCTACCCTTTTGGCTTTAGGGCAAGAGGGAGCCATGGAGGTGCCGGACGCGTGGTCAGGGAAGAACTATATCGTCGCGAAGGGGCGGAGGCGATCATCGTCCGGCCGCTGGATGATATCGTCCTGCTCTATCATCGCCCGTCGGGCCAGACCCATATGGTGATCAGCCCGGTGCCCGAGATATTGGACGCCATGGCCGATGGCCTGCCGGCGAGCGCGACGATGCTGCGCGATCGGCTGGCCCTGCTCTATGATCTGGGCGAGGGCGATGCGGTGGGCGAGATCGGCCAGCATCTCGCCTATCTCGATCGGATCGGGCTGGTGCGCCCGGCATGAGGCACAGCCTGACCCTGCGCATCGGCCCGGCGACCTTCCGCATCGGTTCCGCCTGGGCCCAGCCGATCGACCAGTTGAAGCGCCTCTATGCCGATTATCCCGATGTCGATGGCGCGATCGCCGATTTCACCGTGCGGTTGCAGCCGACCAGCGCTGTCCGGCGCTGGATGCGACCGTCCATCTTCATCACTGGCGATCATGGCCTGGCCGACGCGGCGCCGATGAGCCTGGCGCATGGGCTGCTGGCAGCGGAAATGGGGATGAACCTGCAGATGGCGCTGGGCTGGCGCCGGCATCTGCTGCTCCATGCGTCGAGCGTCGAGAAGGACGGGCGGGTGCTGGTGATGACCGGCGAGTCCGGGTCGGGCAAATCGACGCTGGCGGCGCAGCTGGGCGAGCGCGGCTGGCGGCTGATGGGCGACGAGTTTGCGCTGCTTGATCTCGACAGCGGCGCGATCCTGCCCTTTCCCCGGCTGGTGTCGCTCAAGAACAAGGCGATCGACGTGATCGCCGGCGAGGTGCCGGCGGCGCGCATGGGGCCGTTGCTGGGCGCGACGGCCAAGGGCGACATTCGCCATATGGTGCCGCGCGCCGATGCGGTGGCGCGGATGAGCGAGGGTGGGATGCCGGCGCTGTTGCTGTTCCCCCGCTTCGGTTCGGGGCCGGCGGAACGGCCGGTGGGGCAGGGGGAGGTGTTCATGCGCCTGACCCAGGCGTCGACCAATTATGTCGCGCTGGGCGAACCGGCATTCGCCGCGCTGACGCGCTTCGTGGCGCAGGTGCCGGCGCGGGCGATCGACTTCCCCTCGGGGGATGCGGCGATCGCCATGGTCGATCGGCTGTGGAGCGAGATCGCATGAGCGCGGCGCTGCTGGTCGGGGCCCTGCGCGATCCGGCGACGGCGGCGGCGCTGGACGCGGCCGGCTGGAACAGCCTGATCGCGATGGCGCGGGCGGAGCGGCTGATCGGCACGCTCGCCTTCCGGCTGGAGGGGCAGGCTGTACCCGATGCGGTGCGGCCGATCCTGACGGATGCACGGGAGGATGCGGCGCGCGAGGCGCGGCAGGCGATATGGGAGGCGGACCGGGCGCGGGCGGCACTCGCGCCGATCGGCCTGCCGGTGATCCTGCTCAAGGGCACGGCCTATGCGGCGGCGGGCCTGGCGGCGGGGCAGGGGCGCTTCATCGGCGATCTCGACATATTGGTGCCGCGCGACCGGATCGATGCGGCGCCCGATGCGCTGATCGCGGCCGGCTGGGAATGGGTCAAGGAAGACCCCTATGACGACGCCTATTATCGGCAGTGGATGCATGAGCTGCCGCCGATGATCCACACCGAGCGCGACCGGATGATCGACGTGCATCATACCGTGCTGCCGCTGACCGCGCGGCCCACGCCGGACGCGGCCGCGATGATGGCGGATGCCGTGCTGATAACCGATGGATTATATATGCTGTCGGCGGAGGACCGGGTCTGTCATGCGGTCGCCCATCTGCTAGCGGACGGCGATTTGCAGGGCGGCCTGCGCAACCTGTGGGATATTCACTGCCTGCTGGCCGATATTGATCCCCAAGCGTTAGAAGCGCGGGCGGCCCGGCATGGGATATTTCCCCATGTGCGGCAGGCGCAGCGGCTGGCCGCGGCGATCTATGGCGCGGGCGGGCGGCTGACCCTGTGGGACCGGCTGGTGCGGGCGCGGCTGCTGGCGCGCAATGGCTGGGGGCAGGAGACGCGTAAAGCGCTGGTGTTCGCCTTCTTCGTGCGGTCTCACTGGCTGCGCATGCCGCCGCTGATGCTGGCGCGCCATCTGTTCACCAAATGGCGCAAGGGGCATCGGCCGCAATAGGTCAGGGTTGGGCCAGGGCCGCGTCCAGCGCGAGACCGGCCATGTCGGCGATGGCGAGCAATCGCTCGACCGGCTTGCCGTCGCGGGCATCGGACGACAGGCCGGACATGACCGTCACCATATAATCGGCGACCGGCAGCGCCTGCTCGGGATGGCCGGGGGCCAGATAGTCCCGGACCCGATCGACGCTCCTGTCCTTCCAGCAGCGCGCCTGTGCCGCGGCGGTGGCGTCGGCACCCCGTGCGGCCTCCAGCACCATGCAGCCCGGCGCGGCCGGATCGGTGGCATAGATGCGGGCGGCGGTCCGCAGCAGTTCGGTAAGCGCGGCCGCCGGCGGCGCACCGGGCACAAGGATATCGTCCACCGGCAGGGCATTGCGGGCGTAGCGCGCCAGCACCCGGTCGAACAGGGACGCCTTGTCACCGAAAGCGGCATAGAGGCTGGGCGGATTGATCCCCATCGCCTGTGCCAGCGCGGCGACGCCGACACCGTCATAGCCATGGTGATGAAACAGCGCCTGCGCCGCAGAAAGGGCGGCGTCCTCATCGAAGGAACGCGGGCGGCCCCGGCTCTTGGCTTTTTCTTTAATGGTCATTACAAAAATCCTTGACGGGCGCGATCGGTGATTTATATAGCGATCATTACAAATTTAGCAAGGAATTGTCCGATGACCGATTTCACTGCCAAGAAAGTCCTCGTCCTCGGCGGCAGCCGGGGTATCGGTGCCGCGATCGTGCGGCGTTTCGCCGGTGACGGCGCCGATGTCGCCTTCACTTATGCCGGGTCGCAGGATGCCGCCACGGCGCTTGCCGCCGATGTCGGCGCCCGTGCCATCCGCTCCGACGCGGCCGATCGCCAGGCGGTGATCGACGTGGTGGCGGGCGAGGGCGCGCTCGACGTGCTGGTCGTCAATGCGGGGACGCTGGTGTTGGGCGATCCGCTGACGCTGGACGCCGATGCGGTCGACCGGATGATCGATATCAATGTCCGCGCGCCCTATCATGCGGCGGTCGAGGCGGCACGGCAGATGAATGATGGCGGCCGCATCATCGTCATCGGTTCGGTCAATGGCGACCGCATGCCGTTCGAGGGCGGCGCGGCCTATGCGCTGACCAAGTCGGCGCTGCAGGGCATGGCCCGTGGCCTGGCCCGCGACTTCGGTGCGCGCGGCATCACCGTCAATATCATCCAGCCCGGCCCGACCAATACCGACATGAACCCGGCCGATGGCCCGATGAGCGCCACCATGCACGGCTTCATGGCGATCAAGCGCCATGCAACGGGTGAGGAAATTGCCGGGCTGGCCGCCTATCTGGCGGGGCCGGAAGCCGGCATCATCACCGGCGCCATGCACACGATCGACGGCGGTTTCGGCGCCTGATCGTCCGTTCGGGAGGGGTGGCTGAACGGCCGCCCCATCCTGTTGCGCCGCCTCTTTTCTTCGCGGCGCGCGATGCTATGATGAGCGCCAACGGGCCGTGCGGGCGCCCGTTCAGGCGATGATCGTCCAAGTTCCGCTCCATGCGCCGCGCCTGCGGCAGGAGCCGATGACGATGACGACACTGGATGATGGTCCGCCGCCGATCCGCCTGTTCCCGCTGTTCCTCAAATTCCTGCGCTTTGGCTGCCTGGCCTTTGGCGGGCCGGTCGCGCAGATCGCGATGCTGCGCCAGACCCTGGTCGAGGAGGAGCGCTGGCTGTCCGGGCCGCGCTTCAACCGGCTGCTGGCAGTGATGCAGATATTGCCCGGCCCCGAAGCCTATGAACTATGCGTCCATATGGGCATGATGGCGCGCGGCCGGATCGGCGGGCTGCTGGCGGGGCTGGGCTTCATGCTGCCCGGTCTGCTGCTGATGCTGGTCGCCGCCTGGCTCTATCGCGACTGGATCGCCGGCGCGGGCTGGGCGCTACCGGTGCTGTTCGGCATTCAGCTGGTGGTGCTGGCGATCATTGCGCGCGCGGTGCAGCGGATCGGCGGCCATGTGCTGGAGGACCGGTTGCTCTGGGCGCTGGCGGTGGGCGCCTTTGCCGCGACTTTGCTCGGCACCCCTTTCTGGATTCCGTTGCTGGCGGCGGGGCTGGTCTATGGCTTTCGCGCGCGGCCGATGGTCATCGGCGCAGTGCTGGTCGGGGCGGTCATGCTGGCGTTGTTGCTGCACAAGGGGACAGTGGCGGTCGCGCCGATCCCGATTGTGGCTGGTGCCGTGCGGCCCGACATGCTGCTGCTGTTCATTGCCGGGCTGAAGGGCGGGCTGCTCACCTTTGGCGGCGCCTATACCGCCATTCCCTATGTGCGCGGCGATACGGTCGGGCGCGGCTGGCTGTCGGACGGGCTGTTCCTCGACGGGGTGGCGCTCGCCGGGATATTGCCGGCGCCGCTGGTGATCTTCGCGACCTTTGCCGGCTATATGGCCGGTGGGCTGGGCGGCGCGCTGGCGATCACGGCGGGCATGTTCCTGCCAGCCTTCGCCTTTTCCCTGATCTTCTATGAGCGGCTGGAGGCGCTGGTCGAAAATCCGGCGCTCCACCACCTGCTGGCCGGGGTCGCGGCGGCCGTGGTCGGGGTGATCGCGGCGACGCTGGTGCAGCTGGGTTGGGCGGCGGCGATGCGGGCGGACCGGCTCTGGGCGGCGGGCCTGATCCTGCTGGTCGGCGCGCTCTGCGCCTGGCGGATCAAGGGGCGGTGGAGCATGCCGGCGATCATCGCGCTGGGCGGTGGCGCGGGGTGGTTGTTGCAGCCCTGACAGGGGCGCCATGCAAAGGTTCATCGCAGCTTAAGCACGGGAGGCGGAAGGGCGGCCTTTCCGCCTTTCTTCCCGGACATATGCGTGATGCCGTCGATCGAAACCTCCTGGCCCCTGGCTGAGCCTGTTGCCGCGCAGAAGGCGCGTCCGGTGCCGATTGTCACGCCACCATTGGCGATCCGGCGGCATTTCCTGACGGCGCTGGGTGTGAGCATGCTGCTGCTCGCCCTGCTGCTGGACATGGCGGACCTGCGCATCGATTTCTGGCAGCCGAGCAGCATCGCCTATGGCGCGGCGGCGGCGCTGTTGCTGGCGCTGCGCTTCGGCCTGCCGCGCAGCGGCTGGCGCCATGCCGGGACGGTGGCGCCATTTGCCACCTATGTCGGCCTGTTCACGCTGATTTCGGTCATGGGGGCGGCGGCCAGCTATCCCGTGGCAGCGCTGACCCATGGCTATGCCGACGCCGCGTTGCAGCGTATCGACGACGCGCTGGGGTTCGACTGGCTCTATTGGTATCGGCTGACGGCATCGCACCGAACACTCCAATTTCTGGAAACGGCCGCCTATCGCAGCATCTATGTGACGCCGGCGCTGCTGCTATGGTGCATGGCGCGGGCGGGTGAGCAGGAACGGGCCTGGCGCTTCATCGCCACCTTCTGGCTGGCGGCGGTCATCACCCTGATCCTGTTCAGCCTGATGCCGGCGGTCGGCCCCTTTTCCTATCTGTGGCACGAACCGATCCACTACATGCCCGAAAGCGAACTGTGGCAGCAGGGGTTGATCCCGGCGCTGCGGACGCATGCGGTCCATGCCATCGATCTGGGGCAGTTGCGCGGCATCGTGTCGGCGCCCAGCTTCCATACCGCGGCGGCGGTGCTGTATATCGCGGCGGGCTGGCGGATCGCGGCGCTACGCTGGCCGATCGTCGTGCTCAATGCGGCGATGCTGCTGTCGACGCCGGTCGAGGGCACCCATTATCTGATCGACATGATCCTGGGGCTGGGCGTGGCGCTGACCGCGCTGGCGCTGATGGACATGCATCGGCGCCGCTGCGCGGTCAGCGTATAAGCTCAATCCTTCTTGAGGATATCCATGGCGAGGACGGTCATCGCCTCGCTGGCGGTGGCGATCACCTTGTCGGCCTCCGGCGCCCAGAACGGACTGTGCAGCGAGGGCAGGGTGATCTGGCCAGCCTGCGCCGCCGCCATCTTGTCGGCCGGCACGCCGCCGACCCAGAAGATGAAGCTGTTGATCGACTTGTCGGCGCGGTAGAAGCGGCCGAAATCCTCGCCGCCCATCACCGCCGGGGTCTTGACCACGCGGCCCTCGGCGAAATGCCCCTTGAGCAGCGCGCCCATCTGTTCTGCAAATTCGGGCGGGTTGTAGGTGGACGGGGTGAACTCGTCCTTGACGCTGACCACCGGCATCTTGTCGTCGGGCACGCCCGCCGCAATCGCTTCGCCACGGGCGATCCGCTCGATCCCCTTGATCAGCTTGGCGCGGGTCTCGTCCGAATAGCTGCGCACGGTCAGCAGCAGCAGCGCCTGATCGGGGATGATGTTGTGCTTGGCGCCGGCCTGGAAGCTGCCGACGGTGACGACGGCGGGATCCTGCGGATCCTGTTCGCGGCTGACCAGGGTCTGCAGCGAGGTGACGATGCGCGAACCCAGCACGATCGGGTCGCGGGTCGTCTGCGGATAGGCGCCATGGCCGCCCAGCCCCTTCACCACGATATCGACGCTGTCGACATTGGCGAGGGCATAGCCCGGCGTATAGCCGACGACGCCGGCCTGGAGATTGGCGGCGTCATGAAAGGCGATGGCATGGGTCGGGCGCGGGAAGCGGGTGTAGAGCCCGTCCTCCAGCATGTCGCGGGCGCCCTTGCCCACTTCCTCGGCCGGCTGGAGGATCATCACCAGCGTGCCCTTCCACTTGTCCTTCTGGCTCGACAGGAGCTTGGCGGTCTCGATGAAGGCGGTCATGTGGGTGTCATGGCCGCAGGCATGCATCACGCCGGTTTCGACTCCCTCGGGCGTCTTGGTGCGGACCTTGGACGCGAAGTCGAGGCCGGTCTGCTCGACCACCGGCAGCCCGTCCATGTCGGCGCGGATCAGCAGCACGGGGCCGGAGCCGTTCTTCATCACCGCGACGACGCCGGTGCCGCCGACCTTCTCGGTCACGTCGAACTTCATCGCTTTCAGGCGCTTGGCCAGCTTGGCGGCAGTGTTCACCTCCTGCAGCGAAAGTTCGGGATTGGCGTGCAGATCGCGATAGAGGGTCATCAGCCCCTCCATGTCCCTGGCGATCAGGCCGGGCAGTTCGCTCTGCGGCGTTGGGGTAGGCTGGACCATGGCCGGCTGAGCCGGCGGCGGCGCAGCCGGGGTTTGGGCGACGGCGATGGACGAAAAGCTGACAGCGGCCAGAAAGGCCGTGAGCGCGTGGCGCATATGATTGAATCTCCCTTGCTGGGCAGGAGCATAGGGGGATTTTACGGGCGTTAAAGGGGGATTGTTACGGTGCTGGCCTGCGCGCGCGGCAAGGTTCAATAATAGTCATAGATGCCGGTATAGGGGAGCTGGAAATAGTTGAGGCCGCTGCCGATCATGCGGCCGACGCGCGACCGGCTGTTCTTGAAGAAGAGTTGCTTGATGTTGAGCGCGACGCCGAAGAAAATGTCGCGTTTCGGGGGGGTGCCGGCGGCGCGGTCGGCGAGGGTGAAATCCTTGCCGCGATAGCCGACCTGCAATTCGACGAGCCGCAAAGGGCTCGCTTCCAATTTCCTGAACCCGGCCAGTTCAAGCGACAGCAGGAAATGCTGCTGTTCATAATGGCGCTTCCCCTTGAAGCTGTAGACGTTGGAATTGGGCACCATCATCAGCCGGAAATCCAGCTTCTCCTCCAGCCCCGGCACGGTGTGCCGCAGCACGGAAAAGGCGGCGCCGGCCGTGTTGAAGACAATGTCCTGGTAGGAGAAGCCGCTGTCGGTCTTATGGCCGTCCCATAATTCGCCGTAGAATTGCAGCGCGGTCGACAGCATAGCGGCCGGCAAGGCGGCGGCAGCCCGGTCATCAGTCTTGCGGGCGATGCGCGCGCCCAGAAATTCGGCGAAGAGATAGGCATTGAAGGCGTGCGTCAGCTTGTCGATGCCAAGATTGTTGGTGTTCTTGCCGAACCATCCTTCATCCTTGAAATGAAAGGATGTCGTGTCGTCGGTCCAATAGGCCTGGGTGGCGGTGATATAGGCGAAAAGCCCCAATGTTTCCCATTTGGCCGCCGCCATCCGGCTGCCGAGCGACCGGTAACGGTCGGGATCGATTGCAGCCGGGCTATCTGTATCGACGGTAATGGATGGGCCGACACTGTCCGGCAGATCGGTCTCCAAAGGCTTTTCCGGCGTGAGGCTGGCGAGATCGAAGGAGATGGCCTCGTTCGCGGTCAGGGCGGCAGGGGAAGCCGTTTCGCCTGAATCATGTACAAGCGGGGAGAGGTCGGCGCTTTCCTGGGCGCTGACTTGCGACGGTGTGACGGTTGCGAGAAGCACCGACAGCATCGACGCGCGTAACGATCGCCCGCTTGGGCCTGCATGGTCCGATTGTCGCGCCAACGCCCCTTGCCCCTGTGAAAAGACAAAGCGACCCTTGTTCTGGAAGGCATATTATCGGACGGGCGGCAGCGGATATATTCGTGTGAAATGCCTATAGGCGGGCAGGAAGCGTGCTGGATGGCCTCGAAGGCGAAGACAGCGCCCGCCCGGTTTTCCGGGCGGGCGGCATCATCATCGCTGCGAGATGAACGCCCGGATATCCGCGCTCAGCTTGCGCAGGTCGTCCGGGCGGACATACATCATGTGGCCGGCATCATAATAATGATACTGGATCCGCGCGGGATCGAAGCCAGTGCGGCTCATCGCATATTCGGCGCCGAAGAAGGGGGTGGCGAAATCATACCAGCCCTGGCCGACGAACACCTTGAGGCCGCTATTCTCGCGCAACGCCTTGCTGAGATAAGGGGCGACGCTGGCGTAAACTTCGCTGTCGCGGTCGCGCTGACCCTGCAGCTTCCAGTCCCAGCCGCTGACCCCGCCGATCGTCACATAGCTGCGCTCGGTCTTGTACTTCAGCTCGTCGCGGGCATAGCTGTTCATCGCGGCGGTATAGGCGCCGTCGATCGCGTAGAAGCTGGGGTCATTGTCCGGCTCCTCACCGGCCGCATCATAATCCTTGCCGGTATAGCGGGTGTCGAGGCGGCCGATGGAAACGCCGCGATCGCGGAGCAATTCCTTGTAGAAACGGCCGGGCGAAATGCGCAGTTCGGCATGGTCGACAAACTGCTCCGACAGGCCGGTGAGGCGGGCCAGTTCGGTGCGGACGCTGGCGCGTTCCTGGTCCGACAACTGATTGCCCTTCAGCAGCGCGGCGGCATAGGGGCCGATCGCAAAGGCGCGGGCCTGCTGGGCGGCTTCGGCCACGGTCGCGGGCGGATTGCCCATCTTCTTGTGATACCAGGCGGTCGTCGCCATCGAGGGGAGGTTGAGGATATAGGGCATTTCATTGCCCTGCACCTCGGCCGAGGCGCCGAAGTCGAGGATCGACGAGATCAGGATGATGCCGTTGACCGCGACGTCGTTATAGCTGCCTTCCAGCTCGTTGATCAGCGCGACCGAACGGGTGGTGCCATAGCTTTCGCCGCCGATGAACTTGGGCGAGCGCCAGCGGCCATTCTCATTGAGCCACAGGCGGATATAGTCGGCGATCGACTTTGCGTCGGCCGATACCCCCCAATAATCCTTGGGATCCTTCTTGCCGATGGCATGGGAAAAGCCGGTGCCGACCGGATCGATGAAGACGAGGTCGGTGACGTCCAGCAGCGATTCGGCATTGTCGACCAGCGGATAGGGCGGCGCGCCGTCATCCTGTGCGTCGGGCAGCACCACGCGCTTGGGGCCGAAGGCGCCCATGTGCAGCCAGAGCGAGCCCGAGCCCGGACCGCCATTATAGAGGAAGGTGATCGGGCGCTTCTTGTCGCCGCCATCCTTGACATAGGCGGTGGCATAGATGGCCGCGAGCGGCTTGCCGTCCTTGTCCTTCAGATAGGTTTCGCCGGTGGTCGCGGTGTAGCTGATCGCCTTGCCGCCGAACACGCCCTTATGATGGGTGACCGAGACATTGGGGGCGGACACGCCAGCTTCGGCGGCCGGTGCCTCGTCCTTCTTCTTGTCCCCGTCCTGGGCCTGGACGGCCATGGGCATGATGGCCAGCGCGAGCGCGGCCAGCGAAATCGTCAAACGCATTAAGGATGCTCCCCTTTCTTTTGTGGCGCATGCGCTAGCGGAGAGAGGGCCATGCGGGAAGGGGGCTCAGCAGGGCTGTTGTCGCTTTGGCGCGCTTTCGGGCAGGCGCCAGAGCACCGGCAATACGCCGAGCGCGACGATCGCGATCAGCCATCCGGGCGCGGACGCCCATCCGCTCGCTTGCGTCAGCTGGTGCGACAAATAGGGGGTGAGGCCGCCGAACAGGGCGGTCGCTCCGGTAGCGCCAAAGGCGAGGCCACTCAGCCGCCCTTCGCCGGGAAACTGCTCGGCCGTGGTCACGGCGCCGACCGCGCTCACCGCTCCGCCCAGCGCCGCCAGCAGGATCGCGCCCAGCAGGGCGCCGCCCAATGCGCTTCCCTGCGCCATCAGGGCAAAGAGCAGGGCCGGCAGCGCCACGCCGGCCAGCGCCAGCGCGACCAGAACCGGCCGCCGCCCGATCCGGTCGGACAAGGAACCGACCAGCGGCGTCACCAGGATCACCACCAGCGCCGCCAGCGTCGAGAGTGTCAGCGCATCGGCCTCGCCCATGCGGCCAGTCCCGATCAGGAAGCTCGGCACATAGACGATGCCGACATAATAGGTGATCGACCCCAGCGCCGAAATGGCAAAGCCGCGGCCGATCGCTGGCCGATAGGCGCGCAGGCTGAGGCGCAGGGGCTGGGCCGGGATGCTGCCACGGGCGCGCTGCGCCAGGAAATCGGGCGATTCCTCGATCCGCGACCGCGCCAGCAGGATGAGCGCCGCCAGCCCCGCGCCGACCAGGAAGGGAATGCGCCAGCCCCAGTCGGCCAGCGCCGCCTCGTCCAGCAGTGCTACGGTGAGGGCGGACAGCGCCACTGCCAGCAACCCGCCGACCTCGCTCGCCGCCGACGCCAGGGATGTGATGAGGCCGCGCCGACCGGGCGGCGCGCCTTCCAGCAGATAGGCGACGACGCCGGTATATTCACCCCCGACCGAGAAGGCCATGACACAGCGCAGCGCCAGCAGCAGCCAGCCGGCGATCGGCCCGGCCTGCGCCTGGGTCGGCAGCAGCGCGGTCGCCAGCATCGCCGCGCTCATCAGCGCCATCGACAGCAACATGGTCGGCCGCCGGCCATGGCGATCGCCGATATGGCCAAAGACGATCGCGCCCAGCGGCCGCATCAGATAGGCGACCGCAAAGCCCGCCAGCACATGGCCCACGCCCGCCGCGCCGCCGCCATAGAAGATGCGCGACAACAAGGTGGCGAGATAGAGATAGAGGGTGAAGTCATACCATTCGACGATGGTCGACAGCCCGGCAATCGCCAGCGATCGCTTCGACAGGCCGGGTGGCTGCCCCATTGGCCGCATCTCCTCATCCATTACGGCCTATCCCCCATCCGTTCGCTTCGAGCCTGTCGAGAAGCGGCAAGCGCCGACCTTCATGTCCCGCTTCACCCCGTTTCTCGACAAGCTCGAAACGAATGGAGGCAGGTAAGTGCCTCATCTGGCTAACCATCGGCAAAGCCGAACGGCGCCCGCGTCCGCCGATAATCGTCGGGCAGCATGTCACGGCCGATCGGCGGGGCGGACCGGGCCATGCACTGGCTGCGGTGGCACAGGCGACAGGTGACGCCGATCGGCGTCGGTGCGGGCGGCGGCGCATCCTGGCTATAGACAAGCCGATGGGCATGGTCGGCCGCGCAGCACAGTGCGATCGCCCGCTCCACCTTGGCCGCGCCCCAGCTGCCGCCGCCGGCGGTGACGGTGCGTGCGATCGAGAAGAAACGCTGGCCGTCGGGCAGTTCCAGCCATTGCGTCACCACCTCGCGCGGCGTCTCGAATACGCGATGCACCGACCAGAGCGGGCAGGAACCGCCATGGCGGGCAAAGGGAAAGCCGGCCCCGTCCAGCCGCTTGGAGACATTGCCGGCCTGGTCGACCCGCAGGAAGAAGAAGGGCACGCGCTCCTGCCCCGGCTTCTGCAACGTCGTCAGCCGATGCGCCGCCTGCTCGAAGCTGACGCCGAACTGCCGGGCCAGCGCCTCGACATCATAGCGCCTGGCCTCCACCGCCTTGGCGAAGGCGGTATAGGGCATCAGGATCGCCGCCGCGCCATAGCCGGCCAGCGCCCGCCGGGCGAGCCGCCGCCCGCTCTCGCTGGCGAACTGCCCGTCCTTGAGCAGCGTATCGAAGCCCTTGCGCATCTCCAGATAGGCGATCTGCAACGCCAGTTGAAAGGCCGAGCTGGCGCCGTCCAGCGCATCGTCCAGCAGCACCGCGTCACGATGCCGGTCGAGCCGCCGCATCGATCCCGCCATCACGTCCGACGGCAATCGCCGCACCCGCAAATTGTGGCGGACCTTGAGCCAGCCCGACAAGCCACCCTCGACCTCCGCTTCCGCCGCCAGCTTCTCGGCCGCATCGTCGAGCAGCGGGAAGCTGTTGCGCCGCGCGGCGATGAAGCGCCGCGCCTCCGCTACCGGATCGGCGCCATCCTCCTGCGGCTCCGCCTCCGCCCCCCGGTCCGCCAGCGCCAGATGCTCCTCGCGATAGCTGGTATAGAGCCGCAGCAAAGCCTCGGTAATGCCGGGATAATTGACCGCAACATCGCCGGTCGCCAGTTGCGGCAGGTCGATATCGGCGAACATCGGGTCTTTCAGCACCGCCTGCAGTCGCGCCGTCTGCTCCGCGCCGCCGTCACCCGCAACCTCGGCCATGTCCAGCTTGTATGTCCGCGCCAGCCGCAGCAGCATGTCGGCCGTCAATGGCCGCTGGTTGCGCTCCAGCAGCGCGACATAGGAGGCGCTGATCTCCAGATCATTGGCCATGTCCGCCTGGGTCAGGCCCAGCTCGCGCCGCAGCCGCCGCAATCGCGGCCCCATATAGACGGGACGATCCTTGGCCATGATACCGACTCCTGTACGCTCTTTACAACTTTACAGCAGATTTTTGTAAAGATCGACAACTGGACTTTGGCAGGGGTGCGCAATGTCCGTTCGACTGTCTACTTCGCTGTCCATTCCCGCTCACCCAAGGATGGACAGATGACCTATCAAAGTGAAATCGCGAAGGCCGACACGCTGATCGGTGGCCAGGGCCATTGGGACGGCATTGCGCCCGAATCCGTCGCCCGCATGCGCCTGCAGAACCGGTTCCAGAGCGGCCTCGACATCGCCCGCTACACCGCGAAGATCATGCGCGCCGACATGGCCGCCTATGATGCCGATCCGGCCAACTACACTCAGTCGCTGGGCTGCTGGCACGGCTTCATCGGCCAGCAGAAGATGATCAGCATCAAGAAGCATTTCGGCACCACCAAGGGCCGCTACCTCTATCTTTCGGGCTGGATGGTCGCGGCGCTGCGCAGCGAGTTCGGCCCGCTGCCCGACCAGTCGATGCATGAAAAGACCAGCGTCCCGGCGCTGATCGAGGAACTCTACACCTTCCTGCGCCAGGCCGACGCCCGCGAACTGGGTGGCCTGTTCCGCGATCTCGACAAGGCTCGCGCGGAAGGCGACGAGGTCCGCGCCGCCAAGCTGCAGCAACAGATCGACAATTACGAAACCCATATCGTCCCGATCGTGGCCGACATCGACGCCGGCTTCGGCAATGCCGAGGCGACCTATCTGCTCGCCAAGAAGTTCATCGAGGCCGGCGCCTGCTGCATCCAGATCGAGAATCAGGTCTCGGACGAAAAGCAGTGCGGCCATCAGGACGGCAAGGTCACGGTCCCGCACGAAGACTTCCTCGCGAAGATCCGCGCGGTCCGCTACGCCTTCCTCGAACTGGGCATCGACGACGGCGTGATTGTCGCGCGCACCGACTCGCTGGGCGCGGGTCTCACCAAGCAGATCGCCTTCACCCGTGAAGCGGGCGACATTGGCGACCTCTATAATGGCTTCCTCGACTGCGATCCGGTCGATGCGACCGCGATCGGCCATGGCGATGTCCTCATCAGCCGCAACGGGCAGTTGATGAAGCCCAAGCGCCTGCCGTCGAACCTCTATCAGTTCCGCGCCGGCACCGGCGAGGATCGCTGTGTCCTCGACTGCATCACCGCGCTCCAGAATGGCGCCGACCTGCTGTGGATCGAAACCGAAAAGCCGCATATCGGCCAGATCGGCGGCATGGTCAGCCGCATCCGCGAGGTCATCCCCAATGCCAAGCTGGTCTATAACAATTCGCCCAGCTTCAACTGGACGCTGAACTTCCGCCAGCAGGTGTTCGATGCCTGGGAAGCGGCGGGCAAGGATGTCAGTGCCTATGACCGGGCGAGGCTGATGAGCGCGGACTATGACGCCACCGACCTCGGCATCGAGGCGGACGAACGCATCCGCACCTTCCAGAAGGATGCGGCGGCGCAGGCAGGCATCTTCCACCACCTCATCACCCTGCCGACCTATCACACCGCCGCGCTCAGCACCGACAATCTCGCGAAGGAATATTTCGGCGAGGCCGGCATGCTGGGCTACGTCAAGGGCGTTCAGCGGCAGGAAATCCGCCAGGGCATCGCCTGCGTGAAGCACCAGAATATGGCCGGCTCCGACATTGGCGACGACCATAAGGAATATTTCGCCGGCGAAGCCGCGCTCAAGGCCGGCGGCGCCCACAACACGATGAACCAGTTTGCGGCCTAAACCCTATCCCCGTCATCCCCGCGAAGGCGGGGATCCATCTCCCGACCTCGCGTCAGGAACCAGCGTTGGGAGATGGGTTCCCGCTTCCGCGGGAACGACGAAATAGAATCTGCCGCAGGCGCCCCATCTTCCCGGCGATATCCCGATGCTTGTCGGGAAGATGGGTTCCGCAAGCGTAACAAGCATGGAAGATTGGAGTTTCGCGGCCGGGGCCGTGAAGACAGCCAGTTCGCGGGGAATTCGACACTCCCTTCGCGATTTGGGTGGAAGGACCCTCGACGGCCCGGTGGCGCACCACCGGGCCGTTTTTTGCATATTGGTTTTAGGCGATCCCCGCCCGCTGGCGCACCGCCTGCTTCAATATGTCGAGCGGCATCGCGCCCAGCGTCAGCACTTCGTGGAACTGCTTGAGGTCGAACTTGTCGCCCTGCGCCGTCTTCACTTGCTCACGCAGGTCGTTCCATACCGTATGGCCGATCTTGTAGCTGCACGCCTGGCCCGGCCAGACGGTGTAGCGGTCGATCTCGCCCTGGCTGCGGCCGCGTGCGATGCCGGTGGTGGCGATGAGATAATCGGTCGCCTTCTCGCGGCTCCAGCGCTTGGCGTGCATGCCGCTGTCGACCACCAGCCGGGTGGCGCGGAACAGCAGCGACTGGAGATAGCCGACCTGGCCCAGCGGATCGCCCTTGTACATGCCCATCTCGTCGGCGAGCTGCTCGGAATAGAGCGCCCAGCCCTCGGAATAGCCGCTGTAGAAGCCGCGGCGGCGGATCATCGGGATCGAATCCGATTCCAGCGCCACCGTCACCTGCAGATGGTGGCCCGGCACCGCCTCATGATGGGTCAGCGTGGCAAGGCCGAATTTCGGCCGGTCGAACGTGTCGCGCAGATTGATGAAATAGATGGCCGGCCGCGACCCGTCGAGCGAGGCATTCTGATAATAGCCGCCCGGCGCGCCCGCCTGGATCGTCACCGGTACGCGGCGCACCTCGACCGGCGCCTTGGGCACGGTGTTGAACGCCTCGCCCAACCGCGCCTGCATCGCCTTGATCTGGCTGTTGAGCTGCGCCAGCAGCGCCTCGCGGCCCGGATCGGTATTGGGGTAGAGCTGGTCGGGGCGCTTGTTGAGCGCGACCAGACGGTCGCCGACCGTGCCCTGGCTCATCCCTTCGCCCTTCAGGATCGCGTCGATCCGCGACGAGATGCTGGCGACCTGATCCAGGCCCATCTGGTGGATCTCGTCGCCGGTCAGCCGGGTCGTGGTCGCGGCCTCGGCGGCGGCGGCATAGAAGGCCTCGCCATCGGGCAGACGCCAGCAGCCGGCATCATGCACCGCCTTGGCGCGCAACTGCTGCACCAGCGCGCGCTGGCGATCGACGGCGGGGAAGACCTTCTCCGCGACGATCTTTTCCGCCTGCGCCGCGCGTTCGGGCGGCAGGCCGGCGGCGGCCAGCTTCTTGGCGAAGCTCGCCACCAGCACGGTCTGGGCGGCGGGCTGGTCGCGCAGCGCCGCCTGCATCTTCATCGTCGTGTCGAGGATATAGTCGGGCGCGAACACGCCCTTGGCCGCGTCCGCCTTCTGCCGCTCCAACTCGCCATCCATGCTGACGGGGAAGGCCTCCAGCCGCGCCAGATAGGCATCGGCATCGGCCGCATCCTTCACCCGGTGCTGGCTGTCGAGGAAATCGGGCGTCTCGCGATAGGAACCGGTCAACTGGCTCAGGATATAGGGTGCATAGCGGCCCGCCGTCTCGCCATAGGCGAAACGCTCGCCACCCACCGCGCGGTCGAGCTGATAGGAGACGACATCATAGTCGAGCTGGCTGGCCGGGCTGAGCGCCGCGCGGTCCAGGCCAGCCAGTTGCTTCGCCTGCGTCTTGGTCCGGGCGAGGTCGCGGGCCGCGCCGGCAGCGCTGGTGTCGCTGAGCTTGCCGCGCAGCGCCGCGCGGGCACCGGTGTCGAGGCCAAGGCGGGTCGCCTGTTCCGGGCTGTCGTCCAGCCGCTCATAGAAGAAGCCGTCCAGCATGGCGCGCAGGCGGGCATCCTGCGATCCCGGCTGCGCAAAGGCGCGCGGGGCGGATGCGGCCAGCGCCGTGGCGCCGCTGGTGGTGAGGAATTGGCGTCGGTTCACGAAATGCTCCCTGTTCTGGCCCTGGCACGAACGGTCGCCCGCCCGCCGGGGCCGCCTTAGTGCCGCGCATGCAACCGCTTGGCTATTATTTGTTTTACCGCGATTTCTTAATCGGCAATCGATGCCGATTGCTTGGAAATCGCTCTAGGGGCGAGGGGGAAATGACGCGACAGTTGAAAGTTTACACCGTCATGCGTCGTGATTTCGGGGCGATTTTGGCGACAACGCGCCTGTCGCGCGCCGGTGAAGCGACAGTGGAGCGACACTGAAGCGACACTGGGGTCACACCGAAGCGACAGTCAGACGACAGCCGGGCGACATTTGCCGGGCGACATTTACCGGCCGATCGGTCCCCTGTGTCGGCGGATCGGCGCGAGCGGATCGGTCAGGCGGGCGGCGTGGAGCGCCAGCGCATTGGCCCAGCAGCGGTCGAAGCCGGTGCCCGCGAGCCGATCACGCAGCCGGTGGGCGCTGGAACGGGACATGCCCACCATCTGCGCGGCATGGCTGATATTGCCGGTTTCGAGCAGCGCGGCGAGGAAGCGGCGCTGACGATCGGGCGTCCATTGGCGGCGAGGGCGCCGGGCCGGCGCGGCGAGCGGAGGAGGAAGAGGCTGGTTCATCCAACAGGATAGAACAGAAAAAGCCCTGTGTAGGAAAGAGCTGCGGCGGGAGGGAGGGATAGCTGTCGGTCTGGAAGCGACCAAAACCGGTCATCGAACTTGCTCTTTGCCGCACTCCAAAGCCGACGCCGCTGAAAATACCTGTTCTCCGACCGTCAATGAATTGCGTGGATTGTCCGCGACCTGACGAGCGGCTCCCCCTGTGACAAAGCGGATGATTTTTTAGCAATATGGTGAAAAGTGATCGGCGCTCAATATTTCTTTCCGGCCAAGCAAGCCCGATCATCTTTGCAGATAGGGTCTATCTTCCGTGCGGCTGCCATAATCGCCCCGCTTTTGTCTGCGGCCTGAAAGGAAGGGTCAGCATTTTGGTTTGCGCGACAATCTAACAGCAGCTTTTGCATGACATCAGTATTATTTTCGTATTTCTTCAGAAGGTTAGCACCAATTTCTTTTGATGTCGTCAATCCTGACGACGGTAGGCGCTTCATTTCAAATAGCGCACGCCCGGTCATTCCGATGGCGACCTTGTAGTCAGGATTATCGCCAGTGAGCATCAATTCTCGCCCATAGTGAAACGCCGCTACGCAATGCGCCGGGTTTTTAGGGTCGGGATTTGCCGCGCTCGTCGAGCTACATGCAGAAAGTATCGCCAGCGCAGCGCTTGAATACAAAAATAACTTCATAATACCTCCGCATTCGAAGGAGGATATCGATCCGAAATATTGCCTTCAGATTAACGTGGAAGCGTGACGTGAAGGCATCGAGTGTCCGAGCACCACTGGCGGATCGAGAATATGTCCGACAACCTCGTTCCCGAGGTTTTCCAGGATATCAAGATGGCTGATTTCGGCCCAACTTTCCCGTTAGCTGACCATCCGCAACCCACCCTCATTCGTCATTCCCGCGCAGGCGGGAATCCATCTCCTGACCTTGCATCTGGCCCCACGCTGGTGAGATGGATCCCGGCCTCCGCGGGGATGGCGGCATAAAAATGGCCGTCCCCTGATCCACCCGTTCATGTTGCCCAGCAGATCGAAATCAGGGTGCCGAAAGCCGCCCAGCCGCAACCGATCAGAAGCGATCATTCCTTCTCCCGCTGGCGGGAGAAGGATAGGAAGCCTTGCCGGCAAAGCCGGCCAGGCGAAGTTGGATGAGGGCCACTTGTTCCAGAAGACCCTCACCCTCCCACGCCTATGGCGCGGGCCCCTCCCTCTCCCGCGAACGGGAGAGGGTAAGCAACCGGTCCGCTTCCCACTCGCTCGTCAGGGGCATGCCGAGCTTCTTAATTCTGCCTGATAAGCTGAGCTTGTCAGACCCGTGGATCGTTCCGCCTGTCGGGCCGTTTCCCGATGCGCTAAGCGGACGCGCACCACGCACAGGGGAGATTGATCGATGGCCTATACGCTCATCACCGCCAACCGGAATTATTCGAGCTGGTCGCTGCGGCCCTGGCTGCTGATGAAGGGGCTGGGGATCGATTTTGCCGATCGCATCGAGCCCTTTGCCGCGCCGGTCAATTACAGCGCCTTTCGCAGCTTTTCGCCGACGGGGCAGGTGCCCGCGCTGATCGATGGCGACCGGACGGTCTGGGATTCGCTCGGCCTCCTTCTCTATCTGGCCGACCGGCATGAGGGCGTCTGGCCCGCCGATGCCGATGCGCGGGCCTTTGCCCAATGTGCGGTGGCGGAAATGCACAGCGGCTTTTCCGCGCTGCGGTCGACCTGCACGATGAATGTCGGGGTGCGGGTGGAGCTGAACCTGATCGAGCCGGCGCTGAACAAGGATATCGCCCGGCTGCGCGAACTCTGGGAGCAGGGGCTGGCGCGCTTTGGCGGACCCTATCTGGCCGGTACGGAATTCGGCGCGCTCGATGCCTTCTATGCCCCGGTCGCCTTCCGGGTGCGCAGCTATGGCCTGGATGTCGGGCCGATCGCGCGTGGCTGGGTCGAAACCATGCTGGCCCATCCGGCGATGCGCGAATGGGAGCAGGCGGCGCTGGCCGAGAGCTGGCGCGAGGAGGGCCATGAGGCGGAGCTGGCGGCGGTCGGCCGCGTGGTCGAGGATTATCGCGCGGCGTAACATTATTGCTTCAGCCTTGCGAAAAACGCACATTTTCCATCGCAACGCCCGTTTCTCCCCCTTTCCCCTGGCGCCTTACGGGTCTAGGGGGAGGGGACCATGGTTAAGCCACGCACCCTCTATGAGAAGATCTGGGACGCGCATGTCGTTGAACGGCGTCCCGATGGAACCTGCCTGATCTATATCGATCGTCACCTCGTGCATGAAGTGACGAGCCCGCAGGCGTTTGAAGGCCTACGCCTTGCCGGGCGCAAGGTGCGCCGGCCCGACCTGACCCTTGCGGTGCCCGACCATAATTTGCCGACCACGCCGCGTCGCGACGCCGACGGTCATCGCGTCCCGATCGCCGACCCGGAAAGCGCGCAGCAGCTTGCCGCGCTGGAACGCAATGCGCCGGAGTTCGGCGTGCGCCTGATCGGTGACGCGGACCCGGAACAGGGCATCGTCCATGTCGTCGGCCCGGAACAGGGCTTCACCCTGCCGGGCACCACCCTGGTCTGCGGCGACAGCCATACCAGCTCGCACGGCGCGCTGGGCGCGCTGGCCTTCGGCATCGGCACGTCCGAGGTCGAGCATGTGCTGGCCACCCAGACCCTGTTGCTGAAACAGTCGAAGACCATGCAGGTCGTGGTCGAGGGTGAGCTGGGCTATGGCGTCACCCCCAAGGATGTGGCGCTGGCGATCTGCGGCACGATCGGCACCGCCGGCGGCACCGGCTATGTCATGGAATATCGCGGGTCGGTGTTTCGCGACATGTCGATCGAGGGCCGGCTGACCGTCGCCAACATGTCGATCGAGGCGGGCGCCCGGTCCGGCCTGTTCGCGCCGGACGAGAAGACCTTCGCCTATATCGAGGGCCGTCCGATGGCGCCCAAGGGCGCCGACTGGGATGCGGCCGTGGCCTGGTGGAAGACGCTGCACACGGATGAAGGTGCGGTGTTCGACAAGACCGTCGTGATCGACGCGGCCGACATCGTCCCCAACGTCACCTGGGGCACCAGCCCCGAGGATGTGGTGCCGGTTACCGGCGTTGTGCCCGATCCGGAAAGCTTCGCCGATGCGTCGAAGCGCGCCGCCGCGCAGAAGTCGCTCGACTATATGGGCCTGTCCGCCGGGCAGAAGATGGAAGATGTCGCGATCGAGCATGTCTTCATCGGCAGCTGTACCAACAGCCGGATCGAGGATCTGCGCGCCGCCGCCGGCCTGCTGAAGGGGCGGCATATCGCCGCCGGCATCAAGCATGCGATGGTGGTGCCGGGTTCGGGCCTGGTCAAGCGCATGGCCGAGGCCGAGGGGCTGGACCGCATCTTCCTCGACGCCGGTTTCGAATGGCGCGAGCCGGGCTGTTCGGCGTGCCTGGGCATGAACCCGGACAAGGTGCCGGCCGGCGAACGCTGCGCGTCGACCAGCAACCGCAACTTCATGGGCCGCCAGGGACCGGGATCGCGCACGCATCTGGTCTCGCCGGAAATGGCGGCGGCCGCCGCGCTGACTGGCCGGTTGACCGATGTGCGCGCATTGATGGGTGAAAAAGAGGGGATGGTCGCATGAAGAAGGTATTCTGGGTGCTGGCGCTGGGTGCGCTGGCCAGTGCGGCGATGGCCGCGACGCTGGGCCGCGCCGAGGACGGTCCTGCGGTGGAGGCGAAGCGGGCGCACTGATGGACAAGCTGACTACCGTCGACGGCCGGGCCTATCCGTTCGGGATGAAGAATGTCGACACCGACATCGTCATTCCGGCGCACTGGCTCAAGACGATTTCGCGCGCTGGCCTTGGCAAGGGCGCGTTCGAGGTGCTGCGCAAGGAACCGGGCAATGTCTTTGACGATCCCGAATATGCCGGCAGCCCGATCCTGATCGCGGGCGACAATTTCGGCTGCGGTTCCAGCCGTGAACATGCCGCCTGGGCGCTTGGCGACCTGGGCATCAAGGTGGTGATCGCGCCGAGCTTTTCCGACATCTTCTCGGGCAATGCGTTCAAGAATGGCATATTGACCGTGGTGCTGCCGCAGGACGCGATCGACCGGCTGATGGAGGTCGCCAAGACCGATCCGATCCATGTCGATCTGGAGCAGCAGAGCGTCACCACCCAATATCAGGATCGCTTCAGCTTCGAGATCGATCCGTTCCGCAAGCATTGCCTGCTGGGCGGCCTCGACGAGATCGGCCTGACCCTGGACGAGGCGGATGTGATCAACGCGTTCGAGGCGAAGGATGCGGCTTTGCGCCCCTGGCTGGTGCCGGCCGTTGCCTAAAGGCGCGGTTCCGCCTATCTCTGAACGCGACAGACGCATTTCAACAGGGCTTCACGCATGACCACTTTCGACGACCGCGAGCGCGCATTTGAAAATATGTTCGCGCACGACCAGGAGATGCAGTTCCGCATCCAGGCGCGCCGCAACCGCCTGCTGGGCGAGTGGGCGGCCGCGAAGATGGGCCTGACGCCTGAGGAAACCGACGCCTATGCCAAGGCCGTCGTGCAGGCCGATTTCGAGGAAGCGGGCGACGAGGATGTCATCCGCAAGCTGCTGGGCGACATGACCCAGGCCGGCCTCGACATCGACGAAGCCGGCGTGCGCACCGCGCTCGACGAGCAGGCGGTGATCGCCCGCCGCATGTTCATCGAAGCGCAGTAAGGCAGGTATCGCCATGCCGATGGCAGCAGACGATATTGCCGAGATGATCAAGACCGCGATCCCGGATGCGCAGGTCGAGATTACCGACCTGGCCGGCGACGGCGATCATTATGCGGCGAAGGTCGTGTCCGAAAGCTTTCGGGGCATGACCCGGGTGGCGCAGCAGCGCGCTGTCTATGCGGCGCTGGGCGGACGCATGGGCGGGGTGCTTCACGCCTTGCAACTGACCACCGCCGTTCCCAACTAACCGCCATAGCGACATATGCGTGCCGCCGCGCGGCGACGCCAGACAAAGAATTGGACCCAGTGAAATGACCGACGCCGTGCAGCAGCGGATCGCCGACATCGTCAACGGTAATGACGTGGTGCTCTTCATGAAGGGCACGCCGCTCTTCCCCCAGTGCGGCTTTTCCAGCCGCGCGATCGCGATCCTGGAGCATCTGGGCGTGAATTACGAGACGGTCGACGTGCTGCAGGACCAGGCGGTTCGCCAGGGCATCAAGACCTTCTCCGACTGGCCGACCATTCCCCAGCTCTATGTGAAGGGCGAATTTGTCGGCGGCAGCGACATCATGATGGAAATGTATGAGGCCGGCGAGCTTCAGCAGCTGATGACCGACAACGGCGTCGCTGCGGCGAACTGATCGCCGTTTCAGGGCGAAAGATCATGGGGCGGTCCGCTGGTCGGGCCGCCCTTTTTCTTGTCTGCAGTGCATGCATATGAAGCCGGCCGGGGACGGTTCAATGTGCTGCAAGCCTGGCTGGCGATAAGGTCTGTGAAAGCTTCGGGAACGGCCACCGGGTGGGGGATGCCTGCGGAGACCGTGCCGGCATCCCCCGGGTAGTTGAACGGTGGGATGCGGAAAGAGAAGCATCCGGCGTGCCAGACGCGGAAAGCCACGCATTCGTGCGTGGTGCAAGGGTTAATGCCGCCAGTCGTCCGCTGTCGTTTGTAAGGTCGCCCGACACTTTCGTCGAAAAGCCATTTGGGCCGACCCGCTTTCCTGATTGACTACATCCGTAATCGATGCGACTACATGTGTAGTTGGAGAGTCGGAACAGGATCGGGATCGGGCAGTGAGCGAGAAGATCAGCGAAGCGGAACTGGTGGTGATGGAAGCGCTGTGGGAACAGGCGCCGGCAACCGCCAATGATGTCGCCGATCGCGTCACCGCCGAACGCGACTGGAGCCTGCAGACGGTCAAGACCTTGCTGTCGCGGCTGATGGCCAAGGAGGTGATCGCCGCCGACCAGGATGGCCGCCGCTTCCTCTATCGCCCGCTGGTGGCGCGCGAAGATTATGTGGCGAGCGAGTCCGGACGGCTGGTCAATCGCCTGTTCGGCGGTCGCGTCTCTCCCCTGGTCGCCCAGCTGGCGAGCCAGGACCAGTTGAGCGCGGATGATATCGCGGAGCTTGAGGAAATCCTGAAGGGGTTGAAATCATGAGCGTCTGGATGGCCGAAACGCTGATCGCCACGACCCTGCTGATGGCGATGGTGATGATGTTGCGACGCCCGGTGGCGCGCTGGCTGGGGGCGGGGGCGGCCTATTGGCTGTGGCTGCTGCCGCTGGCCCGGATGCTGTTGCCAACGCTTCCGCGCGAGGTCGCCGCGCCTTCGCCGCTGCATAATGTCGTGGACCAGGCGGGCCTGCCGGCGCTGCTGGAGATTGCGCCATCGCCCGCGGCACAGGCCGCAGCGACAAGCATCCCCTGGCTGGAAATGGCGATTGGCCTGTGGGCGCTGGGCGTCGTCCTGTTCCTGGTCGTGCAGGCGATCGGCTATGCCCGGTTTCGTCGCGATATATTGGCCGGATCGACGCCGCTGGGCGAGGAAGGGCGCATCCGCCTGATCACCAGTCCGCAGGCATCGGGGCCGCTCGCCTTCGGTATTTTCCGGCCCTATATTGTCCTGCCGGCCGATTTCGGGCTGCGCTATGACGCGCAGGAGCAGGATATGGCGATCGCCCATGAACGCGCCCATCATGAGCGCGGCGATCTGGCCGCCAACATGGTCGCGCTGCTGCTGCTGGCGCTGCACTGGTGCAATCCGGTCGCCTGGATCGCCTATCGCGCCTATCGCGCCGATCAGGAAACCGCATGCGACGCGCGCGTCCTCTCGCTCTACGGCCAGGATCAGGCCCATGCCTATGGCCGCGCCATATTGAAGGCCGCCGGTGGTCGCCAATTTGCCGGCGCCTGCCATCTCACCCGCATCACCACGCTCAAGGGGAGGCTGAAAATGCTTTCGAGCCATGAAACATCGTTGAAGCGCATCAGCTGGGGCATGGCCGCCGTCGCCATGGTCGTTGCCACGGGTCTGGCCCTCACCGCATCGGGCAGCCGCGCCGCGCAGCAGATGGCGGCGATCACCGACAAGGTCGATCAGGCCGATTTCGCCAGGCTGACCAACCTGGTGTCGCAGCCCGTATCGGCGCGGGAGACCCTGCCGCAGGCCGCGCCGGTTCCCGCCGCCGCGCCTATGCCGGCGGCAGCGCCTGCGGCGGTCGCCCATGCCGATCGCGTGCCGCCTGCAGCGCCCGTGCCGCCGGTTCCGGCCGCCGACATCGTGCCCCCGGTTCCGCCGGTCCCGCCCGTGCCGCCGGTGACGGTGCGCAGCGAGCCGGGACGGGTGATCGTCACCCATGCCAATGGCCGGGTCGAAACCCATCGCATCCCGACCGAGGCGGAGATTGCCCGCATGGTGCCGGTGGTCGACGTGCGCGAAGGCTGCGAGGGTGACAAGGTCACCAGCCATCGCGAATTTGTCGATGCCAATGGCCGCCGCAACATCCGGGTGCGCATCTGCGAGCGGGCGATCGAGGCGCAGGCCCGCAAGGCGGAGCGGATCGCCATGCTGAACGCCCGCGATGCCGAGCGCATGTCCCGCAATGCCGAACGGGCAGGGCGCAATGCCGCGCGCGCCGGGCTGACCGCCGCCCGTGCCCAGATCGCCGCCAGCCGCATGCCGGAAAGCGATCGGGCCGAGGCACTGCGCGACATTGACCAGGAACTGGCCGACCTCGATCGCAACCCGGACTGAGGCTTGTTAGACCGCCACCACTTCGGGCAGGATAGCGTCGAGCAGCAACATGCCCGCCGGGCTGACCTGAAGCCGGTTGCCGGTTCGCCAGACCAGTCCCAGATCATTCATCCGGGCGATCGCCCGATCATCCACCAGCGCGCCGATCGGCAGGCCCGACAGGCCGGCGATCCGGGCCAGATCGACCCCTTCGCCCAGCCGCAATCCCATCAGCAGCGCCTCGCGCGCCTTGTCCTCGGCTTGCAGCGGCACTTCCTGTTGCAGGCCGTTGCCGTTGCGATCGACCGCGCCCATCCAGTTTTCCGGCTTCTTGTGGCGCAATGTCGCCATGCCGCCGCGGCGGCCATGGGCGCCGGGGCCAATGCCGACATAGTCGCCATAGCGCCAGTAGATGAGGTTATGGCGGCTTTCCTGCCCCGGCCGGGCATGGTTGCTGATCTCGTAGGAAGGGATGCCGGCCTGCGCGGTCATCGCCTGGGTCAGCTCATAAAGGGTGGCGCCATGATCCGGGTCGACCGGTGTCAGCTTGCCCTGCGCGGCGAGCGTGGCGAAGCGCGTGCCCGGCTCGATCGTTAACTGATAGAGCGACAGATGGCCGGTGCCGAAGGAGAGGGCGCGTGCCAGCTCCGCTTCCCAGTCCGATTCGCTCTGGCCGGGGCGCGCGTAGATGAGATCGAAGCTCACCCGGTCAAAAATGCGACGAGCCGTGTCGAGTGCGCCCAGCCCCTCATCGACGTCATGGGCGCGTCCCAGGAAGGCCAGCGCCTCATTGTCGAGCGCCTGCAGGCCGAGCGACACGCGGTTGATCCCGGCGGCGGCCAGATCGCCGAAACGCGCGGCTTCCACCGAGTTCGGGTTGGCCTCAAGCGTGATCTCTATGTCGTTGGAAAAGCCCCAATGTCTTTCCGCCGCCTCGATCAGGGAAGCGGCGATGCGGGGCGGCATCAGCGACGGCGTGCCACCGCCAAAGAAGATCGAACGGAGCGGTCGCCGGCCGGTTTTTTCCGCCTCATGGGCAAGGTCGGCGAGCAGCGCAGCCTGCCACGCATCGGCGTCGATCCGGTCGCGCACATGACTGTTAAAATCGCAGTAAGGACACTTCGAAACACAAAATGGCCAATGAACATATAGGCCAAGAGCCTCGGTGAAAGCCGGTGGGGCGAGAAGGACTTCGGGTGACATGAGTGGACATATCTTTAGACGCGTTCAGCGCGGCCCGCTAGCGGCTGCACTGATGCTTTTCGGCGGGATGATCGCAGGGGCGGTCGCACCGGCATCGGCTTCGGTCAATCGCGACGTGTGGAATTATTATAATATCCAGCCGGCGCCGCGTTCCGACGCGATGCTGCGCCAGGTGGTGATGGACGTGCATAATCGCGAGCGCCAGTCGCTGGGCGTGCCCGCGCTGGCCTGGGACGATCGCCTGGCGGCCGATGCGGCCGGCTATGCGCGCCAGATGGTGCATACCAACCAGTTTCGCCATTCGCACGGCGGTGAACGCGACGAGGAAATTGGCGAAAATCTGTGGATGGGGACGCACCGGGCCTATGGCTATACCGCCATGCTCGACGCCTTCATGGACGAACGCCGTGCCTTCGTGTTCAAGGCCCGCTTCCCCGATGTCAGCACGACCGGCAATTGGGAAGATGTCGGCCACTATACCCAGATGATCTGGCGCGGCACTCGTCGGGTCGGCTGCGCGCTGGGCGAGGGCGCCCAATATGATTATCTGGTCTGCCGCTATTATCCGGCCGGCAATGTCTATGGCATGAGCCCGTTCGACCGCGACTTTGGCGGCTGGCAGGGCTGAAGACCTTATCCCAGGCGGATCATTTTTCCTCTCTGTCGATTATGCCTTGAAGCGCAGTCGGCAAAAGGGGGGAGGAAAAATGCAGCCCGTTTCAAGAACAAGGCCATGGGCCTGTATCAGCATGACGATCGCGCTGCTGGCTCTGGCCGCGTGCGGTTCACCGTCCCCGACGCCCGATAATCAGGGTGCTGCGCCCGCCGCCGCCGAAAGTGCCTCCGCCAACGCCGCCCAGCCGGACAAGGCACCGGTCCCCCAATCCACCCAGGCCGACATGTCGCCCCTGTCCTGCGCCGCCGAGATCGGCGCGGCTGCCGCCGAGCGCCGCGTCAAGCTGTGTATCAGCGTGTCCCCCGCCACCCATCCGCCCTGCAATGCCGCCAATAGCTGTGCGATGATCGAGGATGAGATTGCGCGCAGTTGCGCCCTGTTCGACGGCCAGGGCGAACCGATGGCCGGATGCACGCCCGAACCCAAGAGTATGGCGGCCGCGGTGGCCGTGGTGCAGCGTTATTATGCCGCGATCAACGCGCGCGACTATGGCACCGCCTGGAGCCAGTGGGGCGAGAAGGGGCCGGCAGGGCAGACGATGGAAAAATTCCAGGCCGGCTTTGCCGCCACCCGCACGACCCATGTGACGATCGGCCGGATGACGCCGGGCGATGCGGGCGCCGGCTCCGTCTACCAGCCGGTGCCGGTGACGATCGACGCGGAGCTGGCGGATGGTACGCGCCAGCATTTTGCCGGCACCTATGTCGTGCGGCGCGTCAATGATGTCGACGGGGCATCGGCCGCGCAGCGGCGCTGGCATATCGATTCGGCGACGCTGCGACCCGTTTCGTCGGAGTGACGTGGACAGGCGATCGCCTGTACTGGACTATTCATCCCTGCTTCACACGATCGGGCGTTTAGCCGCAGCATCGCGTTCCGAACCGGCCGGGCCGGGGGAGAGGCGCGGGTTATCGGGTCGAAAGAACAAAGACGATGCGCGGGTGGAAATGGGGGCTGGCCGTTGCGACGGCCGCCATGATGCTGGGGATTTTCGGTGGCAAGGGAGAGGCGGTGCCGGCGCGGCGTGCGCCCAGCCCGGCCGAACAATATGGCATGGAAGAGGCCGATCGCGACGATGGGCTGCTGCAGGACGTGGTCCTGGGCATGCATAATGACGAACGCAGCCGCTGGGGCCTGACCCCGCTTGCCTGGGACCGGACGCTGGCGGCGGATGCGGCGCGTTATGCGCGGCAGATGGCGCGGACCAACATCTTTGCCCATAGCCCGCGCGCGACCCGCGCGGTGCCGAGCGGCGAAAATCTGTGGATGGGAAGCCGGGGCCTCTATGATTATGAGGTGATGGTCGGCGCATTCCTCAATGAACGGCGCTATTTCCGTCGGGCGGGCAAGATGCCCAATTTCAGCACCACCGGCCGCTGGCAGGATGTCGCCCATTATACCCAGATCATCTGGCGCGGCACCCGGTCGGTTGGCTGCGCGCTGGCCGAGGGCCGCAGCTTCGACTATCTGGTCTGCCGCTATTATCCCGCCGGCAACATGTTCGGCATGGGGCCGCTGGATGCGGCGCCGGTGCTGGCGGGCGGCGAGGAATAGGGGCGGCCGGGACCGCCCCCATCCGATCAGATCACCGCTTTCACCAACTGGGCGAAGGCGTCGGCGCGGTGGCTCATCGCGTGCTTGGCATCTGGCTCCATCTCGCCGAAGCTGATGTCGTGGCCCAGGGGCTGGAACATCGCGTCATAGCCAAAGCCATTGGCCCCGCGCGGCGGCCAGACCAGCAGGCCGTCGACCCGGCCCTCGAACGCCTCGACATGGCCGTCGGGCCAGGCGAGGGCAAGGGCGCAGATGAAATGGGCGCCATGGCCGGCGTCCGGCCCCTTGGCCTGGACCCCGTCCCACACCTTCTGCATCGCGAGCCCAAAATCCTTGTCCGGCCCGGCCCAGCGGGCGGAGAAGAGGCCCGGATCGCCGTTCAGCGCCTCGACGCACAGGCCACTGTCGTCCGCCAGCGCCGGCAGGCCGCTAAGGTCGGCGGCCTGCATCGCCTTCAGCTCGGCGTTCGCGATGAAGGTGGTGCCGGTCTCCTCCGGCTCAGGCAGGTCGAGCGACGCAGCGGAGATCGGCTCGATCCCGTAGGGGCCGAGCAGGGCGGCGATTTCCCGCACCTTGCCGGCATTGTGGCTGGCGATCACCAGCTTGCCGGGCTTCAGCTTGCGGATCGCCTGTTCCTGTCCATAGTCGTCGCTCATCTGGCTCTACCCTGCATTATTTCCGTCATCCCAGCGAAGGCTGGGATCTCCCTTCTTCTTCGGCTTCATGGGCGCAAAAGGAAAGAGAGATGCCAGCCTGCGCTGGCATGACGGTATTTATAAAAGGCTCAGCGACCCGTCGCCACGTCCTGCGCGGCGAAGATCTTGGCGCAGCCGATGCGGGCGAGGCGGAGCAGGCGGAGCAGCTCTTCCTCGTCATAGGCGGCGCCCTCCGCCGTGGCCTGCACTTCGGCGAACTTGCCGTCGCCGGTCAGGATCAGGTTGGCGTCGGTCTCGGCATTGCTGTCCTCGGCATAGTCGAGGTCGAGCACCGGCGTGCCTTCATAGATGCCGCAGCTGATCGCCGCGACCTTCTGGATGATCGGGTCTTCCTTGAGCGCGCCCGACGCCAGCAGCTTGTCCACCGCGATGCGCAGCGCCACCCAGCTGCCCGAAATCGCCGCCGTGCGGGTGCCGCCATCGGCCTGGATCACGTCGCAGTCGATCACGATCTGGCGCTCGCCCAGCTTCTTGAGGTCCACGACCGTGCGCAGCGAGCGGCCGATCAGCCGCTGGATTTCCTGGGTGCGGCCCGACTGCTTGCCCTTGGCCGCCTCGCGGCTGCCGCGGGTGTGGGTGGCGCGGGGCAGCATGCCATATTCGGCCGTGACCCAGCCCGATCCCTTGCCGCGCAGGAAGGGGGGCACCTTTTCCTCGATCGAGGCGGTGCAGAGCACGCGGGTGTCACCAAAGCTGACGAGGCACGAGCCCTCGGCATGGATGGTGAAGCCGGGTTCCATGGTGATGTCGCGCATCTGGTCGGGCGCGCGGCCGGAAGGACGCATAATATTCTACTTCGAAGCGGTCAGGTGGCTGCGCATAGAGCCTGATCGTCCGAGGGGGAAGCGCTTTGCGCGTCCACCGAGGGCGTGAATCAGGCTCTACGAAGATATTATGTGGACCTTGCTTCACGCTTCAGCCCTTTTTGGGCTGAAACGAGCAAGGTCCGGCGCTCGGCGGCATGTCTTGCCAGTGCCATCGGCTAAAAGTTGCGATAAGAGGGGCGCCATGAACAGAGCGATGATGATGGCGCCGGTTGCGCTGATGCTGCTGGCGGGATGCGTGACCGACCGGGAAAAGGTGGAGCTGGAGCCGCCGACGACCGCCGGCGACACGATCCGCTTCACCGCCGGCCGCTGCTTCGGCGCCTGTCCCGCCTATACGCTGACGGTCACGCCCGATGGCTCGGGCCTGCTGGAGCCGGAACGCTTCACCGCCGTGCCCGGTCCGACCCGCTTCACCGTCAGCGCCGCCCAATATCGCCAGCTGCGCACCGGCCTTGCCCCGTGGAAGCCGGCGACCGGCACGGCCAAGCGCATCGCCCACGGCGAGAATTGCACCCGCTTCGCCACCGACATGCCCAGCTACACGATCGAATGGATGCGTGGCGGGGGCAAGGGGACGAAACCGACCCGGCTCGATTTCCAGTCCGGCTGCATGGACAGCCGCTATGCGAAACTCCGCACGACGATCGGCACCATTCCCAAGACGCTGGGCATCGAACCGATGCTGAAGCCCAAGCCGGCCAGCTGAACCGCCGCCCCGCGACGCGACAGCCCGAAGTTCACAGTGTCGCAGGGGTAAATTGCGTCGATTCCGGCGAATGGCGCCTGCCACGCTCCAGCGAAGCGACAGCCGCGCGACACGTGGGTCACGCCGACGCGACGGTCGCGCGTCTCTGACGCGACAGTGAAGCGACAATGACGCGACAGCGACGCGACAGGTTCGCGCGTGGGGCAGGTTTGTTAAGCGGGGCGTGAGAGCGGCCTGTTCCATCGCGCGGGGTAGATCAGAAGAGCGGCGAGTAGGAAAGGGAAGGCGGGCATCATCCATTTCCTGACCTGTTCCCCCTCCCGCTCACGGGAGGGGAATGGCTGGAAACCACCCATGATGGGGTTTCGGGATAACTTCGTCACACTAATCCAGGGCTCAAGCTGGCGGACCGTTTTTTGCCGACCCGATCGGGTCGGGCAGCGACTGCGACCGGTGGGAAGCGGACAACGCCGCCTCCCCACCGGTCGCTCAAACTTAATTAGCCGTTTCGATAAGTTCGGCTTCTGCGTTTTGACCGACCTGCACCTGTCCAAGATGTTTCTTGTAGAATGGGACAAGATGCTCCAGCGCAATGTTCACCGGCTCCGGCTTGTCATAAAGGTCGTAGTGCGACCAGCCTTCAACAACGACCAGTTCCTTGTCCTTGGATGCCGCGCGTTCGATTATCTCGCATCCGTCGCGATATGCCCCAAAGGCGCCCGGCTTATCGCCAACAACGATGCACATCGGTTGGGTTAGAAGCACTTCGGCCAGGTGAAACGCGTCCCATCCGACAGCAGCGGCCTGATGTGATGGAACAGACCGGTTCAGGCCGTTGGGCTTTTGCCCGCGCGGGGTTCGATAATATTCCGTGGCTTCCAGTGGATCGATATCCGTCACGCCCATTTTCTTTGCGTCCTGCACGGAAGGCGCGAGCAAATCGTCAACCTTCACCTCAGCGCCGCGTGCTTCTGCGGTGCGCTGGTGGGCCATCGCGTCAAGTGCGCCAATCGGGTTCAAAAGGCTGAAATTGCCGCGCATCAGCCGCCCGTAATTCGCAGCGGTGATGGTGCCAAGCGCCTTGATCCGCCGTTCGGTCATCGTAGCGTTGATTGCGTAGCCACCACCGCCGCAGATGCCCAGCACGCCAATGCGGTCCGCGTCCACATAGGGCAGCGTGACCAGATAGTCGGTGACTCGGCGAAAATCCTCAACGGCCTGTGTGGGATCTTCGATTGAACGCGGTTCACCGCCGCTGGAACCTTGAAAGCTTCGGTCAAAGGCGATGACGACAAAGCCTTCCTTTGCAAGAGCCTGGCCATAAACATTGCCAGAAGTTTGCTCCTTGCAACTCCCAATCGGATGCGCGCTGATAATGGCGGGGTATTTTATGCTCTCATCAAAACCGGGCGGAAAGTGGATATCGGCAGCGATATCCCAATACATATCGCGATTTCGAAAGGTGACGCTTTGCATTTTGGCCTCCTCTAATATGGCTGGGAAGGTATGCAGTGATCGTCATGGTCACAAGAGGCGCTCTGGGAGTAATGTCCGCAATGGGTGCGACGGTGGTCCACAAGTCCATTCGCCCAGTGGCGAACCGACAGCCCCGAAAGAGGACTGGCAGCCTCGCCCCTCGGTCACTGGGAAGTCGACGTTCATTTGCGGGCATCGCCATCCCGGTTTCGAGCTGGAGGCCATTTCTTTCCTGCTTGAACCAGGAAAAGCGGGATGCCGGGGCAGGCCCGGCATGACGGATAGGGCACCCACGGCCATCTCCCCCGTTGAGCCGGCGCCCAAAGCCGCCTACATCATCGCCATGGCCGCCACTGCCTCCATCGCCGAACTGAATGACCGCGCGCGCGACGTGTTTCGCATGGTGGTGGACTCCTATTTGGGCACCGGATTGCCGGTGGGGTCGCGCACGATCAGCAAGATGGGGCTGAGCCTCTCGGCCGCCTCGATCCGCAATGTGATGCAGGATCTGGAGGAACTGGGCCTGCTCGCCGCGCCGCACACCTCGGCCGGGCGGATGCCGACCGAGACCGGGCTGCGGCTGTTCGTCGATGGGATGATGCAGGCGGCCGAGCCTTCGGTGGAGGAGCGCCGCGCGATCGAGGCGGGGCTGGCCGAGGGCGGGCCGATCGAGGAGGCGCTGTCGGCGGCGACGGCGACGCTGTCGGGGCTTTCCGCCTGCGCCGGCATCGTCATGGTGCCCCGGCGCGAGCCGGTGCTGCGCCAGTTCGGCTTCGTGCCCTTGAATGACCGGCAGGCGCTGGCCGTGCTGGTCGGGCAGGACGGGTCGATCGAGAATCGCGTGCTCGACCTGCCGCGCGGGGTGACGCCATCGATGCTGAACGAGGCGGCCAATTTCATGTCGGCGCGCTTTGGCGGGCTGACCCTGCGCCAGGCCGGCGACCTGCTGGCCCGCGAGATGGAGCAGGAGCGCTCCACGCTGGAGGGCGCGGCGCGCGAGCTGGTGACGCGCGGCATCGCGATCTGGAGCCATGACGCCGATGACCGTCCCGTGCTGATCGTGCGGGGGCAGGCGCATCTGATCGACGATGGCACGGCGGCCGACCTGGATCGGGTGCGGCAATTGCTGGAGCAGCTGGAGGGCAAGCAGGAGATTTCGCGCCTGCTGGAGAGCGCGCTGGCGGGCAGCGCGACCAAAATCTTCATCGGTTCGGAAAACAAGCTCTTTTCCCTTTCGGGTTCATCGGTCATAGCCGCCCCCTATCGCGGCGGGGACGGCCGGGTCGTCGGCGTGGTCGGCGTGATCGGCCCCACGCGCTTGAACTATGCCCGAGTGATCCCCATGGTGGATTTCACCGCACAGACGCTGTCGAGATTGATGAGATGAGCGAAGACAAGCAGACTATCGAAAATACCGAAACCCTGGACCAGCTGCCCGAGGAGGAGACCCCCGTGGACGCCCCTGAAAACGCCAATGCCGAGCGTATCGCAGCGCTGGAAGCCGAGCTGGAAACGGCCAAGCAGGACATTCTCTACGCCCATGCCGACACGCAGAATGTGCGGCGCCGGCTGGAGAAGGAACTGGCCGACGCGCGCGCCTATGCCGCGACCAGTTTTGCCCGCGACATGCTGTCGGTGGCCGACAATCTGGGCCGGGCGCTGGCCGCCATTCCCGCCGATCTGCGCGAGGACGATAAGTTCAAGGGGCTGGTGACCGGCCTGGAAGCCACCGGCCGCGAGCTGGAGGCGGTGTTCGGCCGCAACGGCATCACCAAGATCGAATCGGTCGGCCAGCCGCTCGACCCGAACAAGCATCAGGCGGTGATGGAACTGCCGTCGGCGGACGCCGAGCCGGGCACCGTGCTGGTGGAAATGCAGGCCGGCTACAGCATCAAGGACCGCTTGCTGCGCCCCGCCATGGTCAGCGTGGCGAAGAAGCCGGACTGACAAATATCCGCCCCGTTCGGGCTGGATCGGTCAGGGTCCCCCGTGGGGCCGCGAACGCACCGAATCCTTGCCCGAACGGAGGCCCTTTTGATCCACGACCTCAACCTCACCACCGATCGTCCGACCTTTGTCACCCATCTCGAATGTTCGCTGACCGGCGAGCGTTATGAGGCGGATCGGCTGCATGGGCTGTCGGCGGCGGGCAAGCCGCTGCTGGTGCGCTATGATCTGGACGGCGTGCGGGCTACGCTGACCAAGGAAGCGCTCAGCAGCCGGCCGATGGACCTGTGGCGCTGGCGCGAATTGCTGCCGGTGCGCCAGACCAGCAACATCGTGAGCCTGGGCGAAAATGCGACGCCGCTGATCCCGCTGCCGCGCACGGCCAAGCGGCTGGGCGGCGCGCAACTGCTCGCCAAGGATGAGGGGCGGTTGCCGACCGCGTCGTTCAAGGCGCGGGGCCTGGTGATGGCGGTTTCCATGGCCAAGGAACTGGGCGTGACCCAGGTGGCGATGCCGACCAATGGCAATGCCGGCGCGGCGCTGGCCGCCTATGCCGCGGTCGCCGGCATGGAGTCGGTGATCTTCTGCCCGGCCGATACGCCCGAAGTGAATGTGCGCGAGATCGCGGCGCAGGGCGCACGGGTCTATCGCGTCAACGGCTATATCGACGATTGCGGCGCGATCGTCGGTCAGGGCGTCATGGAACGCGGCTGGTTCGATTTCTCGACCCTGAAGGAGCCCTATCGGATCGAGGGCAAGAAGACGATGGGGCTGGAACTGGCCGAGCAGCTCGGCTGGGAACTGCCCGACGCGATCTTCTATCCCACCGGCGGCGGCACCGGCCTCATCGGCATGTGGAAGGCGTTCGACGAACTGGAGAAGATCGGCTTCATCGGGTCGAAGCGGCCCAAGATGTTTGCGGTGCAGGCCGAAGGCTGCGCGCCGATGGTCCGCGCCTTCGAGCAGGGCGTGGAATTTGCCGAGCGCTGGGAGGACGCGCAGACCATCGCCATGGGCATTCGCGTGCCCAGGGCGGTGGGCGACTTCCTGATCCTGCGCGCGGTGCGGGAAAGCGGCGGCGCGGCGCTGGCGGTGTCGGATGCGGCGATCGCGGCGGCGGTGCGCGATGTGGCGCGCGACGACGGCCTGCTGCTCTGTCCCGAGGGTGGGGCGACGCTGGCGGCCTACAGCCGAGCGCTGGACGAGGGGCTGATCGGGCGGGATGAACGCGCGGTGCTGTTCAACTGCGCCAGCGGCCTCAAATATCCGCTGGAGGATCAGAGCCGCACGCTCGACCGGCACGCGCCGATCGATTTCGCGTCGCTCTGATGCCCTGAACGGGCGGGCTGTGGCCCGCCCGCTTATGATCAGAACCGATAATCCCAGCCCAGGGTGAAGAGCCGCCCGCGACCGGCGAAGAAGGCCAGATTGTCGTTGGGCAGGCGCGTGTCGCTATTATAGTCGATATAGAATTTATCGAACAGATTCTGGACGCTGAGATAGACGCCGCCCAGTGATGCGGTGTCATAGCGGAGATAGGCGTCGGTGACGGCATAGCCGCCGAAATTGTTGCGCCGGTCCGGGTTCGCCTTGCCATGGAAATTGCGCGACAGATAATATTGGGTCTGCAGCCGCGCCGAGATGGCGCCATGGCGATAGTCGGCGGCGACGTTCAGGCGATCGGGCGAGATGTTGGTGCCGTCCAGATCTGTATCGACGATGCCGTCGGGATTGGCGCTGTCGCTGTCATAGCGGCCCTTGAGATGGGCATAGCCGGTGGAGAGCTTGAGCCCCGGCAGCGGCGTCTGCACACCCAGGTTGATTTCCAGCCCTTCGATCTCGACCCGCTGGCGCTGCACGGTGAAGATGCCGTCGCCCTGCGCGATCAATATCTGGCCCTTGTCGCTGGACGACCAGAAATAGGTGGCGCTGGCGTCGATCGGGCCGCGCTTCACCTCCAGCCCGATCTCGCGGTTGTTGGAGACGATCGGGCTGATGTCGAGATAATCGTCGAGGTCGACGCCCGCGACGCCGATCGACCGGGTGACGCGGCCGACATCGGGCATGGTGAAGCCTTCGGCATAGCTGGCATAGGCACGAATGCCCTCAAGCGGCTCGAAGATGAGGCCGCCGTTCAGCAGCGCGTCGGAGAATTTGGGCTTGCCGCCATCGACGTCGACGCCGCCATAATTGGGCGCGGTGGTGGAGGCGAGGGTGTGGAAATCGTCGATCTTCACCTGCACATTTTCCCAGCGCACGCCGCCGGCGACGCGGACCAGCCCGTCGGCGATCTTGAGATTGGCCTGGGCGAAGGGCGCGATGGAACGGAAGTCGCTGGGCGGCACCCAGGTGCGGCCGGTGACCATCAGCCGCTGTTCCGTCTTGTCGAACAGGACGTCGAGGCCGACCGTGGTGGTCAGCGCCTCGAAACCGGGCAGGGCGCGTTCATAGCTGATCTTGCCGCCGATCTTGCGCGACCGGTTCTGCGACTGGTCGAACAGGGTGCCGACCGGCGCGATGGCGGGATCCTGGAAGGTCGCGATCGCGGCAAATTCGCCGCCGAAAATGTCGCGGCTGCGGTTGAAGAAAAGCTGGGTGACGAGGTTGCCGCCGGCGACATCGCTGTCGGTGTAGGAGAGGGATGCGCTTTCGGTGCGGTTCGATCCTGGCGTGCCGGGGGCGTCGCCCTTGACCGCGGTGGTGGGGAGGCCGTTTGCGCGGCTGCCGGCGAGCGGGACATAATCGCCATCGCCCTTCAACTCATAGCGATTGAGGATCAGGTCGAGCCGGCCGGTATCGCCCACGGCATAGCCCAGCCGCGCGAAGATGTCGGTGGTCTGCGACGCCTGGGTCTCGCCCTGGGTCAGGTTGATGCCGATGCGGCGGTTGCGCGCATCATAGAAGGCGCCGCGCTTTTCATAGGAGGCGCCGACCGTGGCATCGAAAGCGCCAGCCTTATACTGGACCAGTCCGGCCGCCTTGCCGCCGAAACCGTCGCCGTCGAAATCGTCGCTGGCCGATCCCTGCAGCAGCACCCGGCCGCTGATGCCCTCCTGCTTGGGCGCGCCGACCGTCACCTGGTTGACGATGCCGCCGGTGCCGCCAATCCCCTGCAGCGCGTTGGAGCCATAGATGAGTTCGACCCGGTCGATGAAGAAGCCGTCGATGGTGAAGCCGTCGCGGCTGCCATCGCGCAGCGGAGTCGACTGGGGGATGCCGTTGATGGCGTAGAGCGGCGAGCGGCCGCGCAGCGTTTCGCCCGCGCCCGACAGCTTGCCGCGAGTCGGCGAGAAGCTGGGGGTGAGGGTGGAGATGGCATCGGTGACCGAGCCGGAGATCGCGATCTGCTGGTCGAGCATCTGCTTGTCGATCAGGTCGATCGTCAGCGGCAGCGCATTGGGCGGCAGGATCGAGCGGGCCGCGGTGACGACGATCGATTCGGCGCCCTTGGTGTCAGCGTCGGCCTCGGCCTGCTGCGCCATGGCTGGCGATGCGAGGGCGATGGTCAGCGCCGCCAGCGCGATTGCAGAGTGACGAATTTCGATATGATGCAGCATCGCGATCCCCTGATCCATGTTGGGCAGGGCTGCTAACGACAATCGATCGCAAGAACAATCACATTCTGCATAATGCTTATACCCTGAGGTGATAAGCCCGATTTTCCGGCGTTTCGGGTGGGTGTCTCTATCATAAGATGCATAAAGATATATCTCATGTATTGACGTTGGTGATTTTTAAGATATATCACAATGCATCATGAAGCATTTTGAAAGAGAGAATATGCATTTTTCCCATTCCGATCGCGGCGCTGGGCGCCGGGGTTGCCGGCCGGGCCGGCACATGGATGACGCCATGGTCGATCGTGGTTTCGACCCGCGCGGCTTGGGCCATCGCGGTGAACGCGGCCATGGCCGCTTCTTCGGACCGGGCGGCTTTGGTCCCGAGGGCTTCGGGCGCGGTTTCGGCGGTGGTCGGGCCGGGGGCCGGGGCGGTCCGTTCGGTGAGGACGGCTTTGGTGACGGTCCCTTCGGCGGTGGCCGGGGCGGGCGTGGCGGCGGGCGCCGTCGGCTGTTCGGCAATGATGCGCTCAAGCTCATCCTGCTCAAGCTGATCGCCGATGCGCCGCGCCACGGCTATGACCTGATCCGCGAGATCGAGAGCCTGTCGGGGTCTGTCTATGCGCCCAGTCCGGGCGTCGTCTATCCGACCCTGACCCTGCTGGCCGACATGGACCTGATCGCCGAGCAGCCCGGCGAAGGCAGCCGCAAGCTGTTCGCCATCACCGACGCGGGCACCGCCCATTTGGCCGAGCATGAGGCCGGCGTTGCCGAGGTGATGGAGAAGCTGGCGCATCTGGCCCGCAAGGCCGAACGTAATGATGCCGCGCCGGTCCGCCGCGCGCTGCAGAATATGCGCGTGGCGATCCAGCATCGGCTTGAAAAGGAAGGCGCCGATTCCCAAACCATGTTCGATGTCGCGGCCCTGATCGACGAGGCCGCCAGCAAGATCGAAAGGCTCTGACCCCATGACGCTGACCGCCACCGTGCCGACCACCCATGGCAGCCGTTACCTGCAGCAGCTGTGCAAGCATTGGAGCCACAAGTTCGAGACCAGCTTCGACGCGGACAAGGGCGAGATCGCCTTTCCGATGGGGCCGATCCACATGAGCGCCGATGCCGAGCTGCTGACCGTGGTGCTGGAACCCAATGCCGACGCCGATGTCGAGAAGTTCAAGCAGGTCGTCGCCGACCATCTCGACCGCTTCGCCTTCCGCGAGGCGCCCTTGCCCTTCAACTGGGCCTGAAGGAGCGCTTTCCGGCTGCTCGACTATCTTCCGCCATCCTGACGAAAGTCAGAATCCCTTCGGCGCTATACCTGCAAGGAAGCGCTGAATGGATCCCGGATCAAGTCCGGGATGACGAAGGTGACTTGAGCGCGGGTGCGCATGCGAAAGGGGCCGGGTCTGCACGGCCCGGCCCCTTCCCTGGTAAGCTCCGTGAGGACCGGCAACCCCGGTCCTTCTTTGTATCAGCTATCGGTCTTGGCGCGCATGGCGGCCATGCGGGCGTTGGTCGCCTGCACGTCGGCGGCGGTGACGATACCGTCCTTGTCGGCGTCCTGCTCGGCAAAGGCACGCGCGCCCGATGCGTCATATTCGGCCTGGGCCATCTTGCCGTCCTTGTCCTTGTCGAGGACGTTGAAGCGGACATGGGCCTGGCGGATCTGGCGCTGGCGCTCCTCGGTCTTCTTCTCTTCGGTCAGGCTCGATTGGGCGAGCTGCTTTTCGAGGCGGGCGGCATATTCGCCGACATATTCCTCCTCCGACACCCAGCCATCGCCATTGGCATCGGTCGCCTTGAAACGGGTGACGCGCACGGCGTCGAATTCGGCGCGGGTGACCTGGCCGTCATGGTCGCTGTCATAGTCATGGACGAAGGCGCCGCCTTCATGCGGGGCGGCGAAGGCGGGCGTGCCGGCGGCGGCAACGACGGCGGCGATCAGGATGGAACGGGTGTTCATGGTGCGTCTCCGGAATATCAGGCGGCGTCGAACGCCAGCGTGTAGGTGTAGCTGCGATAGGGTGTTTCCGACCCGGCCGGGGCGGCGCCGCGATGGCGGACCAGGATCAGGTAGGTGCCGGCATCGTCCGGCTTCAGGCTGAAGCGGCCCTGTGCGTCGCTCTTGGTCTCGGTCGCGACCTTGCGGCCGTCATGCACGCCGGCGCTGCGGAACAGGGTGACCTGCGTCGCGGGCAGGGGCTTGCCGTCGAACAGCAGCACGAAGCTGGCATCGCTGCCCGACACGATGGCGTTGGGATGGGTGACCGGCTGGATTTCGAGGCCCGTGCCACTGGGCTTGAGCGCCGCCTGCGTCGTCTGGCCGCGGGTGACATAGGCGTCGGCCAGCGTCATGCTCTGCACCTCGACCTCCTGCGCGCCGGGCTTGGGATCGCCGCCCTCGCCGCGCATCACCCAGGCATCGCCGACGCGGAACATCTTGCCCTTGCGCCCGGCGCGCTGGCCGGTGGTGATGCGATAGGTGCCGTCGGTCTTCAGATCGGCCTCGAACACCGACAGGTCGCGAAGATAGGTGACCGGACCGGTCGTCGCCTGACTGCCGTCCGGCGCGACCAGGTGGAAGGGGGCGTCGCGCATCGCGACTTCGGGGACGAAGGCATCCTCGGCAAAGGCCGAGGTGACGGTGACATGGTCGGCCTTTCCGGCGTCGAACAGGGTCGGCAGCACATAGGGCATATGCGCCTGAGCGGCGGTGGCGCCGGCCAATAGCAGCACAGGCAAGGTGGCGGCGAACAGGGCGTTCACCGGGCGGCGATGGTTGGACAATGGGGTTCCCCTTGGTTTCGTTAGCTCTTCTATAATATATAGTGAGAATCACTTGCAATAGCATTTAATGCGATTAGAGAGCGGCCAACCCGGCGCCTGATGCGCCGCAACAATGATACGGGGGCATTTTTCATGACCAAGTCCAAGACCCTGCTGCTGCTGGGCACCGCACTGATCGCACTGCCGTTGCCGGCAATGGCCCAGGAGCAGAGCGACGACATTGCGGTGGCGAGCGATTCGCAGTTCGCGCTCGACCGGATGATCATCTCCGCCGGTGTCGAGAAGGTCGCGCTGGACACGCCGCAGGCGGTGACCGCGCTGGACCAGGAGGATATCGACCAGCTGCAGGCGACGACGATCGGCGACCTGCTGGAAGGCATGCCGGGCGTCAATGTGCAGGGCGGCGTCGGCCAGCTGGGCCAGGGCTTCAACATTCGCGGCATGGGCACGGCGATCGGCGACAGTGACAACCGCATCCTGATGACGGTCGATGGCGTCACCAAATTCTACGAACAATATCGCATGGGCGCCTTCTTCAGCGAGCCCGAACTGTACAAGCGGGTCGAGGTGCTGCGCGGGCCGGCATCCTCCACCCTCTATGGCGCGGGCGCGCTGGCGGGCGTGATCAACTTCACCACCAAGGATGCGTCGGACTTCCTGCGCGACGGCGACAAGCTGGCCGTGCGCCTGAAGGGCGCGACCGAAACCAATGCGCAGGGCCATACCCTGTCGGGCATCGTCGCGACCGAGCCGGTCGATGGCGTCGAGCTGCTGGGCAGCTATAATTATCGCCGCACCGACGATTACAAGAGCGGCAATGGCGACACCGTCGCTGCCTCCGCCACCGAATCCGACAGCTGGCTGGTCAAGGGCCGGGTCGCGATCGGCGGCAACAAGAAGCATGCGATCTGGGCGTCCTACCAGGACTGGATCAGCGACGCGCCGCAGGTCTATGACCAGATTTCGGCCGCCACCGGCAGCTCGCTGATGCGCCGCCGGGTTCACGACAAGACCGCCGTGCTGGGCTATGTGAACGATTTCGACGGCAGCAAATTCTTCAATGTCGAAGCGCAGGTCGCCTATTCGCTGTCCAAGGTCCATCAGACCGAGACGACCTTCCTGGGCGCGAACCTGGAATATTCCGATTTCTCCTATGAAAGCTGGCAGGCCAAGGTCCAGAATACCAGCGAGTTCGCCATGGGCGGCGACTGGACGACCTTCCTGATCCTGGGCGGCCAGTGGAGCACGCAGGAACGGCGCAACCCGCGCGTCAATTTCGACGGCACGGTGACGCCGGGCGCGGGCACCCATCCCGAAGGCGACATGGACCGTTATGGCCTGTTCGGTCAGCTGGAGATCGTCTGGTCCGACAAGCTGACCATCATGCCTGGCGTGCGCGTCGACTGGACCCGCCTGACGCCGGGCGACACGGTGGTCGGCGGCACCGTCCTGACCGACAAGGTAAAGGATAGCGGCGTGTCGCCCAAGCTCGCGGCGCTCTACAATATCACGCCCTGGTTCGGCCTGTTCGGGTCGGTCGCGCGCACCGTGCGCATGCCCAATATCGACGAAATCTTCACCCGCAGTGCGACCAGACCGAACAATCCGGACCTGAAGCCCGAGAAATCGGACAATTATGAAGCTGGCTTCACTCTGTCCTTCGACGATATGCTGGGCAAGAATGACCGTTTCCGCGCGAAGACCACCCTGTTCCAGAACGACGTCAAGGATCTGATCGTCAACGTCTCGGCCGCGGCGGGCACGCCCTATTTCCAGAATATCAACCGCTCGCGCTTCAAGGGCATCGAGCTGGAAGCCGAATATGGCATGGGCGGCTTCTATGCGCGCGGCAATGCCAGCTTCATCGATGGCAAGAACCGGCTGACCGGCGATTATCTCAACACCATCCCGGCGAACGACTATCGCCTGACGCTGGGTTATAATGATGTGGCGAGCGGCCTGTCGGGCGGCTGGACCGGCGAATTTGCCGAGCGGCAGGACAAGGTGACGCCGGGCAGCTTTGCCTCGGCCGGGTCGGGCCTGGCGACGCCGGGCTACAGCGTCCACAACCTGTTCTTCGCCTTCAAGCCGCAGGGTGGCGTGGCCAAGGGCTTCGAATTCCGCATCGCCATGGATAATATCTTCGACAAGCAATATCGCCGCCATCTGTCGTCGCTCGCCGCCGAGGGACAGAGCTTCCGCTTCACCGTAGCGAATACCTTCTGACGCCATGACGGGCGTGCGGCGTCCCTTTCGCGTCACGGGGCCGGCGGCGGCCTCGCTCGGGATCAACGCGCTGCTGATCGCGGCGCTGCTGAACCTGGGCATGGGCCGCGCGCCGAAGCGCGAGGAGGGGGCTGCACTGACCGTCATGTCGCTGGCGGCGCTGAAGGGCGTGGAGCAGGGGGCGGAGCAGGCCGAGGCGGCGGAGGCGACGGCGCAGCCCGAAGCCCCGGTGCCGACGCAGGCGCCGCCCCCCACGCCAGTCAGTCCGCCGCAGCCGGTGCCGCCGCCGATGGTGGCGATCCCTTCCGCATTGTCGCTGCCCGTCGCGGTGGCGCCGGCTGCTCCGTCCACGCCGGCGGCCGCAGCGGCGCCGTCGCCGCAGGCCGCGGCCAGGGCGGCGCCGGTCATGGCCGCCAGCGCCGGCGCGCCGCCGGCCCGGCGCGGCATTGCCGACGGACTGGACGCCAATGCCCCGGCCGGCAACAGCCGCGCCTATGCCGCGCGGGTCCGCTCCTGGCTCTATGCCCACAAAATTTATCCCCGCCGCGCCAAGATGCGGCATGAGGAAGGGGTGGTGAAGGTCCGCTTCGTGATCGACCGCGCCGGCATGCTGATCGAAGGGCGGGTGATCAGCAGTTCCGGCCGCGCCTCGCTCGACGAGGAGGCTGCCGCCATGCTGCACCGCGCCTCGCCCTATCCCAAGGCCCCATCCGACATATCCGGCGACCGCATCGAATTCACCGCGCCGGTGGAGTTCGTGCTGCCGGTGTAGCGGGGGATGGTCTGGGGATGGCCAGAAGCGGCTGTTTCCTACTCCCCTCCCTTCCAGGGAGGGGCCGGGGGTGGGTGCGCCGCGTAGCGGCAGTCTACGGTCGATAGGGCAGAAGCTCGCTGCGCTCGCAACCCACCCCAACCCCTCCCTAGAAGGGAGGGGCTATGCCTTGTTTCCACCCATCCAAGCCATTGAGCGCAGAGGGGCTGTGCATGCGCGCAACCGGGTGCGTAGGGCGGCTCAGCCCTTGGCCTTGGCGGCGGCGATATAGGCCTGGACCTGTTCGCCCAGCACGTCGAGCGGCAGGGCGCCATTGGCCAGCACCACTTCATGGAAGTCGCGAATGTCGAACTTCGCGCCTAGCGCCTGTTCGGCGTCCTTGCGCAACTGGGCGATACGGATCTGGCCGATCATGTAGCTGGTCGCCTGGCCCGGATTGTTGATGTAGCGATCGACTTCCTTGACGATGTCGCGTTCCGACAGGGGCGCATTGTCGCGGAAATACTGGATCGCCTGTTCGCGCGTCCAGCGCTTGGCATGCAGGCCGGTGTCGGTGACCAGGCGGATCGCGCGCCACATCTGCAGCGAGAGCATGCCGAATTCCGAATAGGGATCGCGATAGGCGCCCATTTCCTTGGCCAGGCGCTCGCTATAGAGGCCCCAGCCTTCGGTATAGGCGCCATAATAGCCGAAGCGGCGGAATTTGGGCAGGTCGGGCAGTTCCTGCGCGCGGGCGATCTGGAAATGATGGCCCGGCGCGCCTTCATGATGGGCGATCGCCGCGACCTGGGGCTTTTGCACCTGATTCATGTCGGCGAGGTTGACGTAGAAGATGCCGGGGCGCGATCCGTCCGGCGCGGGCTGGTTGTAGAAGGCGACCGAGGCGGTTTCCTGCCGCCAGGCCTCGACCGCGCGCACCTCCAGCTTCGCCTTGGGCAGGACGCGGAAGAAGCGCGGCGCGGCGTCCATGGTCTGGGCGATGGCGGCGCGGGCGTCCGCCAGATAGGCTTCGCGGCCGGCGGCATCATTGGGATATTTGAACTTGGGATCGGTGCGCAGCGCCTGGAAGAAATCGGTCAGCGATCCGGCAAAGCCGATCCGCGCCTTCACCGCCTCCATCTCCGCCCGGATCGCCTTCACCTGATCGAGGCCGATCTGGTGGATCTGGTCGGCGTTGAGGCTGGTGGTGGTGTAGAAGGCGAGGCGGGCGTTATAATAGGCCTCGCCGCCCGGCAGGCTCCAGGCGCCGTCATTGCCCTTGGCCTTGGGCTCGATCGCATCGAGCGCGGCGAACAGGGTCTGGAAGCCCTTGGCGAAGGGGCCGGTCAGCGCGGCCTGTGCGTCCGCGATCAGCTTGGCCTTCTCCGCCTCCGATGCCTTGAGCGCGCCGACCTTCTTCTTGAAATCGGCGAACAGGGTGGAGTCCGGCCCCTGATCGAAGGGGGCGCCGCTGATCACCTTCTTCGCGTCGGCGCGGGCGGGGGCGAACACCATTTTCGGCGGGACGATGCCCTGTGCCGCCTGGTCGCGCATCTTGGTCGCGACCTCGTTCATCACCCGCTCGCTGTCGCGCAGGCGGGCAATATAGGCCTGGGCATCGGCGACGCTGTCGACGCGATGTTCGTTGATCAGGAAGACCGGGATATTGCCCGCCGGGCTGCCATTGGTGGACACGGGTAAGGCATATTTGGCAAAGGGCGCCTGCTGCTTCGATGTCGCCACCTGCGCTTCGAACAGACGATAGCTGAGCCGCGCCGAGGGGCCGAGGCGTTCGGGCGAGAAGCGGCGATGCAGCTGCGCAAGCTGCTGTTCCTGCAGCGCCAGGCTGCGGGCGTCGGCCCGTTCGCTATAATCGTCCAGCTTGCCATAGTCGGTCTTGAGGCCAAGGCTGGTCATCGATTCCGGGCTGAGCGCCAGTTGCTGGTCGAACGCCTGGTCGAGGAAGGCGAGCAGTGCCTTGTCTTCCTGAGCGGTCGCCGATGCGGGCGCCGTGGTTGGGGACTTGGTTGGGGCTTGGGCCAGAATCGGGGCGGAGGCGCCGAGGGCAAGGAGCAGCGCGAGCGAGATACGGACGGTCATGGCAATTCCTGTCGCGAATGGGGATGGACAGGGAGAGACAGGCGCGCGGGCGCCAAGTCAAGCCGGGCCTTGCGAAAGCGATCGCTTTTCCGGGGCTTGGGTAGCTCTCCTCGAAGCCTCTGGACAGGCCGTGCCTTTCTGCCATCTACTTTGCACGCGACAATCAAAGGTTGAGCGGGGGTAGGGCGATGGCGATCAGTCTCAAGGTCAATGGACAGACACGATCGGTGGAGGCCGATCCGGCCAAGCCTTTGCTGTGGGCGCTGCGCGAGGATCTGGACATGGTCGGCACCAAGTTCGGTTGTGGCGCGGGGCTGTGCGGCGCCTGCACCGTGCATATCGACGGCAGCCCGGCGCGCGCCTGCCAGACGCCGATCGGCGAGGCGCAGGGCATGGCGATCACCACGATCGAGGCGGTGGCGCAGAGCGATGCGGGCAAGCGGATATCGGACGCCTGGGTCAAGCTGGACGTGCCGCAATGCGGCTATTGCCAGGCCGGGCAGATCATGAGCGCGAGCGCGCTGCTGGCGACCACGCCCGATCCCAGTGACGAGGATATTGACGCGGCGATGATGGGCAATCTTTGCCGCTGCTCCACCTATGTTCGCATCCGCGCCGCGATCAAGGATGCGGCCAGAGCGGGAGCGAAGGCATGAACGCGCCGATCCTGTCGCGCCGCCGCTTCCTGAGCGCCTCGCTGGTTGCGGGCGGTGGCTTGCTGTTCGACCTCAACATTCCGCTGGCCGGCGCGGCCGAGGGCGCGCCGCAGATATTGACCGCCTTCGTGCGCATCCTGCCCGACAATCGCGTCATCATCGGCGCGAAAAATGCCGAGATCGGGCAGGGCGCCAAGACCATGCTGCCGATGCTGATCGCCGAGGAACTGGACGTCGACTGGGCGCAGGTGACGATCGAGCAGACCCATGCCGACCAGAAGATATTCGGCGGGCAGACGGCCGGCGGCAGTCGCACGACGCCGCGCGAATGGCTGCCGACGCGCAAGGCCGGGGCGGCAGCGCGCGCGATGCTGGTCGCGGCGGCGGCGCAGCTATGGGGCGTGGCGCCCGCGACGCTGAAGACCGGCAGCGGCAAGGTGAGCGATCCGGCGTCGGGCAGGAGCATCAGCTATGCCGCGCTCGGCGCCGCTGCGGCGCAGCAGCCCGCGCCCGATCCGGCGACATTGACGCTGAAAGACCCCAAGGATTTCCGCATCATCGGCCAGTCGATCGGCGGCGTGGATACGCCCGCGATCGTGGCGGGCAAGCCATTGTTCGGGATCGATTTCAAGCTGCCCGGCATGCTCTATGCCGTGCTGGAAACCTGCCCGGCCTTTGGCGGTACGTTCAAATCGGGCAATCTGGACGAAGTGAAGGCGCTGCCCGGTGTGGCCCATGTGCTGACGATCAAGGGCGACGGCACGCCGGAATCCTTGTTCGACGGCGTTGCGATCCTGTCTACCAGCTGGTGGAGCGCCAACCAGGCGCGCGAGGCGCTGAAGATCGAATGGGATATGACCGCCGTCAGCGGCTTTTCGACTGAAGGCTATGCGACGCAGGCGGCGGAACGGCTGAAGGGCAAGGCCGATGGCGATATCGTCCGCGCGGGTGATGTGGATGCCGCCTTTGCCGGGGCGGCGAAGACGGTCAGTGCGCAATATGATTATCCCTTCCTGGCGCATGGCACGCTGGAGCCGCAGAACTGCACCGCTCTGTTCAAGGATGGCGCGATCGAGATCTGGGCGCCGACGCAGAATCCGGAAAGCGGGCGCGGGTTGGTGGCCAAGGCGCTGAACATGCCGCCGGAAAAGATCCGCATCAATTTCACCCGTATCGGCGGCGGTTTCGGCCGGCGGCTGATGAACGACTATATGGTGCAGGCGGCGGCGATCGCGGCGCAATTGCCGGGCGTGCCGGTGAAGCTGCTCTATAACCGGCAGCAGGATATGCAGCGCGACTTCTACCGCCCGGCTGGCTGGCACGGCTTCCGTGCGGCGCTGGACAAGGCGGGCAAGCTGACCGCCTTCCACGATCATTTCGTGACCTTCGGCAAGGATAGCAAGCCGGTGCGGTCGGCCGAGATGCCGGCGACCGAAATTCCCGCCGGCCTGATCGACACCGTGCTGCTGGAACAGAGTTTCCTTGCCACCAACATGCCGACCGGTTGGCTGCGCGCGCCCGGCTCCAACGCGCTGGCCTTCGTCACCCAGGCTTTCCTGGACGAAGTGGCGCAGGCGGCGGGCAAGGATCTGCCGACGCTGATGCTGGAATTGCTGGGCGAACCGCGCGAATTGCCGCGCGGTCCCAATGCGCCGCCCTTCGTCACCGGCCGCGCCAGGGGCGTGATCGAGAAGGTGGTGGCGATGAGCGGCTGGGCCGATCGCGGGAAATTGCCCAAGGGGCGGGGCAAGGGCTTCGCCTTTTACTATAGCCATATGGGCTATTTCGCCGAGGTGCTGGAGGTGGCGCTGGTCGATGGTATGCCCAAGGTCGCGACCGTGTGGGTCGCGGGCGACGTCGGCAGCCAGATCATCAACCCGATGAACGCGCTGCATCAGGCGCAGGGATCGGTGATCGAGGGGCTGGGGCAGGCGCTGGCCGGGCAGAAGATCACCCAGGTGGCCGGTGCGGTTGAACAGGCCAATTTCGACACCCATCCGTTGCAGCGCATCCCCGATACGCCGCAGATCATCGTCGAGTTCGTGAAGACCGATTATCCGCCGACCGGCATGGGCGAGCCGGCGCTGCCGCCGGTGATCCCGGCGCTGGTCAATGCGCTGCACGCGGCCACCGGCAAGCGCATCCGCACCCTGCCGATCGTGCCGGAAATGTTCGCCTAAACCCTGTTTTCCAACCCCTCTTTACTTGGCCTGAAAAATCTTGATGATCGTCAAGAATCTGATGGCGGATCGACATGGCGTCATCCGTCATGCCGGTCAGAGGGGCAAAAAAGCCCCCGCCTGAGATTGGGCCGCGTCCAGGGCAAAAGACCGGACGCCAAAGGGGGACATCAGGGTGAAGCAGCTTCCGGTGAAGTTCGGTCTGTTGGCGTTGTTCTCTGCGTCGGTCGTGCTCGCGCAGGCCGATGGCGGTCCCGACGGCGCGACGATGAAGGAGACGGAGGAGGGCATCCCCGTCACCGATCCGCTGGTCCAGGAAAAATGCGGCAGCTGTCACGCGCCCGATGCCAAGGGCAACCTGTCCCGCATCAGTTGGGTGCGCACCACGCCGGAAGGCTGGGCACAGGCAATCAAGCGGATGGTGCGGCTGAATGGCCTCCCCATTACTCCCGAGGAATCGCGCGCGGTCATCAAGTCGCTGTCCGCCTCGCACGGGCTGGCGCCGGAGGAGGCGCGGCCGGTCATGTATCTGCCCGAAAAGCGGATCGTCGACGAAGTGCTGCCGAACGAGACGATGCGCGGCGCCTGTGCCAGTTGCCATGCCTTTGCCCAGCCCTTGTCCTGGCGCCGGTCGAAGCTGGAATGGAAGACGCTGCAGGATCTGCACGTCGCCCTCTATTCGCAGGCCGACGCCCAATATCGCCGTCCGGCCGAGGATAGCGAGCAGGCCGCCGGCCGCGACCCCAAGGACAAGATGACGCGCGGCGAATATGCGCTGACTTACCTGCCCAAGGTGGCGGGGCTGCATACGCCCGAATGGGCCGCCTGGAGCTCGCGCCTGCGCGCGCCGCGGCTGGCGGGCGACTGGCTGGTTGTGGCGTCGGTGCCGGGGCAGGGCCGCTTCGTCGGCACGATGACGGTGGCGCCGGGCGCGGCGGCCGACGAGTTCAAGACCAGTGCGTCGCTCACCTCGCTCGCCAATGGCGCGACTATCAGCCGCAGCGGCACCGGTCTTGTCTATTCCGGCTATAGCTGGCGCGGCTCGTCCAGGGGCGGCGCGGCGCCGGGCAAGCCCGATGATCTGGGCAGTCCGGCGCGCGAGACGATGTGGTTCGCGCCCGATCAGCAGCGCGCCGAAGGGCGATGGTTCTGGGGCGAATATCAGGAATTCGGCTATGATGTGAAACTGGTCCGCGCGACCGCCGCGCCCGCGATTCTGGCGGTGACGCCGGGCGCGGTGAAGGCCGGGACGAAGGGCGTCGACGTCACCATCTGGGGGCATAATCTGCCGGCCTCGCTGACGGCGGCGGATGTCGATCTGGGCGCGGGCGTCACCGTCGCCAGGGTCGTGTCGGCGACGCCGGGCAAGGCGGTGCTGAGCGTCGATGTCGCGGCAAGCGCGCCCGCCGGCCAGCGCGATGTCGGCATTGGCGGCGCGGTGCTGGAAAAGGCGTTCCCGGTCTATCGCAAGGTCGATTATCTCAAGGTCACGCCGGAAACGAGCCTGGCCCGGCTTGGGGGCACCAAGTTCGCCAAGGGATACCAGCAGTTCGAGGCGATCGGTTACGACAACGGCCTGGATGGCAAGCCGAACACGAGCGACGATGTCGCCATCGGACCGGTCGACGCGACCTGGTCGATGCAGGAATTCATGTCGGTCTATTATGATGACGACATGAAATATGTGGGCGCGCTGAGCCCCACCGCCTTTTTCACGCCGGGGCTGGAAGGCCCCAATCCCGAACGCCGGTTCAGCCGCAACAATTATGGCGAGGTCTGGGTCGTCGCCACGGCAAAGGCGGAAAAGGACAAGTTCGGCAAGCCCCTGAGCGCGCGGTCCTATCTGGTCGTGACCGTGCCCATGTATCAGCGCTTCGACCAGCCGGAGGTGTCGCGATGACCGTCATGCAGGCCCCTGCCTATCGCCGCGCCGAATATCATGGCTTTGCCGCCGGCGGCAGCGACTTCGTCTATCTGGTGAGCGCCGGCGCGATCTTCGAGATCGATGCGCAGGTGCAGGCGGTGCTGGACCGGCTCGACGGCCAGGAACTGAGCCATGCCGCGCTGGTCCGCGAACTGGCGGGCGAAGACGGCGACCTGGCCGAAGCCGAGGTGCTGGTGCGCGAATTGCGCGCGGTGCAACTGATCCATCTGGGCGCGGCGCCGGTGTCGGTGCCCGAAGCGCCGCCGGCCGATTTTCCGCTCCAGGCGCTGGTGCTGAACATCACCAACCAGTGCAACCTTGCCTGCACCTATTGCTATGAGTTCGGCGCGGACAAGATCGCGACGCCGGCCGGCAAGCCCAAATATATGACGCTGGAGACGGCGAAGGCGTCGGTCGACCTGCTGATCGCGGAAGCGGCCCATCGCCCGTCGGTCCACATCACCTTCTTCGGCGGCGAAACCTTGATGAATTTCAAGCTTCTGCGCGATGTGGTGGATTATGCCAATGGCGCGACGGCGGCGGCAGGCAAGGGGATCACCTATAGCCTCACCACCAATGCGACCTTGCTGACGCCGGAAATCGTCACCTTCCTGTCGGACAACCGGGTCGGCGTCACCGTGTCGATGGACGGTCCGCCGGAGTTGCAGGACAAGCATCGCGTCTACAAGAATGGCAAGGGCAGCTATGCGGTGATCGAGCCGCGGCTGCGCACGCTGATCGCCCATCATCGCACCCGTGCCGTCACCGCGCGCGTCACCCTGACCGAAGGCGTGACCGATGTCGTGCGCATCTTCCGCCATCTGAAGGATGATCTGGGCTTTCACGAAGTCGGCTTTGCGCCCGTGACCACGGGGGAAACGCGGGCCTATTCGATCGATGCCGACGGCATGGACTACGTGCTGGCGCAGTTCAACCTGCTGGCGCGCGAATGGCTGGAATATGCGCTGCGAGGGGAAATGCATGGCTTCACCAATGTCAGCGAGACGATCAGCGAGCTGATTTCGGGCGTCAACAAATCGCATCCCTGCGGCGCGGGCATGGGGCTGATGGGGGTCAGCCCGTCGGGCGACCTGTCGCCCTGTCACCGCTTCACCGACGCGGACACCCATGTGATGGGCCATGTGTCGAGCGGCATCGACCGGGCCAAGCAGGGCGATTTCCTGAGCCGGGGCCATGTCGGCGCCAAATATGATTGCCAGAGCTGCTGGTCGCGGCCGCTCTGCGCCGGCGGCTGCCACCATGAAGCGTTCGTCCGCTATGGCGACACCGGTCACGCCAATCTCCATTATTGCGACTGGATCCGGCAATGGACCGACACCTGCCTGCATATCTATGGCGAGTTGGCGGTGAAGAACCCCGGCTTCCTCGGGCATTTCGCTGAACGAAAGGGGCTGTCATGAAGCATCTTCGTGCCATCAACAAAAAGGCGCGGCGGATCGACGACGCCGTGACGCAGATGGAGGCGGCGATCGAGGCCGCCGCTGCGTCGGGCGCCACGCCATCCGACATGGAGGAGGATGTCGTCGCCCTGCAACAGGCGCCGCGTCCGCATGTGCCGATGGGCTGTACCCTGTCCTTCTCGCCCGGCTGGGAAGTGGATGCGGGCGGCGGCACGGCGGGCCTGTGCCAGCCGGTCGAGCGCGACATCTATGATTGCTACGTCACCTGCTTCTGGCCGGTGCAGGTGCCCGACCATGTGAATTATTCGCCCGACTGGGCCAGCAACTGCGCCACCGCGACCAAGGACTGGCGCAATCTCGACCTGGTATTCCCATGAGGCGCGCGATGCAGAAAATCCGCTTTGTCCTGGCGGCGGGCCTCGCCGCGCTGGCGACCATCCCCACCCATGCCGCGACCCTGTTCATGGGCGCCTATCCCGATGTTCTGCTGGTCTTTGACGAAGGCAAGGGCGCGGTCACGCAGAAGATCAAGCTGGACACCGGCCTGCCGACCGCCATGAGCCTGTCGGACGATGGCAAGCGCATCTATGTGTCGACCATCACCACCAGCGGGATCGAGGTGATCGACGCCGCCAGCCGGCAGGTGGTGAGCAAGTTCAGCCTGAACGACGGCCCCAATCGCGTGCGCTTCTATGGCGGCGTGGCGGACCCGGCGGGCCGCTATTTCTACACGATCATCACCAGGATCGACAAGGAAATGGACCGCTACAAGGTCAGCAAGCCGCTCTACGGCGTCATTGACCTGAAGCTCGGCAAGCTGGTGCGCACCGCCGAGATCGAGAAGGATGATGAAAAGGCGATCGGCGGCTTTCGCGTCGCCTTCAAGGTGTCGGGCGACGGCAAATATCTCTATGCCTTTGGCGAGAAGGTGATCGTCATCGACACCGCGACGCTGAAGGCCACCGACCGCATCGACCTGGCCCGGCCCGAAGGGACGGGGCTGGAGAATGTCGGCTTTGGCGGATCGCTCGAAACGCTGCGCACGCCCGGCCAATATGTCTCGCTGTTCAACGCGGCCGATCCCTATATCCACAGCAAGATGTTCGGCCTGGCCCGGTTCGACCTCAATAGCCGCCAGTTCGACTTCACCCCGATCGGCCCGGCGCCGGCTGCCATGGCGGGCCTGGAAATCACGCCTGACGGCAAGCAGGCCTATACCGTCGTGACCAACGGCACGCTGGGATCGAAGCGGTGCGAATTCTGGCACATGGACCTTTCCACCAACGCGGTAGTGGACAAGGCGGAATTTCCCTGCCGCTCGCGCTTCCGCTTCGGCATGTCGATGGATGGGGCGAAGCTCTATATCTATGGCGCCAGCTTCGACATCGAGGTCTATGACGCGAAGACGCTGAAGCTGGAAGCGACCTGGGATCTTGGCAATGACGCGACTGGCGCCGGCATGGTGGCGGTGCCGTGACCCGTTCCGGCCGTCCCGACACTCCGATGGCCGTGGCCATCCGGGGCAGCGGGATGGCCGCCAATGCCTGCGCGCATCTGCTGAAAGGGGCGGGGCTCCGCGTCGGACAGGAGCCCGCCCATCGCCCGCCGGTGCCCAGCCTGTTGTTGAGCGAGGCGGCGCTGGCGTTGATGCGGGAGCTGTTCGCGCGGCCGGACCTGCTCGCGGACGCGCCGCGCGTGCGGCGCCGGCTGGTCGCCTGGGGCGGGGCGCCGGTGATGGTGCCGCATGAGGCGGTGCTGGCGTCGGAAGAACGGGTGCAGGCCGCGTTCGCGGTGGCGGAGACAGCGCCGATCGCCGCGCCCGATTTCACCATCCATGCCGCGCCGCCGCTGCCGATCGGCGAACTGCATGTCTTTGGCGAGCGCCATGCCGTCGCCGCCCGTGTGCGGCTGCGCGATCCGGTCTGCCGCGAGGAAGGGCGGGTCGAGGCGGTCGAGAGCGGCTGGTTGTTCCTGGTGCCGGCGGACGGGGACGAGGGCTGGCTGCTGGGCGTCGGTGGCGAAATCGACGCGCTGCTGGCGCAGAGCCGGTTGATCGCGCCGGTGGTCGATCCGATCGGTGGATCGTCGCGCCCCTTTCTCGCCGCGCCGCGCCTGCATCTGCCGCTGGTCGGCGACGACTGGCTGGCCTGTGGCACGGCGGCGATCGGCTTCGATCCGATCTGCGGCGATGGCACCGCCCAGTCGGTGCGTGAGGCGGTACTGGCGAGCGCGGTGCTGACGGGAATCATGGAAGGCGGCGACCGGGCCGCGCTGCTCGGTCATTATCAGGCGATGCTGATCGCGGCGATGCGGCGGCATCTGCTGCTCTGCGCCCAATTTTATGCCGGTGGCGGCTGGGGCGACTGGTGGCGCGCCCAGCATGAGGCGCTGATGCAGGGGCATCGCTGGTGTACCGGGCTGCTGGCGAAACTGCCCGAGCCGCAATTTGCGCTGCACGGCCTGCGACTGGTGCCACGGCGGGAGGCGGCATGAGCGCGCCTGTCGCTGAATGGCGCAGCTATCGCCGGCTGCTTCCCTATATCCGGCCCTATCGGCGCGGGCTGTTGCTGGTGCTGGCGATCAGCATCCTGTCGACCGCGCTCGGCCTCGCCCAACCCTATCTGTCCAAGCTGATGATAGATCAGGCGCTGCTGCGGCGGGACATGGGCGCGCTGTGGCGGATCGCGGGGATCATGATTACGGTCACGGTGCTGGGTTTCGGCGTCAACATCCTGGCAAGCTATCGCTATGTCCGCCTGTCGGCGGCGATGCTCTATGACATGCGCGCCGCGCTGCTGCGCCATCTCCAGACGCTCTCGCCACGCTTCTATGCCAGCTTCCGGCTGGGCGACCTCGTCTCACGCATGAACAGCGATGTGAGCGATGTGCAGCGGATCGCGTCCGACACCTTGCTCTCGGTGGTCAGCAACCTGCTCTTCTTCATCGGCTGCGTCGCGATGATGCTCTGGCTCGACTGGCGGCTGTTCCTGGTCGGCGTGCTGCTGGTGCCGGCCAGCCTTGCCGCCTTCACTCATTATCAGCGGCGGCTGACCGCGCTGACCCGCGACATGCGCGAGCGCGGCGCGGATCTCGGCAGCCTGCTGGTCGATACGGTGATGGGCATGCGCGTCGTCACCGCGCTGCGCGCGGGCGAGCATGAGGTCGGGCGCTTCAAGGCGAAGAATGACGCCTTTGTCGGCGCGATGCTGCGGATGCAGGTCGCCTCCTACATGACCGGGGCGCTGCCCGGCACGCTGATGACCGGGGCGACCTCCGCCGTGATCCTTTATGGCGGCTGGCGGATCATCGAGGGCGACATGAGCATCGGCACGCTCGTCGCCTTCATGACCTATCATATGCGACTACTGTCGCCGATCCAGACGCTGATGGGGCTGACGTCCGGTCTGGCATCGGCGCGGGTGTCGCTGGGGCGGATCTTCGAGCTTTTCGACACCCGGCCCGATGTCGAGGAGCGGGCCGATGCCGCGCCGATCGGCCGGGTGCGCGGCGAAGTGCGTTTCGAACAGGTGGCGATGCGCTATGATCGCGATCCGGTGCTGCGTGACATGGACCTGACCATATCCGCCGGCAGCATCTGCGCGATCCTGGGGCCGAGCGGCGTCGGCAAGTCGACCATGGCCGACCTGATGGTGCGGCATGCCGATCCGACCGGCGGGCGCCTGTTGCTCGACGGGCATGATCTGCGCGACTTGCGGCTCGACGACCTGCGGCGCGAGGTGATGCTGGTCGACCAATCGCCCTGGCTGTTCAATGACAGTATCGCCGCCAATATCGGCTTTGCCCTGCCGGACGTGCGCATCGAGGATATCGAGGCCGCCGCCCATGCCGCCGGGCTCGACGCGTTCCTGGCGCGCCTGCCCGAGGGGCTGGACACCCGCACCGGCGAGCGGGGACTGGCGCTGTCGGCGGGCGAGCGGCAGCGCATCGTCATCGCCCGCGCGCTGTTGCGCCGGCCATCGGTGCTGATCCTGGACGAACCGACATCTGCGCTGGATGGCGAGACCGAGGCGCTGGTGGCGCAGCGCCTGCGCGGCGCTCTCCCCGATGCGACCATCATCCTCATCACCCACAAGCCGGCCCTGGCGCGGATCGCCGACCGGAGCGTGACGATCACCGATGGGCAGGCGCAGGTGGCGCAACAGCCCGAGCCGGCCCATGCCTGATCTGCTGCCTGAACCGCTGCGCATCGCCGTGATCGACAGCGGCGTCCATCCCGATCATCCCCATATCGATGCCGCCCGGCTGCTGCCCGGCTATGCTATCGCGAAGGATGGGGGTGACAGCGAAGCTGACACAGGCGACCGGCTTGGCCATGGCACCGCCGTGACCGCCGCGATCCAGGATCAGGCGCCCGATGCGCTCTGCCTGCCGATCCGGGTATTTCATGATGCGCTCAGCACCACGGCGCGGGCGCTGGTCGCGGCGATCGACCGGGCGGTGGCGGCACGGGTGGACCTGATCAACCTCAGCCTCGGCACCGTCAATCCGGCCCATGGCGAGGCATTCGCGGCAGCGGCCGAAAGGGCGCTGGAGGCCGGCATCCTGATCGTCGCAGCGCGCGATAATGACGGCACGCCCTGCTATCCCGGCAGTCTGGATATGGTCTTGGGAGTCGGCCTCGACTGGGATTGTCCGCGCGACGATTTTCGGCTGCGGGCGGGGCTGGCTTTCGCCTCGGGGCATCCCCGGCCGATCCCCGGCGTGCCCCAGCGCCGCAACCTTCATGGTGTCAGTTTCGCTGTCGCCAACATGACCGGTCTGATCGCGCGGCAGGGGCGGGCGGGGTTGGCCCGGTGGATGCCGGCCGGCGCCCGCGCACAGGCAGGTTGATCAGGCGCCCGGTTCGCTGAGCGCAATATCCATGTCGGCAAAGGCCAGGCGCAGCAGCTCGGCCATGGCGTTGCGCGCGGCCGCCGTATCGCGCGCGGCGATGGCGCGATGCACCGCCTGATGATCGGGCAGGGGGTCGCGCGGCAACAGCTTCTTGCGATGCTTGAAGGTGGTGGTCCAGCTCACCGCCGCGCCGACCGAACTGGCCAGTGCCTCCAGCGCGTCATTATGGGTCGCGGCCAGAATGGCATTGTGGAAACGCTGGTCGGCGGCGCGTCCTTCCGGCGTGGACAGGCCATAGCGTTCCATCTCGGCCAGCGCCGCGTCCATGATCGCCAGCTGATCGTCGGTGCGGCGGCGCGCGGCAAATTCGGCCGCCGCCGGCTCGATCACGCCGCGCAGCTCGAACAGGTCGCGGATGAAGGCGCGGTCGGGTTCGCCGGCGAACATCCAGGCGAGCATTTCGGGGTCGAGCACGTTCCAGCGTGCGCGCGGCAGCACGCGGGTGCCCGCCTTCGGGCGGCTTTCCAGCATGCCCTTGGCAATCAGGATGCGGATCGCTTCCCGATAGGCGGTGCGCGATACGCCAAGGCGTTCCGACGCCTCGATCTCGCCCTCGAACAGGTCGCCGGGCTTGTGCCTGCCGGTCAGGATGGCGGTGCCCATGTCGCGGGCGATCGCCTGGTGAATGCGGAGCGAGCCTTCGTCCGACGCGAACTTGCGTTCCGGTCCGTCCTTGCGCTCGCTCCCCATTCTACCTCCGTTGAATTTAGTCCTCAAAATCAGCCGTAGGGCAATGCCGGCCACAAAGGAAGGCATCGGCCACCAGGCGCAGCGGCGCGGTGTCGGCGTCGATCGCCTTGTTCGCCACCAGCCCGACGAAGCGCCGATACATGGTCGGATATTCCTCGTCCGGCGCCTTCAACTGGACTTCGCCGTCCAGGGTCAGCGTGTTGCCGCCTTCGGACAGGAGCAGCTTGCCATTGCTGGTTTCGACCGCGATGTCCCAGGTCTGGGGACCGGTCTGGCGCCAGTCGAACACGGTGTCGATCGGGGCGCCCGAAGCGGTCGCCATCGCCAGCGTTGCGCCGATCGGCGCCTGCTTGTTGGACGGCACTTCCAGTTCGGCCGACAGCAGGGTGATCGGCTCGGCGACGATTTCGGTCAGGATCGACAGGGCGTTGATGCCCGGATCGAACACGCCGAAACCGCCCGCTTCCCAGATCCAGGGCTGGCCCGGATGCCAGTGACGGACATCCTCGCGCCACTGGATCGAGATGCGCTCGATCGTGCGCGACGCCATCCAGTCCTTGGCTTGGGCCACGGCGGCGGCATAGCGGCTGTGCCAGCTGGCATAGAGGGTGACGCCATTGGCCTTGGCCAGTGCGATCAGCGCGTCGACTTCCGACACGGTAGCGCCCGGCGGCTTTTCCAGGAAGACATGCTTGCCGGCCAGGATCGCCTGACGGGCCGCCTGATAGCGGACCTGAGGCGGCTGGCACAGGATGACGGCATCCATGTCGGGCTCGCCCGCCAGCATTGCGCCGAGATCGGGATAATTGTTCACCCCTTCGCCCTGCGCGTTGCGGCTGGCGACGGCGACCAGATCGATGCCGTCGATCTTGGCGATCGCGGGCAGATGCTGGTCGCGGGCAATCTTGCCCAGGCCTACGAGGCCGGCCTTGATGCTCATAGCGCCTTTACCTTGGTCTTGCCCTCGTCCGCTGCGCGCGTGAGGCCATTGCGGACCGGCAGGGTGAAGGGCTTGGCCTCGACCTCGAACACATCGCCTTCCTGGGTGGCGAAGCCATCGGAGAAGGAGAGGGTGGCGGTGCCGAAGAAATGGACATGAATGTCGCCGGGGCGGCGGAACAGACCATATTTGAAATGATGATGTTCCAGGTTCGCGATCGTGTGCGACATGTTGGTCTCACCCGACAGGAACGGCTTTTCCCAGACCGTCTCGCCGTTGCGGACGATGCGGCTGGTGCCGCGCAGATCCTGCGGCAGGTCACCCAGCAGCAGTTCCGGGCCGAGCGAGGCCTGGCGCAGCTTGGAGTGGGCGAGCCACAGATAATTGCCGCGTTCGGTGATGTGATCGGAAAATTCATTGCCGATCGCAAAGCCCAGACGCACCGGCGTGCCGTCGGCGTCGATCAGGTAGATGCCGGCGACTTCGGGTTCCTCGCCACCATCCTCGGCAAAGGCCGGCATGGTGAAGTCCTGGCCCGGATCGACCAGGATCTGGCCGTCGCCCTTGTAGAACCATTCGGGCTGCGCACCGATGCCGTCGTCGGCGGGCTTGCCGCCCTCGACGCCCATCAGGAACATGCGCATGGAGTCGGTGAGGTCGCCCGAGGTGGCGGCCTTGTGCATCTTGTCGCGGCCTTCGGCCGAGCCAAGATGGGTGAGCCCGGTGCCGGCGACCAGCAGATGCGCCGCATCCTCATGGTCGATCGGCGACAGCAGGGTGACGGCGGACAGGTCCACCGCGTCGCCTAGCTTGCCTTCCGCAAAGGCGGCCAGGCCCTGGCCCGCCGCGATCGCGTCCAGCGCCAGCTGGCGGGTGGAGCTTGCGCCCGTAACCCGCTTCGCCGCGCCGGTCTGGTCGAGGGCGGCGACGCCGCGCGCGCCACCCTCGTTGAACTGAACCAGCGAAATGACGGTCACTGCGCCAGCTCCAGCTTGCCTTCCATGCGGCGGTTGAGCTTCCAGGGGTTGGCCGCCTGCAGCGCCGGCGGCAGCACGGCGTCGACGACATCCTGATAGCAGACCGGACGCAGGAAGCGCATCATGGCCAGCGTGCCGACCGAGGTGGTGCGGCCGTCCGAGGTCGACGGGAAGGGACCGCCATGGACCATGGCATGGGTCACTTCGACGCCGGTCGGCCAGCCATTGGCGAGCACACGGCCGACCTTGCGCGACAGCGTGGGCAGCAGCTTGGCGGCATTGTCATTGTCGCTTTCGTCCATCTGCAGCGTGGCGGTCAGCTGACCTTCCATCTGGGCGATAGTGGCGATCACTTCCTCGATCGTGGCGCACTTCACCAGGATCGACGAGGAACCGAACACTTCATGCGACAGCGCCGGGTTGGTGCGGAACTGCTCGCCGCTGGTGGCGAACAGGGCCGACTGGGCTAGGTTCACGCCCTCGGCCTCGGCGCCGCGCGCCACGGTGGTGACGCCTTCCGCGCCGACCAGCGCCTCGACGCCCTTTTCATAGGCGGCGTGGATGCCCGGCGTCAGCATGACATGGGGCTGATTGGCCGACAGGGCTTCAGCGGCCGAGGCGACGAAGCGGTCGAGATCGGGGCTGTCGAGCGCAATCACCATGCCGGGGTTGGTGCAGAACTGGCCAGCGAACAGGCTGAGCGAACCGACGAAGGCGGTGCCCAGCGCTTCGGCGCGGGCCGCGAGCGCGCCCGGCAGCAGCACGACCGGGTTGATCGACGACATTTCCGAATAGACCGGGATCGGCTCTTCGCGGTTGGCGGCGATCTTCATCAGCGCAATGCCGCCGCCGCGCGAACCGGTGAAGCCGACCGCCTTGATGCGGGGATCGGCGACCAGCGCGCCGCCCAGATCATTGGTGGTGCCGGGCAGGTAGGAGAAGACGCCTTCATGCAGGCCGCTGGCCTTGACCGCGGCGGCGATGGCGCGGGCGACCAGTTCGCCGGTGCCGGGGTGGGCCGGGTGGCCCTTCACGACGACCGGGCAGCCGGCGGCGAAGGCCGATGCGGTGTCACCGCCCGCGACCGAGAAGGCGAGCGGGAAGTTGGACGCGCCGAACACGGCGACCGGACCGACGGCCTGGTTGACGCGGCGCAGGTCGCTGCGCGGCAGCGGGGTGCGTTCCGGCAGCGCCTTGTCGATGGTGACGTCGAGCCAGTCGCCCTGACGGACATAGGAAGCGAACAGGCGCAGCTGGCCGACGGTGCGGCCACGCTCGCCCTCCAGGCGGCCACGCGGCAGGCCGGTTTCGCTCATGGCGGTGGTGATCAGCAGGTCGCCGATTTCCATGATCTGGTCGGCCACGGCTTCCAGGAAGGAAGCGCGGGTTTCGGGAGACAGGGTCGAGAAGCCTTCGAACGCGGCGTCGGCCAGCGCGCAGGCGTCGGCGACATCGGCGGTCGAGGCGTTGTGGAAGGCGACGTCGCCCTTGGCGCCGGTCGACGGATCGACCGCGAAGAAGGGCTCACCACCGGTGCGCTCGGCAGCACCGACCAGAATGGCTCCGTTGAACATGGATATCTCCCGAAATGTCGTGGAAAGGGGGTAATATTTGCCGGAATGGCGCGCCCATCAGATGGGGACGAGGGGACGCAATTTCGAGCATCGCTGCACGGAAATTACGTCCTGTTGCCTCCTTTGAATGACGCGCCGTTGACGGCTCTGATGATTAATGGTTGTCGCGCGGCAGGCCCTTGGTCTGGGCGATGCGCTGATATTTCTCTGCGCCTTCCAGGATCGCGCCGGTGTTCATCTGGCCGACGACCGAGCGCTGGATTTCCTGCCAGGGGGTCTGCGACGCGGGATATTTGTAACCGCCTTCGGCGACCAGCTTGGCGCGGCGGGCTTCCAGTTCCTCGTCGGAAATCAGAACGTTCACCACGCCGGCCTTCAGGTCCATGCGGACGCGGTCGCCGGTTTCCAGCAGGGCGAGGCCACCCATCGCCGCCGCTTCGGGCGAGGCGTTGAGGATCGATGGGCTGCCCGAGGTGCCCGACTGACGGCCATCGCCGATGCAGGGCAGGGCCGACACGCCTTCGGTGATCAGATAGGCCGGCGGACGCATGTTCACGACCTCGGCCGCGCCCGGATAGCCGATCGGGCCGGCGCCGCGCATGAACAGCAGCGTGTCGGCGGTGATGCCGACCGACGGATCGTCGATGCGGTGGTGATAATCTTCCGGACCGTCGAACACGACCGCCGGGCCTTCAAAGGCTTCCGGATCGTCGGGGTTCGACAGGTAGCGCATGCGGAATTCTTCGCTGATGACGCTGGTCTTCATGACCGCTTCGTCGAACAGGTTGCCGGTCAGCACCAGGAAGCCGGCTTCCTGCTTGAGCGGCTGGCCGAAGGGACGGATGACCTTTTCATCCTCGATCTCCACGCCCTTGCAATTTTCGCCCATGGTCTTGCCATTGACGGTCATCGCGCCTTCCTTGATCAGGCCCTGGTCGATCAGCTGGCTGATGACGGCGGGCAGGCCGCCGGCGCGGTAATAATCCTCGCCCAGATATTCGCCGGCCGGCTGCATGTTGACCAGCAGCGGCACCTTGTGACCGACGGTTTCCCAATCCTTGAGCGGCAGGTCGACGCCCATGTGGCGGGCGATGGCGGCCAGGTGGATCGGCGCGTTGGTCGAACCGCCGATCGCCGAGTTGGCGACGATGGCGTTGTGGAAGGCGTCGAGCGTCATGATGTCGGAGGGCTTCAGGTCCTCATGCACCATTTCGACAATGCGCTTGCCGGTGCGATAGGCAGCTTCCTGGCGGTCGCGATAGGGGGCGGGGATCGCCGCGCTGCCCGGCAGCATCATGCCCAGCGCTTCGGCGAGCGCGTTCATGGTGCTGGCGGTGCCCATGGTGTTGCAGAAGCCGGTCGAGGGAGCCGACGAGGCGACCAGCTTGATGAAGCCTTCATCGTCGATCTTGCCGGCGGCCAGCAGCTGACGGCCATGCCACACGATCGTGCCCGAACCGGTGCGCTCGCCCTTGTGCCAGCCATTGAGCATCGGGCCGACCGACAAAGCGATCGCCGGGATGTTGACGGTGGCGGCGGCCATCAGCAGCGCCGGGGTGGTCTTGTCGCAGCCGCTGGTCAGGATAACGCCGTCGAGCGGATAGCCATACATGGCTTCGACCAGGCCCAGATAGGCGAGGTTGCGGTCAAGGCCGGCGGTCGGGCGCTTGCCGGTTTCCTGGATCGGGTGGACCGGGAATTCGAGCGCGATGCCGCCCATTTCGCGGATGCCTTCGCGCATGCGTTCGGCCAGCACGAGGTGGTGGCGGTTGCAGGGCGACAGGTCGCTGCCGGTCTGGGCGATGCCGATGATCGGCTTGCCGCTGCGGAGTTCCTCAAGGCTGAGGCCGAAGTTCAGGTAGCGCTCCAGATAGAGCGAGGTCATGTCGATATTGTCTGGGTTGTCGAACCAGGCGCGGCTACGCAGCTTGGGAGTAGGCTTGGACGAATCGCTCATGTGGGCATCCTGACACTTTGAAAAGGCTTGGCACGTTGACGCGCTTGCCTCTCCGATATACTCAGACAAATAACTTTTCAAGGATACAAAGAGAGGGAAAGTGCGGTTGAACGCGAAAAATCGGGCAGATCATCGATGAGCGACTATGCAGTGATCGGCGACTGGGGCACCAGCAATCTGCGGCTGTTCCGGGTGGAAGCGGGGCGGATCGTGGCGCGCCGCGACGGGCCGGGCATCGGCGTGGTCGGCCGCGAGGCGGAAGCCGCCTTTGCCGAGACGATCGCCCCCTGGCTGGAGGACGGCCTGCCGACATCGATCCGCCTGTGCGGCATGGTCGGCGCGCGCGACGGCTGGGTCGAGGCACCCTATGCCGATTGTCCCGCCGATGCCGATAGCTGGACGGCGGTTGCCGTGCGCTTCGACTGGCGCGGCGCACCGCTAGCGATCATGGCGGGCCTGGCCTGCACCGACGCCGACGGCATTGCCGATGTGATGCGCGGCGAGGAGGCGCAGATTTTCGGCGCGATGGCGCTCGATCCCCGGCTCGCCACCGGCCGTCACCTGATCGTGCTGCCCGGCACCCACAGCAAATGGACGCTGGTGGAGGATGGCCGGGTGATCCGCTTCCGCACCGTGCCGACCGGCGAACTGTTTGCGCTGCTGCGCGATCGTTCGACGCTCAGCCCCAATATCGCCGCCGCCGATGCCGATCCGGCAGAGGAAGCGGCCGGTTTTGCCGAGGGGCTGGAACGGGCCGGCGCGGGGCGGCTGCTTGCTTCCCTGTTTGCGGCGCGGGCGATGCGGCTGCGTGCGGGGCGCTCGGCCGATTGGGCGCTGGGCTATCTGTCGGGCCTCGTCATCGGCTGCGAGATTGCCGAAGCGCGGGCCGCGCTGGCGGGCGACACCGGCGTCGTCTTGATTGGTGACGCGCGGCTTTCGGATCGCTATGCCCGTGCCCTCGATGCGCAGGGCATCGCTTCGCAATCGCTGGACGGCGACGCCTGTGCGCGGGCTGGCCTTGGCTTTCTGGAGAACTGACCGATGATCCTCGACGACCTGCTGGCCGACGGCGCGCCGCCGATTGCCGCCATTCTGCGTGGCGTGAAGCCTGAAGAGGCGCTCGATATCGCCGCCGCCCTGGTGGAAGCCGGCATCCGCGTGATCGAGGTGCCGTTCAATTCGCCCGAGCCGCTGGTCAGCATCGCGGCAATGCAGCAGGCCTTTGGCGATCGCGCGCTGATCGGCGGCGGCACGGTGCTGACGGTCGAGGCGGTCGAGGCGCTGGCGGGCGCGGGCGGCCGCATCATGGTGACGCCCAATACCGTCCCCGAAGTGATCGCACGCGGCGCCGAACTCGGCCTTGAACTGCTGCCCGGCTTCATGACGCCGAGCGAGGCGTTCCGCGCGGTCGAGGCCGGCGCGCGCCGGGTGAAGCTGTTTCCCGCCGCCCAGCTTGGCCCGGCCTATGTCAAGGCGGTCAAGGATGTGCTGCCCAAGCATGTTGGCGTCTGGGCCGTGGGCGGCACCGGCGCGGACACGATCGGCGACTGGCTCGCCGGTGGCTGTGAAGGGATCGGCGTGGGCGGCGCGCTCTATCGTCCGGGCGACGATGCGCTGACCGTGCGCGCACGCGCGGTCGATCTGGTCGCCGCCTGGCAGCGCGCCAAGGGCTGACCTTTTTACTGGGCCGGGCTTTCCACCCGGTCCAGCATGTCGCGGATCTTCTCGCCCAGTGCCCTGTAGGTGAAGGGCTTGGTCAGCAGCTCGACACCCGGATCGAGCCGGCCATGATGGATGATCGCGTTGCGGGCATAGCCGGTGGTGAACAGCACGCGCAGCCCCGGCTGCTTCGCCTTGGCGGCGCGGGCAATGTCCGCCCCGGTCATGCCACCGGGCAGCACCACGTCGGTGAACAGCAGGTCGATCGGCTCGGCTGCCGCGTCCAGCGCCGCGAGGGCGGTCGGGCCATCGCCCGCCTCGATCACGCGATAGCCCAGGTCGCGCAGCACCTCGACCGAATAGGCGCGGACATTCTCGTCATCCTCGCACACCAGTATCACCTCCTGCCCGGCCTGCGGACAGGGCGGGGGCGGCGCCTGCACGATCTCCTCGGCCACCGACAGCAGGCCGTGATAGCGCGGCAGGTAGATTTTTACCGTCGTGCCATGGCCGGCCTCCGAATAGACCCGGACATGGCCGCCCGACTGCTTGACGAAGCCATAGACCATCGACAGGCCAAGGCCGGTGCCGCGTCCGACATCCTTGGTGGTGAAGAAGGGTTCGATCGCGTGGGACAGCGTGTCGGCGTCCATGCCCATGCCGGTGTCCGACACGCAGATCAGCACATATTGGCCGGGCGTGATTTCCTGCTCGGTCGCGGCATAATGGCTGTCGAGATGGGTGTTGGCGACCTCGATCGTCAGCTTGCCGCCCTGCGGCATCGCGTCGCGCGCATGGACCGCCAGGTTGAGCAGCGCATTTTCCATCTGGTTGACGTCGATCTCGACCGGCCAGACCCGCGGGCTCTGCACCGTTTCCACCTCGATCATCTCGCCCAGCGTCCGGTGTAGCAGGTCCGACATGCCGGCGATCAGCCGGTTGGGATCGACCCGGTCGGGAGCCAGGGGCTGGCGACGAGAAAAGGCGAGCAGCCGCTGGGTCAGTATCGCCGCCCGTTCGGCCCCGGCCATGGCATTGTCGGCGGCGCGGCGCAGGCGCGGCTGGTCGTCGGGCAGGGCGCGTTGCAGCAGGTCCAGATTGCCGGTGACGATCTGCAGCAGATTGTTGAAGTCATGCGCGACGCCGCCGGTGAGCTGGCCCAGCGTCTCCATTTTCTGCGCCTGGCGCAGCGCGGCTTCGGTTTCGGCCAGGGCCTGGGCGTCGGCGCGGTGCCGGGTCACGTCGCGGGCGACACAATAGATGAGGTCGCCCTCGGGCACGGCGGTCCAGCTGAAGATACGATAATCGCCCCGCTTGGTGCGGAACCGGTTTTCGAACCGGATGGTCGGATGACCATCGGCCAGATCCTGCACCTCGCCGCGCGTCCGCTTCACATCGTCGGGATGCTCCATCCATTCCGATGTGCGGCCAATCAGTTCCTCCTGCGACCAGCCCAATATGTCGGTCCAGGCGGGGCTGGCGGACAGCCAGATCCCCTCGCTGTCGGCGATCAGGAAGGGGTCGCGCGCCAGCGCCCAGAGGCGATTGCGGTCGGCGCGTGCCTCGCGCTCGGCCAGCACGCGCACCGTGGTTTCGCTGACGATGCACAGCACGCCGCCGATTGACCCATCCAGTTCGAACACCGGCGAATAGGAAATGTCGAAGAAGACCTCCTCGCCCCGGCCGCCGTCGCGCTCGATATAGAAGGGACGGTCCTTGGCATGGAAGGTTTCGCCCGTGTCCCGCACCGATTGCAGCAGCGGGCCAAGATCATCCCACAGCTCGGCCCAGCCTTCGCGGGCCGGGCGGCCAAGCACGCGCGGATGCTTGTCGCCGATCGTGGGGGCATAGGCTTCATTATAGAGGGCGCAATAATCCGGCCCCCAGAACAGCACGATCTCCGCGCGCGACGACAGCATCAGCCGCACCGTCGAGACGAGCGATGGCGACCAGTCCGACGCTGGCCCCAGAGGCGACGACCCGTCGATCGTCGCGGTCAGGGCGCCCATCGGCCCCTGTTCGGCGATCATGTCGGCAATGTCCCTCTGCTGGCTCATCATAACCCTGTCGTTGCAATGCGTTGGTGGGAGACGCCCGTGCGCCGATTTGTATCCCCCGGCGATGGCAACCCCATGACCTTTTGTCCCAGTCCGTGCCTCTTGAATAGGGGGCGGCATGGGCGCATGGACCGGGCATGACACGTTCTTCCCCGACCGCGTTCAGCGCGGCTCCGCGTCCCGTTGCCATTGCCCGCTGGCTGCTCATCGTGGCGGCGCTGGTCTTCTGCATGGTGGTGGTAGGCGGCATCACGCGCCTTACCGAATCCGGCCTGTCGATCACCCAGTGGAAGCCGATCACCGGCGCGATCCCGCCCTTGACCCATGACCAGTGGATGGACGCGTTTCGCGACTATCAGCAGATCCCCGAATATAAGGAGATCAACAAGGGCATGAGCCTGGCCGCCTTCCAGTTCATCTTCTTCTGGGAATGGCTGCACCGGCTGCTCGGCCGCCTGATCGGCGTCGCCTTTGCCCTGCCGTTGATCTGGTTCGCGGCGCGGCGGGCGATCCCGGCCGGCTATGGCTGGCGGCTGGTCGCGCTGCTGGCGCTGGGCGGGCTGCAGGGCGCGATCGGCTGGTGGATGGTGAAGTCGGGCCTGTCGGTGCGCACCGATGTCAGCCATTATCGGCTGGCGGTGCATCTGCTGACCGCGCTGTTCATCATCGGCGGGCTGATCTGGACCGCGCTCGACCTGCTGGCGCTGGCGCGCAATCCCTTTGCCCGGCCCGCCGCGTTGCAGCCCTTTGCGCTGGCGACCCTGCTGGTTCTGCTGGTCCAGCTGATGTTCGGCGCCTTCACCGCCGGCCTCGATGCGGGCTATGTCTCCAGTACCTGGCCGCTGATGAACGACCATCTGGTGCCCGAAGGCATCCAATGGCTCGGTTCGCTCTGGGCGACCGTCTCCAGCGATCCCTATCTGGTCCATTTCATCCACCGCTGGTGGGCCTGGGTTGCGGCGGCGATGCTGATCCTGCTGGCGCGCAAGGCCAAGGCGGCGGGCCATCGCGGCGCGTCGATCGCGATCAATGCGGCGGTCGGCACGCAGGTGCTGCTGGGGATCGCCACCGTCATGAGTGGCATCGCGCTGCCGCTGGCCGTGCTGCACCAGGCGGTCGGCGCGCTGGTGGTGGCCTCGGCCGCCTGGGGCGCCCATGCCGTGGGATCGCGCCGGGCATGAGCCCTGAGCGGAACGAGTTGGTGCTGGTCTACAGCCTGTTCGGATCGGCCGAGCAGGCGCGCGCCGTCGCCCGCACGCTGGTCGCGGAGAGGCTGGCCGCCTGCGCCAATATCCTTGGTCCCTGCACCTCCATCTATGAATGGCAGGGCAAGGTGGAAGAAGGCGCCGAAGTCCCGATCCTGTTCAAGACCAGCGCCGACCGGCGCGACGCGCTGATGGCGCGGATCGCGCAGTTGCACGATTATGATGTGCCGGCGATCCTGGCGCTGCCGATCGATGCTGCCCATCCGCCCTTCGCCGCCTGGGTCGCGGAGCAACTGGCATGAAGCGGGTGATCGCCTTCCTGTCGCTGGTGCTCGCCTCACCAGCGCTGGCCACCCCGGTCGCGATCGGCTTCGCGCCGCCGACCGGGCAGGATCTGCTCTATCGCATCGAACAGCATCGGCCGGTCGACGGGCGCGACAGCCTGTTCCGGGCCGACCGGATATTGCGCTTCGAAAAGGCAGGGGACGGTTACATCCTGCATGTCACGCTGCGCAGCCTGGACAGCGATGCGCCCGGTGCGGGTGCCGATGCCTATCGCGCTGCCCTGTCGCCGCTGATCGGGGTGGAGCATCGCTTCCGCCTTGATAGCCATGGCAAGATCGTCGGCCTCGACAATGTCGACGATGTCCGGGCGACGATGGAAAAGGCGCTCAACGCCATGGTGGCAAAGGCGCCGGAGGGCAGTGCGGGGCAACGCACGGCGAAGAATGTCCTGACCCTGCTCGATGGTCTCACGCCCGAGGGGCGGCTGGCGCTGCTGTCGGGCGAGGTGCAGCCGTTGCTGCTGTTCGTTGACAGCGAAGTTGACGATGCCAGGCCGCGTGGCGTGCGCACCATGGCCGGCCCGCCGCTGGGCCGGGCCGTTGCGGTGGAAGGCGAGTCCACCGTTGCCGCCCATGACGGCAACCGCCTGACCTTGCAGGAGGATCTGCAGGGGGAGGGCGCCCATGTCGCGATGCGCTATATCGTGTCGGCACAGACGGGACTGGTCGATGCGCAGGAGCGTAGGCTGACCCTGGGCGCCCAGACGCTGACCGAAAAGCGGAGCCTGACCGCTGCCGGCAAGTGAGTGGTATTATTTTACCCGTCGTGAAAGCCGCCGAATCTCTTGACTTGTCGGCCCCCAAACGTCATTAGCGCCCATCTTCCGGCGACCCCTGGGTAGCTGGTTCACTGTTCATTCTTGGAGAATTGGCACCATGAAGGCGCTGATGAAGACCACCAAGCCGGCAACCCCGGCAACGGTCGAAAAGAAGTGGATCCTGATCGACGCCGAAGGGCTGGTCGTGGGTCGTCTCGCTTCGACTGTGGCGAATATCCTGCGCGGCAAGCACAAGCCGAGCTTCACCCCCCATGTCGATTGCGGTGACAATGTCATCATCATCAACGCGGGCAAGGTCAAGTTCACCGGCCGCAAGCTGACCGACAAGGTTTACTACAAGCACACCGGTTATGCCGGCGGCATCAAGGAAACCACCCCCCAGAAGATCCTGGAAGGTCGTTTCCCCGAGCGCGTCCTGGAAAAGGCCGTCGAGCGTATGATCCCCCGTGGTCCGCTGGGCCGCCAGCAGATGCGCAACCTGCGCATCTTCGCCGGCACCGAGCATCCGCATGAAGCCCAGAACCCCGAAGTGCTCGACTTCGCGTCGCGCAACCGCAAGAACAAGGTGGGTGCATAATGTCCGATAACCGTCAGTCCCTGTCCGACCTCGCGTCGCTGGCCACTGCCGCTCCTGCCGCTGCCCCGGCTGCCGTCGAAGGCGAAGCGCCCGTCGCTGCCGCGCCGGTCCAGCCCTCGGCTCCGCTGCGCGCCCAGGAAATCGACGGCCTCGGCCGCGCCTATGCCACCGGCCGCCGCAAGGACGCCGTGGCTCGCGTGTGGGTGAAGCCCGGCACCGGCAAGATCACGGTCAACGGCCGTGACCAGGAAGTCTATTTCGCTCGCCCGACCCTGCGTCTGGTCATCAACCAGCCCTTCGGCGTTACCGACCGTGAAGGTCAGTATGACGTGATCGCCACCGTCAAGGGCGGCGGTCTGTCGGGCCAGGCCGGTGCGGTCAAGCACGGCATCGCCCAGGCTCTGTCGAAGTATGAGCCGGCGCTGCGCAGCGCGGTCAAGGCCGAAGGCTTCCTGACCCGCGACAGCCGCGTCGTCGAGCGTAAGAAGTACGGCAAGGCCAAGGCCCGCCGCAGCTTCCAGTTCTCGAAGCGCTAATCCGCTTCGCGACTGCCGCGAATTTCGAGAAGGGGCCGGTTTTCCGGCCCCTTTTTCTTTGCGCGTGATGCTTCCCCTTGAGCGCTTCGCGGCGATGCCATAGCCTTCGGTCAAACGGGGTTTAGTGCAAAAGGAAGTTCGGGGGGAAATGAGACATTTTGGGTGGTTGGCGGCTTCGGCGGCCATGACGGTTGTGGCGCCTGCCTTTGCCGGAGAGGTGCCGCTGTATCAGCCGGCCCCCGGCTGGATCGACAAGGCGGCGATGCCCAAGCTCGCGGCCGATGGCGATCCGCCCTCGATGATGATCCTCGACAGCCAGCAGCGGGTCGAGAAGGGTCAGTTGTGGAATTATGCCGACATCGCCACCCGCGCCGGTTCGGCCGAGGCGCTGACCCAATTGTCGTCGCTGACGCTGCCCTGGGCGCCGGACAAGGGCGACCTCATCATCCATGAACTGTCGATCCTGCGCGGCGATCAGGTGATCGATGCGCTGGCCAGCGGCAAGAAATTTACCGTGCTGCGCCGCGAGCAGGGGCTGGAAGCGTTGCAGATCAGCGGCATCCTGACCGCGACCATGGCGGTCGAGGGGGTGCAGGTGGGCGATGTGGTGCGGCTGCGCTATTCGACCACCAGCAAGGATGATGCGCTGGGCGGCCATGTCCAGAATGTCTCGGCCCTGCCGGCCGCGCCGCTGCGGCTGGGCTATGGCCGGGTCCGCCTGCTGTGGGATGATGCGGATGCGCCGCGCTGGAAGCTGCTGGCGAGCGGCGTCGATGCCAAGCCGGTCAAGAAGGGTGGCCTCACCGAGCTGAGCTTTGCCGTGCCGCTGGCCAAGCAGCCGGAAATGCCGGCCGACGCGCCGACCCGCTTCACCCATCCGCCGCTGTTCGAACTGTCGACCTTCGCCAGTTGGGCCGATGTGTCGAAGACGATGGCGCTGCTCTATGCGCCCGATGGGCTGATCGCCGATGGATCGCCGCTGGCGGGTGAACTGGCCAAGCTCAAGGCGCTGCCGGGATCGCCGAAGGAAAAGGCGGCGGCGGCGCTGCAACTGGTGCAGGACCATGTCCGCTATCTGATGGTCGGCATGAATGGCGGCAATTATGTCCCGCAGAAGCCGGCCGAGACCTGGACGCTGCGCTATGGCGACTGCAAGGCGAAGACGCTGCTGCTGCTGTCGCTGCTGCGCGGGCTGGGGATCGAGGCGGAGCCGGTGCTGGCCAGTTCGACCCTGGGTGATTCCGTGCCGGAACGGTTGCCGACGGCCGCGGCCTTCGACCATGTGCTGGTGCGTGCGATGATCGATGGCCAATCCTACTGGCTCGACGGCACCGGGCTGGGATCGCGGCTGGAGGATATCGGCGATACGCCGCGCTTCGGATCGGTGCTGCCGGTGCGCACCGCCGGCGCTGAACTGATGCCGATCCAGACCCATGCCAATGCCCGGCCGACGATCGACGTCAGTGTCGAGGCTGACGAAAGCGGGCATGAGAAGCTGCCGACCGTGTTCGATGCCAGGGCGGTGCTGCGTGGGCAGATCGCGACGATGATCAGCACTGGGCTCGGGCAGATGGATGCCAAGCGGCGCGACGAGATGGTGCAGGGCTTTTTCAGCGAGCAGGTCGGCACCGCCCAATATAGCCAGGTTGGCGTCACCACCGATGCGGCGTCGGCCACCGTCACCTTCACCGCCCATGGCGTCACCAGCTCGCCCTGGAAGCTCAGCGACCGGCGCTATCGCCGCGACGCCAGCAAGCTGATCGACGAGATCAGCTTCGCGCCGGACCGGGCACGCCCCGCCTGGCTGGCGATCCCGGTGGCGACGGGTGCGCCGATCGGCATCCGCTATCATCTGCGCCTGCGCCTGCCCCAGGGTGGCAAGGGCTATGCGATCGAAGGCGAGCAGGGCCTCAGCAAGACGGTGGCCGGCTATGACCTGCGCCGGACCGTGCAGCTGAAGGACGGGGTGCTGGATGTCGAGGAGCGGACCGACGCCACCGGCATCGAGATCGCGGCCGATCGCCTGCCCGACGAGCGCGATGCGCTGGCCACGGTGCAGGCGATGTCGCCGCATGTGATCGGCCCGGCCAAGCCCACCTATTTGTGGGATTACAGCCCGGCGACCATCGCCGCCTGGCCGCAGTCCAAGGCGGTCGAGGCGACCTTTGCCAAGGCGATCGCCGCCGATGCGGAGGATGCGACCGGCTATTCCAGCCGCAGCAATTTCCGCTGGGGCATTGGCGATTACAAGAATGCGCTGGTCGACCTGGACAAGGCCATCGGGATCAAGCCCGATGTCGACCTCTATCTGCAGCGCGCCTATCGCCGGTTCCAGACTGGTGACGTGACCGGCGCGCTGGCTGATGGCCGGATGGCGCGTCAGCTCGACCCGGCATCGGGCGCGGCGGTCGGCACGGTCGCGACCTATCTGGCGGAAAGCGGCAAGCTGGACGATGCACTGGGCATGGTCGACGCAAAGATCGCGATCGGTGGCGAGGCGCGCGACGGCTATCGCAGCTTCAAGGCGACGCTGCTCGGCACCTATGGCGATCCGGCCAAGGCGATCGAGATCATCGATGCGCAACTGGCGGAAAAGCCGGGCATGACCGGGCTGTTCAACGAGCGTTGCTGGGTCAAGGGATCGCGCAATGTCGAGCTGGAGAGTGCGATGCAGGATTGCACCAAGGCGGTGGAGCTGAGTTCGGGCAGCATGGCCGCGCTCGACAGTCGGGCGATGCTGTGGTTCCGCATGGGCCGGTTCGACGATGCGCTGCGCGACCTGGATGTTGTCGTCGCGCAGGAGCCGGGCAAGGAGCCAAGCCGCTACATGCGCGGCATCGTGCTGCACCGGCTGGGCCGGGCGAGCGAGGGGGACGCGGAAATCGCGGTCGCCCGCCGCATCGATCCGCGCATCGATGCCGTCTATGCCCGCTACGGGATCAAGCCCTGATTTTGTCGTGACGCCCGCGTTTCGATGGAAACCTTTCCCCCTGTCCGATGGTTGACAGGGGGAAAGCCACTTCCAAGGAGAAACCATATGGGTGAACTGACCGACAAGGTGAAGGCTGCGGGCAACAAGGCCGCCGGTGCCACGAAGGAAGCGATCGGCAAGGCCACGGATAATGAACGCCTGGAAGCCGAAGGCAAGCTGCAGAAGGCGAAGGGAACGGCCCAGGATGTGGCCGGCTCGGTCAAGGGTGCGCTCGGCGACAAGATCTGACGCCCCACCGTCTGCACGAACGAAGAGGCTCCACCGACAGGCGGGGCCTTTTTCGTTTCTGTCCTATCTGGTTAAGCTCATGCTATAAGAACGGGGCTGCTTTCCGATAGGATCGCGGCTCCGCAATATTATGTCAGAATGTGCGGGAAATGTGCGAAGTTAAGCCTGTTCCGCCAGATAGGCCTTCACGTCGCGGCGCAGTTCGCCGGCGCACAGATAGAGGGCGATGACATTGGGGATCGCCATCAGGAAGAAGCTGCTGTCGACGATGCCGACCACCCGGCCGAGGTCGATCGCGGCGGCCGGGGGCAGGGCGACGACATAGAGGATCTTGTAGACCCATTGGGCGCGTGGGCCATTGCCGAACAGATAGCCCCAGGCCTGAAGACCATAGAAGCCCCAGGCGACCAGCGTCGAATAGGCGAAGAGGAAGACGACGACGGCGAGCAGCCAGGGGAACCAGGGCGACACCTTGGCAAAGGCGGCGGAGGTGATGGCGATGCCCTCCAGCCCGTTGTTCCAGGTGCCTGCGACGACCAGTGCCAGCCCGCCCAGCGCGCAGACGATCATCGTGCCGAGCAGCGGCTCCAGCAGCGCGACAAGCCCTTCAGATACCGGATGGCGGGCGCGGGCCAGGCTGTGCGCCATGACGGCGGAGCCGACGCCGGCCTCGCTGGCGAAAACCGCGCGGCGCATGCCCGCGACAAAGGCGCCGATCGCCCCGCCGGTGGCCGCATCGCTGGAAAAGGCGCCGTGCCAGATCAGCGCCAGCGCGCCGGGAATGGCGTCGGCATGGAGGATCAGGATCGCCGCGACGCCGCCCAGATAGACGGTGACCTTGAGCGGGGTCAGGCGCTTCGACACTTCGCCCAGCCAGGCCGCGCCGCCCATCGTCACCAGCGCGACGGCGGCCGCGATGAACACGCCATAGGCCCAGCCATTGGTCATGCCGGTGACCACCTTCACCTGGGCGAAGCTCTGGTTGACCTGCACCATCGGGATCGCGCCGAACAGGGCGAAGAAGGCATAGGCGCCGCCGAGCACCAGGCCGACTTTGGGCCAGCCGCGCGCAGCGCCGACGGCTTTGAGCACATACATCGGCCCGCCATGGACATGGCCGCGTTCGTCGAAGACGCGATATTTGAGGCCCAGCGTGACCTCCGCCATCTTCACCGTCATCGCGAACCAGCCGATGATGAACATCCACAAGATCGCGCCCGGCCCGCCCATGGTAAGCGCCACCGCGACCCCGGCGATATTGCCAAGGCCAATGGTGCCGGACAGGGCGGTGGAGAGCGCGCCCCACTGGCTGACATCGCCCTTCGCCTCGCCCTCATGCGGCTGGCTGCGCAGGATGCGGATCGCCCGGCCGACCTGGGTGACATTGGGGAAGCCCAGCCAGATGGTGAAGAACAGCATGGGGAGCGCGAGATAGAGCACGATCAGTTCGATCTGCGCGCCGAACAGGGGAACCTTGAAGAAGACTGCGCTGGACAGCGCGTCGACGGCGGCGTTGAAATTTTCCATGCGGCGGCGATGCCGGGACAGCGGTGGAAAGTCGATCAAAGATTGCTATGGGGGAGGTGAGTTTTACCCATAGCCGCCTTGGGGCAGGATCGCATGAGCAGACAATATTTCGGCACTGACGGTATTCGTGGTCGCACCAACCAGTGGCCGATGACGCCGCAACTGGCGATGAAGGTCGGCATGGCGGCCGGCACCCATTTCCAGCGCGGCAGCCATCGCCACCGGGTGGTGATCGGCAAGGATACCCGCCTGTCGGGCTATATGGTCGAAAATGCGCTGGTCGCGGGCTTCACCGCGGTCGGCATGGATGTGGTCCAGTTCGGCCCGATCCCGACGCCGGCCGTCGCCATGCTGGCCCATTCGATGCGCGCCGACCTGGGCGTCATGATTTCGGCCAGCCACAATCCCTATTATGACAATGGCATCAAGCTGTTCGGTCCGGATGGCTACAAGCTGTCGGACGAGGATGAGCTGAAGATCGAGGCGCTGCTCAACCAGGATGTGCCGCTGGCCGCGTCCAAGGATATCGGCCGCGCCCGCCGGGTCGAGGACGCGCGTGGCCGCTATATCCATGCGGTCAAGTCCAGCTTCCCCGCCGACCTGCGCCTCGACGGACTCAAGATCGTGGTCGATTGCGCCAATGGCGCCGCCTATCAGGTCGCGCCGTCGGCCTTCTGGGAATTGGGGGCGGAAGTGGTCGCGGTCGGCGTCACGCCCAACGGCACCAATATCAATGACGGCTGCGGATCGACCTCGCCCTTGCTGTGCCAGGAAACCGTCGTGTCGTCCGGCGCCGACATCGGCATTGCGCTGGACGGTGACGCCGACCGGCTGATCGTGGTCGATGAAAAGGGCCAGATCGTCGACGGCGACCAGATCATGGCGCTGATCGCATCCAATTTCGCCCGCGCCGGCACGCTGCGCGGTGGCGGGCTGGTGGCGACGATCATGTCGAACCTGGGCCTCGAACGCTTCCTGACCGGGCAGGGCATCGGCCTGGAGCGCACCAAGGTGGGCGATCGCTATGTGCTGGAGCGGATGCGCGAAGGCGGCTTCAATGTCGGCGGCGAACAGTCCGGCCACATGATCCTGTCGGACTATGCGACGACCGGCGACGGCACGGTGGCGGCGCTGCAGGTGCTGGCCGCCTTGGTCCGCTCGGGCAAGCCGGCGAGCGAGACGCTGCACCAGTTCGATCCGGTGCCCCAACTGCTCAAGAATGTCCGCTTCGCCGGCGGCAAGCCGCTGGAGGATGAGGCGGTGCAACGCGTGATCGCCCAGGCCGAGGCTGAACTGAACGGATCGGGCCGGCTGGTCATCCGCCCGTCCGGCACCGAGCCGGTGATCCGCGTCATGGCGGAAGGCGACCGCGAGGATCAGGTCAAGGATGTGGTCGAGCGTATCTGCGCCGCGGTCGAGAAGGCGGCGGCGTGATGCTTGCCGCTATTATCCCGTTCGCCCTGAGCGAAGTCGAAGGGCAGCGCCGACCGCAGGGAGGTGTCTTCGCCTCCGCTCAGACAAGGGCTTCGACTTCGCTCAGTCCGAACGGAGTTATGAACCATGCTTGAAATGCGGCCCGATTGCGAACGCTGCGGCACCGACCTGCCGGCCGATGAGCCCGGCGCGTTCATCTGTTCGTTCGAATGCACTTATTGCGCGCCCTGTGCCGAGGCGCTGGACGATCGCTGCCCCAATTGCGGCGGCGAACTGATGGACCGGCCGACCCGGATGGGCAAGGCGCTGGCGAACAACCCCGCCTCCACGGAGCGCAAGTTCAAGGGATGACGCTGCCCCGTATCCTCATCATCGCCGGGTCGGACAGCGGCGGCGGCGCCGGTATCCAGGCGGATATCAAGACGGTCACGCTGCTGGGCGGCCATGCCATGACCGCGATCACCGCGATCACCGCGCAGAACACGCTGGGCGTGCAGGGCGTCCATCCGGTGCCGACCGAGATGGTGCTGGCGCAGATGGACAGCGTGATCAGCGACATCGGCGTCGACGCGGTCAAGATCGGCATGATCGGTTCGGCGCAGACGGCGGCAGCGGTGGCCGAGCGGCTGGCGCTGCTGGCGCATGTGCCGATCGTCTTCGACCCCGTCATGGTCGCGACCAGCGGATCGCTATTGGCCGACGACGCGACCATCGCGGCGTTCGAGCGACTGATGGCGATCGCCACGCTGGTGACGCCCAATATCCCCGAACTGGCGGCGCTGGGCGGCGAGGAAATCGCGATCCGTTTCGCCACCCATGTGCTGGCCAAGGGCGGTCATGGCGAGGGGCCGATGCTGACCGACCGGCTGATCGGGCCGCAGGGCGTGCGCAAGGCGTGGAGCAATGCGCGGATTGACACGCGGCACAGCCATGGCACTGGCTGCACCCTGGCGAGCGCGATCGCGACCGGCCTGGGGCAGGGGCTGGACCTGATCGAGGCGGTCGAGCGTGGCCGCAAATATGTGCGCGAGGCACTGGCGCTGGCGCCGGGGCTTGGCGCGGGTCATGGCCCGATGGGCAATCCCTTCGGCTTCCACGCCTATGCCTGATTTTGCGCATGAACTGATCCATCATCCCGGCCTGGTGGCGGGGGTGGACGAAGCCGGGCGCGGGCCACTGGCGGGGCCGGTGGTCGCGGCCGCCGTCATCCTGCGGCAGGAGGATTGCCCCGAGGGCCTCAATGATTCCAAGAAGCTGACCGCCAAGCGCCGTGCCGCGCTGGAGGGCGAGATCAAGGCCCGCGCGCTGTGCTGGGGGCTGGGCATCGCCAGCGTAGCCGAGATCGACGAACTCAACATATTATGGGCGACGATGCTGGCCATGACCCGCGCGGTCGAGGCGCTGGGGCAGGAGTGCGCCCATATACTGGTCGATGGCAATCGTTGTCCCAACTGGCGCTGGTCCTCGACCGCGGTGGTGGAGGGCGACGCCAAATGCTTGTCGATCGCCGCCGCATCGATCCTGGCCAAGGAAGAGCGCGACCGGATCATGATCGCGGCGGCCGCCGAGCATCCGCATTATGGGTGGGAGAGCAACAAGGGCTATGGCAGCGCCAAACATATGGCGGCGCTGCGTGAGCATGGGCCGACGCCGCTGCACCGGCGCAGTTTTTCGCCGGTGGCGCAACTGCTGCTGATCTGACGATGCTGTCCCGTCGCGGGGCGGGATGGGCATGATTTGAGGACTGGCGCGGGTGTAGCGCATGCTTAAGAAGGGATTCATGTCCTTCGCCCGTTCCGGCCTTTCCAGCCTGTTCCTGCTTGTCGGCGCGCTATCGCTGCCGGTGCAGGCGGCTGCGCCGGTCAAGCGCGCGCGGCCGGCGGCCAAGGCCGGCGCACTGGCACCGGGCGGCTATCGCTGGCTGGAGGAAGGGCCGCTCGACGGGCCGATCCATCTGGTCATCAGCATCGATCGGCAGATGGCCCATGTCTATAGCGGCGACCGGCTGGTCGGCATGGCGAGCGTGTCGACCGGCATGGCCGGGCACAGCACGCCGACCGGCGACTATCCGATCCTGCAGAAGAACCAGTGGCACCGCTCCAATCTCTACAGCAATGCGCCCATGCCCTTCATGCAGCGGCTGACCTGGGACGGCATTGCGCTGCATGCCGGGCATAATCCGGGCTATCCGGCCAGCCATGGCTGCATCCGCCTGCCCTATGCCTTTGCCCAGAAGCTGTTCGGCATGACCAGCCTGGGAGGGCTGGTGACGGTGACCAGGGATCGGCTGCATCCCTCGCTGACGATCGAGCAGATGGCGGCGGCGGATTCCATGGCCAAGGTCGCTGCGCCGGCGCCGGCAAAGCCGGTGCTGGATATCGACCCGATCATCTTCATGCCGAGGGTGTCTCGCCGCTGACCGATCAGCGCTGGGCCAGTGCCGAGCGCCGCATCGAATAGCCGAAATAGAGCAGCGCGGCCGCGCCAACCCAGACCGCGAACAGCGCATAGGTGTCGGCCGGCAGGCCGAAGATGAGATAGGCGCAGAAGAGCGTGCTGGCGATCGGCAGGACCGGATAGAAGGGCACCTTGTAGCCGCGCGGCAGGTCCGGCCGGGTGCGGCGCAGGATGATGACGCCGATCGACACAGTGGCAAAGGCGATCAGCGTGCCCATGCTGGTGAGGTTGACCAGCACGTCCAGCGGCACGAAGGCAGCGAGCAGGGCGACGCCGATCGCGACGATCCACGTATTCTGGCGCGGCACATGGCGCACCGGATCGACCCGGCAGAAGAAGGCGGGCAGCAGCCCGTCGCGGCCCATGGCATAGAGGATGCGGGTCTGGCCGTAGATCACGACCAAAGTGACGCTGAAGATCGAGGCGATGGCGCCCAGCGACAGGATCACCGCCGGCCAGCCCGCGCCGGTGAGGTTGTGGAGGATGACGGCCAGGCCCGCTTCCTGCCCGGCAAAGTCGGTCCAGGGCTGGGCGCCGATCGCCGCGACCGCGACCAATATATAGGCGGCGGTGACGATCAGCAGCGACAGGATGATGGCGAGCGGCAGGTCGCGGCGCGGATTGCGTACTTCCTCGCCGGCGGTCGAGACCGCGTCGATGCCGATATAGGAAAAGAAGATGGAGGAGGCCGCAGCGCCGATGCCGACCATGCCCTTGGGCGCGAAGGGGTGGAAGTTGGTCGGCTGGAAATGGGCGAGCGCGACCGCCACGAACAGCGCCAGCACGGCCAGCTTGGCGATCACCAATATGGCGTTGGCGGTGGTCGATTCCCGTGTGCCGCGCAGCAGCAGGATGAGGCACAGGCCCACCAGCAGCACGGCGGGCAGGTTGACGATGCCGCCTGCGCCGGGCGGCCGGGCGATGATGACGGGCAGGCGCCAGCCGGTGCTGATCGAGAGAAGTTCATTGAGATATTGCCCCCATCCCACGGCGATGGCGGAGGCGGAGACGCCATATTCCAGCAGCAGGCAACTGCCGATCAGGAAGGCGGCGAGTTCGCCCATGGTCGCATAGGCATAGGAATAGGAGGAGCCCGACGCCGGCACAGCCGAGGCCATTTCGGCATAGCAGAGCGCGGTCAGCGCGGCGGTGATGCCGGCGATGACGAAGGACAAAGTGACCGCCGGCCCCGCTTCGGGCACGGCGGTGGTCAGCGCGACGAAGATGCCGGTGCCGATGGTCGCACCGACGCCCAGCATGGTCAGCTGGAACAGGCCGATATTGCGGGCGAGCGGTTTCGCGTCGGGATCGTCGCCGATGAAGTCGAGCACCGGCTTGCAGCGCAGCAGCGCGATCAGGAGCGGATGGCGGGGCGATCGGTTCGTCATGCTCCGCCGCTGTCATGCCGCGCGCGGGAAGGCAAATGAATATCGTGTGAGAATGGCGCGGCGGGACCGGTGAGGGCGCGCGATTGTCGGCGGGTCGCCGCTGGGCTAGGCATGGGGGGTGTTGGCCGCCGACCTGTTCGGCTTGGGATGGATGATCGAGCCTTGATGGATCAGAAGCGATTGCCTGGCGCGCGGAAATGGGCGCGATCCATGCTGATGGTTGCAGCGGCGATGCTGCTGCCGGCGATGGCATCGGCAGCGGATGTGCCGAGCGGCGGCACCATATCGGTCTCCATGCAGGAGGATGCGAGCGGGCAGGCGGGCGCGGCCGACGCCTTTGTCGATGCGGCCACCCTGGCCCTGTCGGACAAGGGCTTCACCTTGCTGGACGATGGCCATGCCGCGCTGGTCATGGAACTGGTGATCCGGGCGTCCGAGGTCGGGACCGGGACCGGCAAGGTCGAGAAGAGCAATTCCGACCTGATGCCTGGCGGCGTATCCGGCGCGGTGGGATCGAGCCTCTCGCTGGCGGTGCCGTCCGGCAAGACGCGCCATGTGGCGCTGGAACGCACCGAGCTGGAGATGCGCCTGCATCGGCGCGGCGACGCGGCCGTGATCTGGAGCGGCAGCGCGGTGACGGTGCGCCCGGCCGACAAGCGGGCTAGTGCTGCCACGGCGCTGTGCAACGCGCTGCTGCGCGCCTATCCCGAGCAGCCCGAAACGGTGATCGGCGTCCCCTAGATTTTCGCGATCACCTCTTCGCCGATGCGGGCGGCATTGTCGCACCATTCGGAACGGCTGCGGCCCTTGACCGTGACGCCGCAGGCGGTGACGCCCAGTTGAGCATAGGTGCCGATGCGGTCGACGATCTGCTGGTTGGAGAGATCCTCGCCCGGCTTGTTGACTCCGCCCAGGATCACATCGGGCAGGTCGGTGCGGCCGACCTGCGCCGCATAGTCGCGCATATAGGCGATGCCGGCCTGAAGATCGGCCTCATTCTCCATCGCGGCGGTGCGGGTGGTGGCGCTGTTGACCCCGCCGCCGGCGGTGAAGAAGGGGTTCCAGCCGTCGGCGAGATCGACCACGCGGCGGATCGCGCGCTTGGCATTGCCGCCGACATAGAGGGGCAGGCCGGGCTTTTGCGGCGATCCGGGGATGATGCGGTTGCCGAAGGCCCGATAGCCCGTGCCCTCGAAGACGAATTCTTCGCCGCTGGTGGCAGCACGGATGGCGCGCAGATATTCGTCCATCAGTTCGTTGCGCTGGTCGAAATCGACGCCCAGCGCGCGATATTCGCCCTTGAGATAGCCCGCGCCGACGCTGAGCGTGACCCGGCCGCCGGCAAAGGCGTCGAGCGTGGTGATGTCGCGCGCGACGATGAAGGGATTGCGATAGGGCAGGACGAGGATGCCGGTCTGGAGCCGCAGGGTCGTGGTGTGGGCGGCGAGCAGGGCCAGCATGACGAAGGGTGATTGGGCATGATGGCCGCCAGCGTCGAGCCAGCGGCCGGTCGGCACCGGATGGTCGGTGACGAGGCCGGCGTGGAAGCCGGCCTGTTCCACCGTGCGGCCGATTTCGGCGACCGCCGCCATCGTACCGAACTCGTCGGGCAGGTCGGCATGGTCGAAGGGCAGGGGGACGTTGATCTTCATGCGTCGGACACTCCATGCGGTTCGACCAGCACCCATTGGCGGGCGGCGTTGCGGACCCAGCCGGACGAGGCCCAACTGCCGCCGTCGACCGGCAATATGGTCCCGGTGATGTAGCTGCTCATGGGCGAGGCGAGGAACAGGGCGGCCTGGCCGCATTCGCGGTCGATGCCGGGCCGTTGCAGCGGGATGCGGCGCGCCGTGGCATCGGCCATGGCGGGCGACACGGGGAACCATGTCGCTTCGTCCACCGGGCCGGGGGGATTGCCGCGTGTGCCCGGCGTCGTCGTGAAATCGGGCGCGATCGCGTTCACGCGGATGCCATGATCTGCCAGTTCGAGCGCCATGGTCCGGGTGAAATTGTTCATCCCCGCTTTGCACGCGGCATAGACGGCATAGCCGGGTGCGGCGCGCGATCCTTCGATGCTGGAGACGTTGATGATGTTGCCGCCGCGCCCGCCCGCGATGATGTGCGGCACCGCGGCCGAGGTGGCGGCGAGCATCGAGACGAGGTTGAGGTCGATATGGCGGCGCCAGCTATTCTGGCTCTGGTCGAGGAAGCTCTTGCGACCGACGCCGCCGGCATTGTTGACGAGGATGTCGATCCGGCCGAAGCGGGCCTGGGCAGCAGCGACCATCGCCGCGACCTGATCGGGCTGGGCCATGTCGGTCGGGATGGCGATGCAGGCGCGGCCCAGTTCCGCGACCCGTGCCGCGACTTCGGTTCCTCGTTCAGGGATGATGTCGGCAATGACGATGTCGGCGCCAGCTTCTGCCAGGGCCAGCGCAATGGCGCGGCCTAAGCCTGCGCCGCCGCCGGTGACGATGGCGACCTGATCGGTGATGCGGCACTGGTCTGGCGCCATGGCGCGATCCTCCTCCCCCTTTTGGCCGTCAGTTCGCGGCCAAGGGGGAAGGTGAGTCAATCGCATGCCCGGTCATATCGACCGGGCGATGGTGCTTATTGGGCGGTCCAGCCGCCGTCGATCGAGAGATTGGCGCCGGTGATCTGGGCGGCGGCTTCGCTGCAGAGATAGAGAGCGGTGGCGGCGACCTGTTCGGCGGTGACGAACTGCTTGGTCGGCTGGCCGGCGAGCAGCACGTCGTTCATCACCTGCTCGCGGGTCATGTTCCGCGCCTTCATCGTGTCGGGAATCTGGTTTTCCACGAGCGGGGTCCAGACATAGCCGGGCGAGATGCAGTTGGCGGTGATGCCGAAGGTGGCGACTTCCAGCGCGACCGTCTTGGTGAAGCCGTTGAGGCCATGCTTGGCGGTCACATAGGCGCTCTTGAAGGGCGAGGCGACCAGCGAGTGGGCCGAGGCGGTCTGGATGATCCGGCCCCACTTCTTGTCCTTCATGTACGGGATGGCAAGGCGCGTGGTGTGGAAGGCGGCATTGAGGTTGAGCGCGATGATGAGATCCCATTTGTCGAGCGGGAATTCCTCGACCGGGGCGACATGCTGCATGCCGGCATTGTTGATGAGGATGTCGATGCCGCCGAAGGCATCGGCCGCTTCCTTCATCATCGCCTCGATCTGATCGACCTTGGTCAGGTCATGGCCGCTGTAGAGCGCCTTGGCGCCCGAGAGCGCTTCAAGGCCGAGCCGTTCCTTCTCGATTCCGTCCGCATCGCCGAAGCCGTTGATCACGACATTGGCGCCTTCGCCGGCCAGCGCCTTGGCATAGGCAAGCCCGATGCCCGAGGTGGAACCGGTGATCAGGGCGGTCTTGCCAGCGAGGGACTTGCTCATGCCATTTTCTCCTTGAGATGATCCGGCGCGTCGAGATCGAAGGTCGCGCTCTTTCCGTCGAGAATGTTGCGGGCGATGAGGTCGCCCTTGTGCATCACTTCTTCCACCGCCTCGCGACCCTGGCTCCAATGGTCGAGCATGGTCGCGCGGGAAAATTCGAAATCCTTGGCGCCGCTTTCCCAGGCGCGGGTGCGGTAGATGAGGTGGACGATGTTGACCGATCCGCCATCGAGCATGTCGCGCAGCTTCTGCGCCTCCGGCCCGTCCTGCAATTCGGGCGGCAGCTTGTCGAGCAGCGCCTTGATCGCGCCATGCTCGCGGCGCAGGCGCAGATACTGGTCGGTCACCTGCCGGGTGCGGCTGCTATACTGGATGTCCTTCATGCGCGAATAGACATCGGTCATCTGCCGCGGCATCGGCCCTTCGGCCGGGAAGAGATCGACCTGGAACACCAGCATGTCGTCGGTCTGGTGGTTGAGGACATGGGCGAGCGGGGTGTTGGAGACGATGCCGCCATCCCAATACCAGCGCCCATCGATCTCGACCGGGGGCAGGCCCGGCGGCAGCGCGCCCGAGGCCATGATATGGCGCGCGTCGATGCGGGTGTTGCCGCCCGGTCCGCGCGTGTCCCAATAAGCGAAATTGCCGGTCTCGACATCGACCGCGCCGACCGACAGCCGGACCGGCCCGTCATTGAGCAGATCCCAGTCGACGCAGGCGTCGAGCGTCTCCTTCAAGGGCGCGCTGTCATAGAAGCTGATCGCGCCGGCCGATCCTTCCGGCATCAGCGGCGCGGGCCACAGGCGCGGGCGGAACATGCCCGGCACGCCCAGCGTCGCGACCGTGCCGGCGGCCATCAGATGGGCGGCTTCGCGGATATGGTCGATTTCCGGCAGGATCATGTTGGGCATGCCGCCCGAGACGGTCAGCCAGAATTTCTTGAGCTGGCTCAGGCGCCGGTGCGGCGGGTTGCCAGCGATGATCGCGGCATTGACCGCGCCGATCGAAATGCCCGCGACCCAGCTGACATCGACCCCCAGTTCATCGAGCCGCTGATAGACGCCAGCCTGGAAGGAGCCGAGCGCGCCACCCCCCTGCAACAGCAATGCGACTTCGCGGGGGAGGGGGAGGGGCGTGGTGGCGCGGCGGCGCGGTCGGGATTCGGTGTCGGCCATGTCGCACTGCAATATAGGTTTTGGTCCGGCCATTCCAACTTAATGTCTCGTAACAAAGTCCTTCCCGTCGATGGAACGTGCATCGTCAGCCGATGGTTTGCAGCCAGCCGGTTATGCAGTAGGCACGGGAACAGGATGCGAGGGAGGCCAGGGTGCGGCTCGACGACGAACAGGAAAGCAGCAATTTCGAGGTGCAGGACGGGCGCGGCGGCGGTTTCGGCGGCGGCGGCGGGATGGGCGGCCTGGGATTGCTGCTGCCGCTGATCGGCAGTCGCTTTGGCTGTGGCGGCATCGTCGTGGTGCTGATCATCCTGGCGGTGATGGGCGTCAATCCGCTCAGCCTGCTGGGCGGCGGTGGCGGCGTGCAGCAGCAGGCGCCGCAGAGTGCGCCGGCGGGCAGCCAGGATGCGAGCAAGCTGACCGAGATCCAGCATTGGTCATTGAAGGTGCTGGGATCGACCGAGCGGGTCTGGGGCCAGATCTTCAAGGAAGCCGGCCAGACCTATCAGCCGACCATCCTGTCCTTCTATGCGCAGAGCGGCACGTCGGGCTGTGGCGCGGCGCAGAGCGCGATGGGGCCATTTTACTGCCCGAACGACCAGAAGGTCTATCTCGACACCGATTTCTTCACCGAATTGCGCGATCGCTTCGGCGCGCCGGGCGATTTCGCCCAGGCCTATGTGATCGCGCATGAGGTGGGCCATCATGTCCAGGATCTGGAAGGCACGCTGGGCCAGGTGAACCAGCAGCAGCGCCGCGTTAGCGAGGCACAGGGCAATGCGTTGCAGGTGAAGGTGGAGCTGCAGGCCGATTGTTATGCCGGTGTCTGGGCCAAGCGCACGGGCCTGATGGAGCCGGGCGACCTGGAAGAGGGCATGAAGGCGGCGCAGTCGATCGGCGACGATACGCTGCAGAAGTCGGCCGGGCGGCGGCCCGTGCCCGAAAGCTTCACCCATGGCACCAGCGAGCAGCGCATGAGCTGGCTGCGCAAGGGGCTGGACAGTGGCGATCCGGCCCAGTGCGATACGTTCAAGGGGGCGCTGTAGGCGCGATCAATGTTCGGCGTTGGGGGAACCTGGCGGCGGCAAATCTGATGACCCCGGACTGACGGACGCGGTCGCGTCCAGCGGCGGCATGATGCTGGGCTGGCCGGCGTCGGCCATGGGCTCACCCGAAGCCGGGACGGCAAAGTCCTGCGGTGCACTGGGGGCGACGGGCGGAGGCGGCGGCGCAACCGGCGTGGCGACCGGCTGAGCTTCGCTAGGCTGAGGAACCGGCTGGTGATGCGGCGCGAAATTCTGCAGCGCCAGGACGATCATCGGTGCGACCACCAGCGTGCCGCCGGCAAAGACCTTGTACATCATCGATTGACCCGCATTCCCGCCTGAAAATGGAAAGAGATTCGGGCCTTAGCGGCAAGACATGAAAAAATGTCTGCGCTTTATTGGTTAATGCTGATCAAGCTTCGCCAGCAGCGCCAGCATGTCATCCGGCAGAGTGTCGCGCTGCGCGGAGAAGCTGGACCGCAGCGCCTTGCCCACGCCTTCATAGGGCAGGGGCAGGGCGACATTGACGACGCGGGCGCCGCCGCTGTCCCGTCCCGGTGCCGATCGGCCAAGAGGTTTGCGCTGCATTTCCATGAGACACAGAACGGCCATGTAAGCCAAAAGTTTCTGGATTTCGTCGCATTCGGGCGCGATATCGCCGTCAACGAGGAGACGGAAGCGTGACGGACTGGATCGACCTGGAAGCGCGGATACGCGCGCATTCGCCATTTCTGGCGCGGCAGATGGACCGCTATCCGGCCGTCGTCGCGCTGCTGGCGACGGGCGATTTCGACGCGGCGATGGCAGCGGCACAGGCGCAGGGCGTGCCAGAGGATGGCGTGGCCAAATCGCTGCGGCGGCGGCGCGGCGCGATCGCGCTGGTGACGGCGGCGGCAGACCTGGCCGGGGCCTGGGACATGGACCGGGTGACGCGCACCCTGTCCGACTTTGCCGATCAGGCGCTGGCGGAGGCGCTGGCGGCGACCTTTGCCGAACGTTACCCCGATGCCGTGCCGCAGGGCTTCATCGTGCTGGCGCTGGGCAAGCATGGCAGCCGCGAACTCAACTACTCGTCCGATATCGACCCGATCCTGCTTTATGACCCCACCACCCTGCCGCATGGCGAGCGGGAGGATGTGGCCGACGCGGCGGTGCGGATCGGCCGGCGGGTCAGCGAGGTACTGAACGCGCGCGATGGCGACGGCTATGTCTTCCGTGTCGACCTGCGGCTGCGGCCATCCCCGGAAGCCACGCCGATCGCGTTGCCGGTGGAGGCGGCGATCGGCTATTATGAGTCGACCGCGATGGGCTGGGAACAGGCGGCCTTCATCCGCGCCCGGCCGGCGGCGGGCGACATGGCGCTGGGCGACTATTTCCTGCGCCAGATCCGCCCCTTCGTGTGGCGGCGCAGCCTGGACTTCGGCGCGATCGATGCGATCACCGACATCAGCCGGCGCATCCGCGACCATTATGCGCAGGGGCAGGCGTTCGGGCCGGGCTATGACCTCAAGCGCGGGCGCGGCGGCATTCGCGAGGTGGAGTTTTTCGCCCAGGTCCATCAGCTGATCCATGGCGGGCGTGACCCGTCATTGCGGTCGGGCCATACGCGCACGGCGCTGCGGGCGCTGGCGGCGGCGGGGGTGATCGAGGCGGAGGTGGCCGCGCGGCTGGACGAGGCCTATGTCTTGTTCCGCACGATCGAGCATCGCCTGCAGATGGTCGAGGATCGCCAGACCCATGAATTGCCCAAGAACCCGGATTCGCTCGACAATGTCGCGCGCTTGCACGGCCTGACGGACCGGGCGGCGCTGCTCGACCTGCTGCGGCCCCATGTCGAATGGGTCGGCGCCAATTATGACCGGCTGACTGCCGCGCCCGACGATGGCAGCCTGTCGCATGACGAGGACAGGTTGAAGGCGCAGCTTAAGGAGATGGGTTTTGCCGATGCCGACTGGGCGGCGGCGCGGGTCGCCCATTGGCGCGACGGCACGATCCGGTCGCTGCGCAGCGGCGCGTCGCGCGAGGCGCTGGAGCGGCTGTTGCCGGTGCTGATGCCCGCGATCGCCACCGCGCCCGATCCGGGGCGGGCGCTCAACCGGCTGGACGACATGATCGGCCGGCTGCCGAGCGCGATCAATTTCTTCAAGCTGCTGGGCGCGCGACCTGGGCTGGTCGAACTGCTGGCGCAGATATTGAGCCATGCGCCCGCGCTCGCCGATGTGCTGAGCCGCCGGGTCGAGCTGCTCGAAGGGCTGATCGATGCGTCGGCCTTCGATCCCGTGCCGCCGGTCGATGTCCTGGCGCAGCAATTTTCCGCGCTGGAGGCGGGCGAGGATTATCAGGCGCTGCTCGACCGGGTGCGGCAGCGGGTGAATGATCGCCGCTTTGCGCTGGGCGTGCAGATCGTGCGCGGCGGCGATCCGCTGGAGGCCGGGCGCGGCTATGGCCGGGTGGCGGAGGCCGCGATCGAGGCGCTGGCGGGCGCCACCGTAACCGAATTCGAGAGCGCCCATGGCAAGGTGCCGGGCGGCGAGATGGTGATCCTGGCGCTGGGGCGGATGGGCGGCGGGGTGCTGACCCACGCATCGGACCTGGACCTGGTTTACCTCTTCACCGGCGATTTCCTGGCGGAATCGGATGGGGCGCGGCCACTGGGCGCGACCCAATATTTCAACCGCCTCGGCCAGCGGATCACCAATGCGCTGTCGGTGTCGACGGCGGCGGGGCCGCTTTATGAGGTGGATACGCGGCTGCGGCCGTCGGGCGCGCAGGGGCTGCTGGCGGTCAGCCTCGACAGCTTCGCCAAATATCAGCGCGAGGAAGCCTGGACCTGGGAGCATCTGGCGCTGACGCGGGCGCGGCCGGTGTTCGGATCGGCGCAGGCGCGTAGCGCGCTGGAGGCGATCCTGACCGAGACGCTGCAGCGTCCGCGCGATTTCGACGAACTGGCACGGCAGGCGGTGAAGATGCGCGGCGACATTGCCCGGCACAAGCCGCCGGCAAGCGAGCTGGACGTCAAGCTGGTGCCCGGCGGGCTGGTCGACATCGAGTTCCTGATCCACATCAGCCAGTTCCATTATCGCCTGGGGTTCGACCCGGATCTGGGCGAGGCGCTGGCCGAACTGGTGGCGGCCGGCCATCTGCCCGCCACGCTGATCCCGGCGCAGGAATTGATCACCCGCTTCCTGATCGTGTCGCGGCTGGTGTCGCCCAAGTCGACCGAGCCGCCGGAGGCGACCCGGCCGCTGGTGGCGCGGGCCTGTGGCGCGGCCGATTGGGACGCGCTGCTTGAAAGCTATGCCAAGGCCCGGCAAAGCGTCGGCGACGCATGGCGCGCGCTGGCCGCGCCCTATCAGGAGAATCAAGATGCTTGAACAGGGAGCGATGCTGCCCGACGTGGCGCTGAAGGATGCGGATGGCGCGGATTTCAGCCTGGCGCGCTATCGCGGCAAGCCGGTGGTGGTCTATTTCTATCCCAAGGCGGATACGCCCGGCTGCACCAGCGAGGCGAAGGATTTCACCGAACTGGCGAGCGACTTCGCGGCGCTGGGCGTCGCGGTGATTGGCGTGTCGAAGGACAAGCCGGCCAAGCTGCAGAAGTTCGGTGACAAATATGGGCTGGCGGTGACGCTGGCGTCGGACGAGCCGGGCACGGCCTGCGAGGCGTTCGGCACCTGGGTCGAAAAGTCGCTTTATGGTCGCCAATATATGGGGATCGCGCGGGCGACTTTCCTGGCGGACGGCGACGGCAAGGTCGTGCGGGTCTGGCCCAAGGTGAAGGTCAAGGGGCATGCCGCCGAGGTGCTGGAGGCGGCGAAGGCGCTTTGACCCTGCCACCTGCGATTGATTCCGTGGGCGCGGGGTGCGCCCATGTGCTCCATATCGCCGACCCGACCGCCAAGCTGATGGCGGCGCGGGCGGTGGCGCGTAGCTGGCGACTGGGCCGGCTGGCGCATCGGTTCGACATGGCGATGCCCGATCGGCCGGCCCGGCCCGATGCGCCCGAACTGCTGCCGCCGGGGCAAATGCCCAAGCGCAGCAAGATGGGCACGGATCGCGGGCGGATCGCGATGCTGCACGCGCTGGCGCATATCGAGTTTGTCGCGATCGACCTGGCGTTCGACCTGATCGGGCGCTTTGGCGGCGAATTTCCGGCAGGCTTCACCGATGAATGGATGCGGGTTGGCGCGGACGAGGCGATGCATTTCGCGCTGCTCGACCGGCGGCTGCGGCAATTGGGCAGCCATTATGGCGCGCTGCCCGCGCATGACGGGCTGTGGCAGGCGGCGAGCGAGACGGCGGGCGATGCGCTGGCGCGGCTGGCCGTGGTGCCGATGGTGCTGGAGGCGCGGGCGCTGGATATCACGCCGGCCACGATCGCGCGGTTCGAGGGGGTGGGCGACCATATATCCGCAAGGATGTTGCAGCGGATTATGACGGATGAGATTCGCCATGTTTCGGCCGGGACGACATGGTTCAGCCAGGCGACGAACCGATTGGGCCTAGACCCCGTCAAACATTACCAAATCCTTGTGAAACGCCATTTTCGGGGGAGCGTTAAGCCACCGTTCAACGACTCGGCGCGTCGGCAGGCCGGTTTGACGCGGGATTTCTACGACGCGCTTGCAAGCTGAGCGGCGATTTGCAGTCTGCATCCAGCGGGGGCGATCTAGGTCGCCATTTTATTGAACATGGGGAACCCACGAGAGGCAAAAGCCTTCGCGGGCATAAGTCGGGGTCGGCATGTTGATTCTTCGTACTGTGAATGCGCTGGGTGCGCGTTGGTTCCAATCGGCCAGCAAGACGGCCAAGATTTTCGGGATGGTCGGCATGGTAGGCGTGATGTGCGCCGCTGCTCCGGCCAACGCCAAGGATGAAGATGATCCCTATGGCGACGCCTCGGAAATCAATACCAGTGCGCTCGGCCCGGCCGATGTCGGCTTCTCCAACATCTTCTCCAGCCTGCAGCGCATGGACGGCAACGCCAAGACCGCAGCCTATATCCCCTCGGGCCGCCCGGTCGAGAAGCTGTCGCTGACCTCGAACTTCGGCGTGCGTTCCGACCCGTTCAACCGCAGCGCCCGCATGCACAAGGGCATCGATATTCCAGGGCCCATCGGCACCCCGATCCACGCGACCGCCGACGGCATCATCAGCCGCGCCGGCTGGGCCAGCGGTTATGGCAACCTGGTCCAGATTTCGCACGGCAATGGCATGGAAACCCGCTACGGCCATATGTCGAAGCTGCTGGTTGCGCCCAACTCCTATGTCCATCGCGGCCAGGTGATCGGCCTGATGGGGTCGACCGGCCGTTCGACCGGCAGCCACCTCCATTATGAAGTCCGCGTCGATGGCGCGGCGATCAACCCGATCCCGTTCGTCGCCGGTCCCGATTATCTGATCGCGATGAACACCAAGCCGCCGGTCGCCATGGGCGGCCCGACCAAGGCGGACGAAAAGGCCGTCGACTGATCGACCGCTTTTGATCCCGACTTTTCCAAAGCCCCGGCGCCCATGGGTTGCCGGGGCTTTTGCTTGATCCTATCTAGGCGTCATGGCCGATATTGACCTCACCCCCTCCGCTGCCGCGCGCGTCGCGGCGATCGCCGCCAAGCAGGGCAAGCCCGCCATATTGCGGCTGGCCGTGGAAGGCGGCGGCTGTTCGGGCTTTCAATATCGCTTTGGCTTGGCCGAGCAGGTGGAGGCCGAGGATCTGGCGGTGGAGCGCGATGGCGTGACGCTGGTGGTGGACGATGTCAGCCTGGACCTGGTGCGCGGCTCTGCGGTCGATTTCGTGTCGGACCTGGGCGGCGCGGCGTTCAAGGTGACCAATCCCAACGCGACCGCGGGTTGCGGCTGCGGCACCAGCTTCTCGGTCTGATCGGCGCATTGGCTTGTAGACGCAGCCCACTTCTCTAAAGGGAAGTGGACAGCGAAAGAGACAGGTCCATTATGCGTATCGCCACCTTCAACATCAACGGCATCAAGGCGCGGTTGCCGCGCCTGCTGGAATGGCTGGACGAGACCCGGCCCGACATTGCCTGCCTGCAGGAAATCAAGACGTCCGACGAGACCTTCCCGGTCAAGGATATCGAGGATGCGGGCTATGGCGTGATCTGGCACGGGCAGAAGGGCTTCAACGGCGTGGCCATCCTGGCGCGCGGCGACCAGCCGGTGGAAGTGCGCCGCGGCCTGGAGGGCGAGCCCGAGGACGAGCAGAGCCGTTATCTGGAAGCCGATGTGAAGGGGGTGCGGGTGGCCAGCATCTACCTGCCCAACGGCAATCCCCAGCCGGGGCCGAAATTCGATTACAAGCTGCGCTGGATGAAGCGGCTGCGGGAACGGGCGGCGGAAATCTGGGCGGAGGAAGTGCCCGCCATCCTGGCCGGCGACTATAATGTCATCCCGCGCGACGTGGATATCTATTCGCCCAAGGCAATGGCGGACGATGCGCTGATGCAGCCCGAAAGCCGGGAGGCCTATCGCCGGCTGCTGGGCGATGGCTGGACCGATTCGATCCTGACCCGCCATCCGGCCGGGGGCGTGTGGACCTATTGGGACTATCAGGCCGGTGCCTGGCCGCGCGACGCGGGCTTCCGCATCGACCATCTGCTGCTGAGCCCGGCGGCGGCCGACCGGCTGGTCGACGCCCAGGTCGATAAGGCGTTTCGTGGCCGGGAAAAGGCGAGCGATCATGCGCCGACCTGGGTCGAACTGCGCGATATCTGAATTTAATCCGGATATTATTGACTCTATTATATCCGGGTAATAAATCCCGTGTCGAAGGAGATTCGGCATGGACCGCACATTGACGGCCTTTTCGGGCGACTATTGGATCGCGACCGGCGACGAGGATGAGGTGCGCGCGGCGCTGCGTGCCATGGGGGACGACGCGCAGAATATCCTGCTGTTCGACGATCGCACCGGACGGCAGGTGGATATCGACCTGCAGGTCGATGCGGCGCCGCGGGGGCGGGGGCGACCCAAGATGGGGGTGCAGGCGCGCGAGATCACCCTGCTGCCGCGCCATTGGGACTGGTTGGCGGCGCAGCCGCGCGGCGCCTCCGCCACGTTGCGGCAGCTGGTGGAGGATGCGGTGAAGGCGAGCGCGGACAAGCCATCGCCCCGCGCGGCGATGGACGCGGCCTATCATTTCCTGACCGCGATGGCGGGCGACCGGGCCGGCTATGAAGCGGCGATCCGCGCGCTCTATGCCAGGGACAGGGCGGCGTTCGAGGCGGCGGCGGAAGGCTGGCCCGGCGCGATCCGGGCGCATGGTCTGGCGCTGGCGGAGCCGGCCTTTTCCGCCTAGCCTGCGCATCGCAATGATCGGAGAGGCTGGATGACGGACGATTTCCTCCAGGGCATAGTGCATGAGGCGGCCGATGACATGCAGGCGGCGATCCGGGCCGACGCCGGCATCTTCGCCCTGTGGCAGGGGCTGACGCCGCTTGGCCGCAACGAGTTCATCTGCTGGGTCGAGGATGCCAAGCAGGCCGCAACCCGCGCGCGGCGCATTGCGCGCACTGTCGAGGAATTGCAGGAGGGCAAGAAGCGGCCCTGCTGCTGGGCCGGCTGCATCCACCGCACCGACAAGGCGCCAAGCCGCTGGCAGCAGGCGGTGCTGATCGAGGGGAGGGGGAAGCGGCGCTAGGCCGGCGTGGACAGATTCAACGCTCGTCGAAGGGCCGGGATGGGTG
>NZ_QLJK01000109.1:0-1143 GCF_003950715.1 Sphingomonas sp. S-NIH.Pt3_0716 | reverse complement strand
GGCTCTGAATCACTTTTGCTGCTGGTGATGGTATCCTTCCCCCGCTTTACTGGGAGGATCTGTCATGAACGGGCGATTTCAACGAGCGCGTCTTGCCCCTGAAGGCTTTGCGGTGGTGTCGCTGCAGGGTGTCGGAGATGATTTCCATATTCAACTGCGTTCTCGCTGCCTTTCAGGCGTTTGTCCGGATTGTGGCCGCCCAAGCCAGCGAGTTCAGAGCCGGTATGTGCGGAGACCTTCGGATTTACCGTTGGCGGGCCGCCGTGTCATTCTAACGATCCAGGCGCGCCGCTTCTGGTGTGACGCGGTCGTGTGCGGTCGGCGCATCTTCTGCGAACGGTTCGATGTAGGTGTCCTGGCGCGATATGGCCGGCGTACTCAACGTCTTGAGACAATTGTCCACCATCTGGGCCTCGCATTGGGCGGGAGACCTGGGGCCGCATTTGCCAACCGTCTAATGGTGCCGGTGAGCAAGGACACTTTGCTGCGGGTGGTGCGGCGGCACGCTGTTGATCGATGTGACGACCTCCATGTTGTCGGTATTGATGATTTTGCCTTCCGCCGAGGCCAGACTTACGGAACGATTGTCTGCGATCTGGAGCGCCGCAAGCCGGTCACCCTTCTGCCTGATCGAGCACTGGAAACGTCACGGGCCTGGCTTGCCGAACGCCCATCCATATTCATCGTCGCTCGAGACCGCGGCGGCGGTTATGGTGAGGCGATCGCACGAGGGCTCCCTCATGCCGAGCAGGTTGCCGATCGTTGGCATCTCATGGAAAATTCGAGCCGAGCCTTTCTCGACGCCGTCAGCAAATCCATGCGGCAGATCAGGCAAGCGGTCGGCAGCAATGTCGTCGACCCCAAGCTTCTCACTTATGCTGAGAAGCTGCAGTACGAAGGTTACCTTCGTCGTCAGGAAACCAATGAGGCAATCCAGGAACTGGCCAAAAGCGGCACTTCCATCCGGCAGATTGTCCGGCAGACTGGTCACAGCCGCAAACTCGTTCGGGACGTCCTACGCGGACAGCGCCTAGACGTCTTTCGTACTCGGCCAAGCGCTCTGGACAGTTGGTTGCCGTGGCTGAACGAGCGCTGGGATACCGGATCCCGCAACGCCTTGGCGCTCTGGCGTGAGATGCGTGC
>NZ_QLJK01000108.1:0-1143 GCF_003950715.1 Sphingomonas sp. S-NIH.Pt3_0716 | reverse complement strand
TTCGGCTTCCATCTCGCCACGCTCGACATGCGGCAGAATAGCGATGTGCATCAGCGCGTCGTTGCCGAACTGCTGAAGGTCGCCGGGGTCGAGGCGGATTATGCCGGGCTCGACGAATTTGCCCGTATCGCCCTGTTGCGCAGGGAACTGGCGACCAACCGGCCGCTCGGCACGCGCTTTTCGGAATATTCCGAGGAAACGGCGTCGGAACTGGCGATCGTCCATGCCGCCGCCGAGGCGCACCGCACCTATGGGCCGCAGTGCATCACCCATTATATCATTTCCAAGGCCGAAAGCGTGTCCGACATGCTGGAGGTCAATATCCTGCTGAAGGAGGCGGGCCTGTGGCGCGCGCCGGAAAATGGCGACCCGGCCAAGGCGGCGATCATGTCGATCCCGCTGTTCGAGACGATCGGTGACCTTGAGGCCGCGCCCAAGATCATGACCGCCTATTTCGGCCTGCCCGAAATTGCCGGGGTGGTGCAGGCGCGCGGCCATCAGGAAGTGATGATCGGCTATTCCGACAGCAACAAGGATGGCGGCTACATCACCTCGACCTGGAGCCTCTACAAGGCGAGCCAGGCGCTGGAGCCGGTATTTGCCGAGGCCGGGGCGGCGATGCAGCTGTTCCATGGTCGCGGTGGCGCGGTCGGGCGCGGCGGCGGTTCGGCGTTCAAGGCGATCCAGGCGCAGCCGCGCGGCAGCGTGCAGGGGCGCATCCGCATCACCGAGCAGGGCGAGGTGATCGCGGCCAAGTTCGGCACGCGCGACGTGGCGATGACCAATCTGGAAGCGATGACCAGCGCGACCCTGCTGGCCAGCCTGGAACCCGAAGGCGTGTCGGCGAAGGATGCCGCCCGCTTTGCCGCGGCGATGGACGAGCTGTCGAAGAACGCCTTCACCGCCTATCGCGATCTGGTCTACGGCACCGAGGGGTTCAAGGAGTTCTTCCGCCAGCTCACCCCGATCCAGGAAATCTCCGGCCTCAAGATCGGGTCGCGTCCGGCGAGCCGGACCAAGAGCACCGCGATCGAGGATCTGCGCGCCATTCCCTGGGTGTTCAGCTGGGCGCAGGCGCGGGTGATGCTGCCGGGCTGGTATGGTTTCGGCCATGCGATCGCCGCGTTCGAGGACAAGGCGCTG
>NZ_QLJK01000107.1:0-1252 GCF_003950715.1 Sphingomonas sp. S-NIH.Pt3_0716 | reverse complement strand
GCCTGATGAACGTGTTGCTGGCGGAAGGCGTCAATCTCGGTTTGCGCAAGATGGCGGCGGCGACCAACACGCACAGCTTCTGGGAATTGCTGCGGATCGCGCGCTGGCATGTCGAAGGCAGCGCCTATGATCGGGCGCTCGCCATGATCGTGGAGGCCCACGCCGCCCTGCCCATGGCCGCCTTCTGGGGACAAGGGCAATCGGCATCCAGCGACGGGCAGTTCTTCCTTGCTACCGAGCAGGGCGAGGCGATGAATCTGATCAACGCGAAATATGGCAACGTCCCGGGCCTCAAGGGATACAGCCATGTGTCCGATCAATATGCGCCGTTCGCAACCCAGGTGATCCCGGCAACGGTCAGCGAGGCTCCCTATATCCTGGACGGGCTGCTCATGAATGACGCGGGCCGCCGCGTTCGCCAGCATTTTGCCGACACGGGCGGCTTCACCGATCATGTGTTCGCCGCCTGCGCCTTGCTCGGCTACAGGTTCGCCCCCCGTATCCGCGATCTCCCTCAGAAAAGACTCTATGCCTTCACGCCCAACGCGACGCCGGCCAATGTGCGAGCGCTGGTCGGAGGTAAGATCAATGAACCGCTCATCGAGCGCAACTGGCCCGACATCCTGCGCATCATGGCGACGATCGCAGCGGGGATCGTCGCCCCCAGCCAGATTCTTCGCAAGCTCGCCTCTTACCCGCGCCAGAATGAGCTGGCCCTCGCATTGCGAGAGGTGGGCCGCATCGAGCGAACCCTGTTCATGATCGACTGGATTCTTGATGCCGGCCTCCAGCGCCAGGCTCAGATCGGCCTCAACAAGGGTGAGGCCCACCACGCCCTAAAGCGCGCCATCAGCTTCCACCGCCGAGGTGAAATCCGGGATCGATCCGGCGAAGGCCAGCACTATCGCATCGCCGGAATGAACCTGCTCGCCGCCATCATCATATTCTGGAACACCATGAAGCTCGGCGAGGTCGTCAATACCCGGGCCGCCAGCGGTACCCATATCGCGCCTGATCTACTCGCCCACGTCTCGCCGTTGGGATGGGAACACATCAATCTAACCGGGGAATATCGCTGGCCCAAATCCTTAGCGTAGGATTCCGCCCCCTCCCGCAAACGCCCCCTTATCGTGGTCTGGAAGCTGGATCGCTTGGGTCGCACGATGAAGGGATTGGTCGACCTTGCCGCTGAGCTCGAAGGCAAACAGATCGGTCTCCGCTCGATCACCGACGGCATCGATACATCGGGAAC
>NZ_QLJK01000106.1:0-1297 GCF_003950715.1 Sphingomonas sp. S-NIH.Pt3_0716 | reverse complement strand
CATATAGGCCGCCAGGCCCCTTCCATCCCAGGACAGCTTGATTGTGGGCGCTCTTTTCGGGCGGCACATCGGAGAAAAGCTCGCGAGCATCGTCCAGCGTGGGCGCGGCCCCGTCCTGCAACAGGAAATAGTCGCTGCAACGGTTGTACAGGTCTGCAACGTCTGCGGCGTCCGCTTGGGTAAGTTTGATCGGGGCTCCCGTCATCATCATCGCGTTTTGGCAGCAAGCACGCGCTGACCGTAATCCCGGAGTTCCCCGTTGGGACCGACATAGCGGTAGAGAGTGACGCGCTCGATCCCGAGTTCCTTGCAGAGGTCGGAAACGGACGTGTCGCGTTGGGCCATAGCAGCCTGAGCGAGCCGCACCTGGGCCTTGGAGAGGGCGAACTTGCGGCCACCCTTGCGTCCCCGCGCGCGGGCAGCGGCCAGGCCAGCCATGGTGCGCTCGCGGATCATATCCCGCTCAAACTCCGCCAGTGTGGCAAAAATGCCGAACACCATCCGGCCCGATGGCGTCGTGGTGTCGATCTGCGCGCCCTTGCCGGTGAGCACCCGCAGACCGATACCGCGATCCGACAGATTCTGCACCGTGCTGACCAGGTGGGTGAGCGTTCGGCCGAGCCGGTCGAGCTTCCAAACGATGAGGACATCGCCGTCGCGCAACGATTTCAGGCAGGCGGCAAGACCGGGGCGATCATCACGGCTACCGGATGCACGATCATCATAGATATTGCCTGGCTCGACACCGGCAGCGCGAAGGGCATCGTGCTGCAGGTCGAGCGACTGCGAGCCGTCGGCTTTGGACACGCGGGCGTAGCCGATCAGCATGGATCACAAACGAAGGTTTGAGGCGGTGACGAACATGAGCACATAAGATTGGGCTATTGTGTATCTTAACCAGCATCTCAATCAAGCTATCTCAAACCGTAGCTCGGAAAGAATAAGGAGCATGTATGCCGCGTCGCGTGACCCTGACCGATCGACAGCGCGAGGCGCTGCTTCACTTGCCGGTCGATCAAGGTGAGCTGCTGCGGCACTATACCCTCAGCGATGAGGATCTCGGGCATATCCGCCAGCGCCGGCGCGCCCACAATCGTTTTGGCTTCGCGCTGCAACTGTGCGTCCTGCGCTACCCGGGCCGGGTGCTCGCTCCTGGCGAGTTGATCCCGGCGCAGGTATCGGATTTCATCGCGGCCCAGCTCGGCCTGACCAGCGACGATCTACTCCTCTATGCCGCGCGCGAGGAGACCCGGCACGAGCATCTGGCGGACCTTCGCCGAATCTACGGCTATCGCTC
>NZ_QLJK01000105.1:0-1323 GCF_003950715.1 Sphingomonas sp. S-NIH.Pt3_0716 | reverse complement strand
TGTGAACCGCCCCGGCTTTCCCGGAGGCTCCAATTTGTGGGAAGGAGCTTTCTTTATGAGCAAGACCCGGAACAAGTTTTCTCCTGAAGTCCGCGAACGCGCGGTGCGCATGGTTGGCGAGCATCGCGCCGATTACGGCTCGGAGTGGGAGGCGATGACCTCGATCGCCAGCAAGATTGGCTGCACGGCCGAGACGCTGCGCCGCTGGTGCCGTGAGGAGGCAAGCCGACGAACGGCACCAGCGGCGCTGGCCGCCGATGATCAGGCCCGGCTCAAATTGCTGGAGCGCGAGGTCAAGGAACTGCGGCGCGCCAACGAGATCCTGCGCAAGGCATCAGCGTATTTTGCGATGGCGGAGCTCGACCGCCGCGAGAAATGATGATGTCGTTCATCGACGCCCATCGTGAGGATCTGGGTATCGAGCCGATCTGCCATGAGTTGGCGATCGCCCCGTCCTCCTACCATGAACATGCACGTCGCCTGGCCGATCCTGGCAGGCGCCCCGCGCGTGCCCGTCGTGATGACGAGATCAAGGCGCAGATCAAGCGCGTCCACGAGGCCAGTTCCGGGCTCTATGGAGCGCGCAAAGTCTGGCACCAGTTGCTGCGCGATGGCGTGGCTGTCGCCCGGTGCACCGTGGAGCGCCTGATGGCGGCCATGGGGCTGGCGGGCGTTCGGCGTGGCAAGACGACGATCACCACGGTCAGCAATCCGAAAGCCCCGTGCCCATTGGATAAAGTCAATCGCGAGTTCCGCGTTGAACGTCCCAACGCATTGTGGGTGGTCGATTTTACATACGTCCACACCTGGGCCGGCTTCGTTTATGTAGCTTTCGTGATCGACGCCTATGCCCGCCGGATCGTGGGCTGGAAGGTCAGCACGTCGGCTACCGCCGGCTTCGTGCTGGACGCCTTGGAACAGGCGATACATGCCCGCAGGCCAGGGCCGGAAGATGGCCTGATCCACCATAGCGACAGGGGTGTTCAATATCTCGCCATGAACTACACCCAGCGCCTGGCCGAAGCCAACCTCGTGCCATCGGTCGGCAGCGTCGGCGACAGCTACGACAATGCTTTGGCCGAGACGATCAATGGCCTCTACAAAACTGAGGTCATCTGGCGGCAGCGGTCATGGCCCAGCGCATCGGCCGTGGAAATGGCTACCCTGCGTTGGGTCGACTGGTACAACAATCAACGCCTTTTCGGCCCCATCGGCTACATCCCGCCCGCCGAGGCCGAGGCAAACTACTATGCAGCCAGAGAGACCCTCGATATGGTTGCATGACTCAATTCAAAATGCCTCCGGGAAAGCCGGGGTGGTTCA
>NZ_QLJK01000104.1:0-1356 GCF_003950715.1 Sphingomonas sp. S-NIH.Pt3_0716 | reverse complement strand
TGTCGTTTTCAGAAGACGGCTGCACTGAACGTCAGAAGCCGACTGCACTATAGCAGCGGAGGGGTTGGATCCATCAGGCAACGACGGGCTGCTGCCGGCCATCAGCGGACGCAGGGAGGACTTTCCGCAACCGGCCGTTCGATGCGGCACCGATGGCCTTCGCGCAGGGGTAGTGAATCCGCCAGGATTGACTTGCGCTGCCCTACCTCTCACTAGTGAGGGGCGGCAGCGCATCAAGCGGTGAGCGCACTCCGGCACCGCCAACTTTCAGCACATGCGTGTAAATCATCGTCGTAGAGACGTCGGAATGGCCGAGCAGATCCTGCACGGTTCGAATGTCGTAACCGCTGCGGAGCAAGGCCGTCGCGAACGAGTGGCGGAGGGTGTGCGGTGTGGCGGGCTTCGTGATGCCTGCTTGTTCTACGGCACGTTTGAAGGCGCGCTGAAAGGTCTGGTCATACATGTGATGGCGACGCACGACACCGCTCCGTGGATCGGTCGAATGCGTGTGCTGCGCAAAAACCCAGAACCACGGCCAGGAATGCCCGGCGCGCGGATACTTCCGCTCAAGGGCGTCGGGAAGCGCAACGCCGCTGCGGCCCTCGGCCTGGTCCTTCAGCCACCATGCCCGTGCACGCGACAGCTGCTCGCGCAGGCTGGGTGCCAAGCTCTCGGGTAACATCAAGGCCCGATCCTTGGAGCCCTTGCCCTCCCGCACGATGATCGTGCCGTGATCGAAATCCAGATCCTTGACCCGCAGTTGCAAACCCTCACTGATCCGCATGCCCGTTCCATACAGAAGCTGGGCGAACAAACGATGCTCGCCTTCCAGAAAACCGAGGATGCGAACCACTTCATCCGGGGTCAGCACCACCGGCAAGCGCCGCGACGGCCGAGGTCTTCCGATCTCCTGAAGCCAGGGCAGATCCGTGCACAGCACCTTGCCGTAGAAGAACAGCAAGGCCGCCAATGCCTGACGATGCGTGGAGACCGAAACCTTGCGCTCGTTCGCCAGCCAGGACAGAAATGCCTCGACTTCGCTGCTGCCCAAGGTTGCCGGGTGACGCACACCGTGGAAACGGATGAAGGCACGAACCCAGTGGACATAAGCCTGTTCGGTTCGTAAGCTGTAATGCAAGTAGCGTATGCGCTCACGCAACTGGTCCAGAACCTTGACCGAACGCAGCGGTGGTAACGGCGCAGTGGCGGTTTTCATGGCTTGTTATGACTGTTTTTTTGTACAGTCTATGCCTCGGGCATCCAAGCAGCAAGCGCGTTACGCCGTGGGTCGATGTTTGATGTTATGGAGCAGCAACGATGTTACGCAGCAGGGCAGTCGCCCTAAAACAAAGTTAG
>NZ_QLJK01000103.1:0-1367 GCF_003950715.1 Sphingomonas sp. S-NIH.Pt3_0716 | reverse complement strand
GTTGGTGCTGGGCCTCGACGATCTCGATGTTGCCCGCGCTGAACTGGAAGCCTTGGCCGAGCAGGCCGCGGCCGCAGCGGGCCAAAAGAAGGAACGGGCGCGAAGGGAGCCTGGGACAGCACGGGCGTCGCTGCCGGCGCATCTGACCCGCGTTGAGGAAGTGATCCTCCCTGACGAGACGGAATGCCCCTGCTGCGGAGGCGCGCTGCACTGCATCGACAGCGACATATCAAGCCGGCTCGATGTCATCCCTGTCCAGTATCGCGTTATCGTGACGTCCCGACCGAAAATGGCGTGCCGGGCATGCAGCGATGGCGTGTTCCAGGCGCCTGCGCCCAAGCATGTGGTGCCAGGCGGCCTGCCCACCGAGGCGCTGATCGCCGATGTTCTCGTCAAGAAATATGCCGATCACACTCCCTTCTACCGGCAGGCACAGGCACTGCGGCGCCAGGGTATCGAGATCGACAGGGGAACAATGTGTAACTGGGCAGGCAGAGCCGCCGCCTGGCTCGGCCGCCTGACCAGCCGGATGAAGGCCGACCTCCTGTCGGGCGCGAGGCTGTTCGTTGACGAGACCACGGCCAAGGTCCTGGCTCCCGGCACCGGCAAGGTGAAGACGGGATATCTCTGGGCGATCGCTCGTGATGATGGCGCGCATGGCGGCACCGATCCACCGGCCGTCGCCTACACCTACATGCCAGGTCGCGGGAAAGTCTGGGCGGAAAAGCTGCTCGGGGACTTCACCGGCATCGTCCAGTGCGACGGCTATGGCGCGTACAAGCATATCGAGGCGCCGGACCGAAGGGCCGGTCCCGGAACGCTCGCTTTCTGCTGGGCACATGTCAGGAGGGGCTACTTCGACGATGCCAAGGGCGGCAACGCACCGGTCGCCGATGAGGTGCTGCGGCGGATCGCCGGGCTCTACAAGATCGAGGCGCGTATCCGAGGCTCCAGCCCCGAACACAGACTGGCGGTGCGCCAGGCTGAAGCCGCTCCGATCATCTCGGACATGCTGCCATGGCTCAAGGAAATGCTGCCCAAACTACCCCGCGGCTCCCATACAGCCGAGGCCATCGGTTACACACTCAACCACTGGAAGGGCCTCGTCCGCTTCCTTGAGGATGGACGGATCGAGTTGGATAACAATACCGTCGAGCGCTCAATCAGGCCAATTACCCTCCAGCGGAAAAATGCCCTGTTCACAGGCCATGACCTGGGGGCTGAAAACTGGGCAACCTTCGCCAGCCTCATCGAAACATGCAAACTGGGCGGTATCAACCCGCAGGCCTACCTCGCCGATGTCCTCGCACGCATCGTCCTGTGCGGCGACACAGATCCCATCGATGATCTGCTCCCCTACAACTGGG
>NZ_QLJK01000102.1:0-1387 GCF_003950715.1 Sphingomonas sp. S-NIH.Pt3_0716 | reverse complement strand
CCCTTAGCGTTGCGTGTGGATGGCTCCCGCGTTGCGGTGCGATTTTCTGACGTTCTGACATGCCATATCGAGTGCAGTCGCGTGTCCGGCCTTTATGTGCAGCCTTTATACGGCTGCTGGCCTTGAAGGATTCCGCCAGCCCTGGCCTCCTCATCGTTTACGCGGACTCGAAGTCCTGTACGCTAAGCAGGTTTGCCGAAGCTCGGTGGATCGAATGGCTTGCCTTCAGTCGGTCTTCACACCTCAACCTTGTTTTGCCATCGCCTGCCAATCAGGCTGCGATCGCCAATTCCTTTCTTTCATACTCGACGCCGCGCGTCATCACCACCCATGCAATACGCGCCATCTTGTTGGCCAGAGCAACGGCCACGACCTTGGGCGGACGGCGATCAAGCAAGGCTTTGGCCCATTCAAAGCCTTTGACGCTGCCCGCCCGGACATGCCGCAGCACTGAAGTCGCACCGACGACCAGCAATTGTCGCAGGTAGCGATTGCCGCCCTTGGTAATCTTGCCCAGGCGGGTCTTGCCACCTGACGAGTTTTGCCGGGGCACGAGTCCAAGCCAGGCGGCGAAATGGCGGGCCGACCTGAAGCTCTGCGCGTTGGTCACCATCGACGCGAGCGCCGAGGCGGTGATCACACCAACGCCGGGGATGGTTTCAAGGATGTTGCTGACGTCGTTGCGATAATGCCAGCGGGTCAACTGCTTATCGATCCCGGTGAGCTTGTCCTGCAGTTCCTGAATGTGGCGCGCTAAGACGCCGAGTGTCTCGCGCGCCAGTTCCGGAAGATCGAGTTCGTCCCCTTTCGCAAGCCGATCGACCATGCGCACCACCTGCGCCACGCCGGTACCCGTCACAAGACCGAATTCGGCCAGATGGCTGCGCACGGCATTGAACATCATCGTCCGCTGCTTGATCAGCAGTGCCCGCGTTTTGTGCAGCACGCCGCCAGCCTGCTGGTCAACTGACTTGATTTCGACGAACCGCATTGTCGGCCGCGTCACCGCCTCGCAAATCGCTTCGGCATCGGCGGCATCGTTCTTCTGCCGCTTGACGTAAGGTTTCACGTAGATCGGCGGGATGAGTTTTACGTCGTGGCCCAGGTTCTGGAGCTGCCGACCCCAGTGATGCGCCGTTCCGCAGGCTTCGATCCCGATCAGAACCGGAGGCAATGCCGCGAAAAACTTCAACATCTGTCCGCGCTTCAATTGCCGGGTCACAACCACCTGACCCGCCGCGTCTACACCATGGACCTGGAACACCGACTTCGCGATATCCAGCCCAATCGTGACAATCTCACTCATCGTCCGTCTCCTCGCTCTTCAGCCGAGGCAGTCTGCCTCAGCCGGTGAGCGGGAGCCATCCACTCCATCGTTTAGCGTACC
>NZ_QLJK01000101.1:0-1429 GCF_003950715.1 Sphingomonas sp. S-NIH.Pt3_0716 | reverse complement strand
AAGCGGTAGTCTGCTTTTCCAAGTTTAGTTCTTGAAAGCGGATAGGGTGGATGGCTCCCGCTCACGGCATCTAGGTGCCAAGATGGTTTGCTGTCAGGCAAACCCGAGCAAAGGAACCATCCGCCATGGAGATTACCACGATCGGCCTGGATGTGGCCAAGAATGTTTTCCAGGTTCACGGCATAGACGCAGCAGGCAAGGTCGTTGTCCGCAAAGCGTTGCGCCGAGCCCAGTTGCTCCCGTTCTTCAGGAAGTTGTCGCCATGCTTGGTCGGAATCGAGGCCTGCGGCACCTCCCATCACTGGGCGCGCGAGTTGATCGGGTTGGGTCACGAGGTGCGTCTGATGCCACCGGCCTACGTCAAACCCTATGTTAAACGCGGTAAGAATGACGCTGTCGATGCCGAGGCGATCTGCGAGGCGGTCACGCGCCCGACGATGCGGTTTGTCGCTGTGAAATCGCGCGAGCAGCAATCCGCGCTGTCACTGCATCGCGCCCGAAGCTTGCTGGTGGGGCAGCGCACGCAGCTGGTGAACATGATGCGCAGTATGTTGGCGGAGTTCGGGATCGCCATTCCGGAAGGCCTTGAGAAGGCGCTTTCTATGGCAAGGCAGATTGTTGAGGGAGAAGTCGATACAGGCCTTCCCGTGGAGGCAACAATGGTGGTTGCCATGCTGTCGCAGCAAGTGATCGACACACATGTCCGGCTCCGGGAAATCGACAAGAGCCTTGGCGCCTTGCAACGTAGTGACGACCTCGCACGACGCCTGTCCACCATCCCCGGCATTGGACCTGTTGGCGCGACGGCTTTTGCTGCGTCGGTAACCGATCCCCATCAGTTCCGGTCGGGGCGTCAGTTTGCAGCCTGGCTGGGTCTGACACCGCTGCAGAAGTCGAGCGGGGGCAAGGATCGTCTCGGTCGTATCACCAAGATGGGCGACAAGTATCTGCGCAAGTTGCTCGTCATCGGCGCAACCGCATTGGTCCGATATGCCAAATACAAACCCGACACTGCCGATCCGCGCCTTCTCGCGTGGCTGGCGAAGAAGCCGGTCAGGGTCGCGACGGTGGCCATGGCCAACAAGATGGCCAGGGTCATCTGGGCGCTCATGACGCGCGGGGAAACCTATCAGGCACGCCATAACCCAATGCTGGCGGGCTGACATCTAAGAGCTCAAGCTGAGGAGATCAGCTTCACGATGTTGTAAGCGCGATGCGATGTGATGGCGATACCGGTCAGACCGGGAACCAGGACAACCCATGGACTGTCAGAGGCGTTATAGCCTGTTAAGCCGATTGGGACCTGGTTTGCGGACCCCATCAGGGCCAGCAGTCCCTCCCGACTGCAACAGTAGGCCGGACAGACGACTGCAACCGACCGAACGTCAAAACATCAATTTGTACTTGCAACGCGGGAGCCATCCACAGA
>NZ_QLJK01000100.1:0-1562 GCF_003950715.1 Sphingomonas sp. S-NIH.Pt3_0716 | reverse complement strand
ATCAGGTGCGAAAGTGATAGATTCGCGACTGATTTTTGCGACACGTCGCGGCCCGGATTCCGGGCCGCTGCGGACGTGATGCAGGTTTCAGGATTTGCGCGACAGACAGCCTCGCTTTTCGGCGGCTAGAGCATATGCCTCCGACTGTGCAAGGTGTCAGTCCGCACTCCCCCCGCTTGCTGCGATGAGTCGACGTGCAACCAGATCGTGGTTCAGCCACAGGACAGGTCCGGAGGGTTCGCTGGCCTCGCCAAAGATCAACTGGCCGACCGCCTTGACCACATGATGGCTCAAGACGTCGCTCACGAGAATTCTTTTATCTTTGTGCAGTTGCACGATCTCTTGTGATGTGCCGATGGTCTGCTCCGCCTGAGTGGCGCTATTCGGCAGCGGCCAAAGGTCGAAGTCATAATAGGGCTGCATCGCCTCGTTGTTCTGATAGTCCAAAACCATCTGTAGCAGGGCTTCGAGCGTCACGCCGTCTTTCAGCAGGTCTTGGCATCCTTGCCAAAGCACCTCGACCCAGCCTCCACCGCCTTCTTTCTTCAGCGCGCCCAGCAACGGTAGGAGCGACAGTTCGAGCCCGGCGAATACATCGGAGGAATTGGTGCGGATTTCGGGGCAATTGAACACTGTGGCTTTTATGCCTTTGCGCCACGCAGCTTCGGCAACACCTTCAAGACGCATCTTCGCATAGCCTTGAGTGTAGTTGGTATAAGTCTGCCAGCGATAGCTGCCGCCAATCAGAACTTCGGTGCCGTGATAGCCATAGGCGGTGTAACGAACCTGTCCGCCGGCCGCCCAGATCCGGGTACGGATGGCAGAGCTGGCCTCAAGCAGGTAGCCAAAGGTATTAGCCGAAACCTCGTCAAAGTTTTGCAAAACGAGCTTCCCGAGATCGCTTTCGATCAGCGACTGCGACGACATATGTCGCGCGCCACGACCCTTGTAGATGCGGTTTACGATAGCGAGAACGACCTTGGCCTTCGGGATACCACCTGCCATTGTGTGTGCGAAGAAGACGTTCCTGCCGTCGGGGATCAGGTCATCGAGTTCCGCCATAACTGCGTCGAGCGCGGTCTTGAACCGTGTCAATCCAACCTCGTGGCAGCGCGCAATATAGTCCCAATCGAGGGTATCGGTCTGCCAGGTGTCGAGAGTCATCTTCCCGAGAAGATCAGTTGGGGTAGGACCGCCTTCGGGAGCATCGAGATCAAAGCCTGCCATCAGCGGAGTGTTGATAATCTTGCCGCCGAGATTGGCTTCAGCCGCAGCCAGTTCGTCATCAGCCAAGGCGCGCAATGCGTTATTCTCCTCGCGACGGCCGACTGTGACTCCCAGGATGGTCATGCCCGCAGCCTTGGCCTCGTCAAGCAGACCGGCTGCATAGCCACGGCCAAACAGCTCGCCAAAAAGCACGAAGAAATCTCCCTTACGGAAGAGAGTATTGGGGTTCATGGTTTTTTGCGGTGTGAGATTCGTCATATCAGCCTTTGCAATTTGGGGATGCTTTCGGAGCGAAACGTCAAGCATCCGAGATGGCCCATTGTCGCAGAAGTCCC
>NZ_QLJK01000010.1:0-156976 GCF_003950715.1 Sphingomonas sp. S-NIH.Pt3_0716 | reverse complement strand
CAAGTTTGATGTCCGATTCTATCCAGGCGGAATAAGCCCAAACAGAACCGCTCATTTTCAGGAGCCATTCCTGCACAATATATTCTAGTGGAATATATCGAGACATATAGGAACGGCCTAAATTTATCTGAATCCCTACGCCTGAAAGCCGTAAGAACCCAGGGCCGCCGCCCACATGTCCCTTCATCTAAATCACAATGTCAAAGAGCCGTCCAAACATCGAAGCGGACAGTGATCGTTCCCCGCTATCTCTATCGGGGGACATACTGTCCTGCTATGTTGGCGACCGTGCGTGGCGAAAACCGTTGGTCATCACCGCGTCGGTGGAGTGGCATCTAGGCGCGTCAGACGAACCCGTCAACACCTTTCTCGCAAAAAATGAACCAAAAACAAAAATCACCGCGCAACGGCCCACCTGTATGCCCTGGAGGCTGCGCTACGAGGCCGACTTGTAGAAGGAACAGAATAACTTAATTCACGCGCCTCCCCCTTTCGGATAGCAATCCGGCCGCGATCCCATCGCCCTCGCTTCCGCAAAGACGACGACGTCATGCACTTCCTTCCACATTGACGGGACAGCAGCGTCGGAAACCGGCGTCGCGTCCTGGGGATAGTTCATGATCTTTGCACAATTTGCGCAATCTCCCGTCGCGACACCGGATATTCCGTGATGGAAAGTGGGGGGTCGCTCGTTCTGGACATCGGGTCGGAAGAATAAGGCGTGTCCGTGATACGAAGGTGCAGAAGAGCCGGTGTCGCGCGGCCGGGGCGGCATGCGCTGCGCCGGATCGCGACAATCGGCGCGCCCCTATTCGTGGCCCTGCCCCTCATCCCCGCCCCGGCATTCGCCCGCAATGGCACTGACACCTCCTTCGATATACCCCGTCAGAAGCTGGAAACCGCGATCCAGCAGCTCGCCTTGCAGGCCGGCCGGCAGATCGTCTTCCCCTCCGCCCTTGCCGGTTCGACCACATCGCACCGGCTATCGGGCACCATGCCCTTTTCGAGCGCGCTGCGGCGGCTGCTCAAGGGCAGCGGCCTGACCTTTCGGGAGACGGATGCCCATGTCATCCTGATCGAACCGGCCTCCCCGGTCCGCAGCACGACCGACATTGCCGCCGCCGCCTCTCCATCCCCCCTGCCCCTGGCCCGCCCGCTGATCGTCACCGCGCAGCGTCGCACCGATCCGGTCAGCTTTGCCGGCGACCTGCGGCTGCGCCCCAGCGCGGCGGGTATTGCCGCCCTGGTCGAAGCCAGTCCCGGCATCAGCAGCGAACCGGGCAATGCCGGCCAGCGCGCGCTGGTCGTGCGCGGCGTCGGCATGGCGGGGGAATCCACCACCCTGGTCTATTTCGGTGATGTGCCGATCGCCGGCCCGTCAGGCACCGGCAGCGATGCCGCGCGCACGACCAGCGACCTGTCGCTGGTCGACGTGGCGCAGGTCCGCATCGCGCGCACCGCACGCAGCGCCGAACATGGCGTCGGCGCGCTCGCGGGCGAGATCGAGATCGCGCCGGAAGAACCGCATCTGGGCCAATGGGGCGGCGGCGCCAGCCTGGGCCTGGGCATGCAGCAGGGCGGCGAGCCCGACCTGTCGGCTTCCTCCACGCTCAATATTCCGCTGGGCCAGCGCGCGGCCCTGCGCGCGACCGCCTATGCCAGCCGCGCCGGCGGCTATGTCGACAATGTCCGCACCGGCGCGCGCAACGTCAATGACGACGACATATCGGGGCTGCGCCTGATCGCGCGGATCGTGCCGCAGCCCGATCTCGACATATCGGCGCTGCTCACCTGGCAGCATCGCCGCATCGCCGATGCCTCCTCCTGGTTCCAGTCGCTCGGCCCCTATCGCACCGATCGCTATTTCGCCGCGCCCACCACCCATGACTTCCTGATGGGGCGGCTCAAGATCGGCTATGGCGGCGGTCCGGTCCGCCTGACCAGCATCACCGCCGCCTATCGCTGGTCGCTCGACCGGCGTTATGATCGGACCAACGCCACCTTGTTGCAGGGGCAGGATCCCGAAGCCTGCCAACGCTATTTCGGGCTCGACAGTCCGTCCTGCGATCCGGCGCAGACGCAGCAGTTCGCCGATTATGCCGCCGGCCTCGCGCCGTCGCTGCTGCATATTCCGATCGTGTCGACCCGCATCCTGCAGGAATTGCGCCTGGGCCGTGACAATGCCCATGGGCTGGGCTGGGTGGCGGGCGTGCTGATCGACCATCGGAGCGAGCGGCTGCGCAGCGAACTCTCCTCCTACAGCGGCGATCCCGATGTGACCGGCGAACTATTCGGCGCGCGCCGGCTGGCGATCAGCCGCGACCAGGCGGCGCTGTTCGGGACGCTCTCCTATCGCGAGGACGACCTGCTGGTTTCGCTCGGCCTGCGCTATGATGATTATCGCGTCGCATCGCAGAATGACGTGGTCGTGCCTAACCTGCTCAGCGGATCGATCGACTCCTGGCCGCGCACCGTCAGCCGCTCGGGCGGGCTCAGCACCCGCGTCCATATCGACCTGCCGATCGCGCCGGGCGCCAGCTGGCATACCCAGCTGACGCGCAGCATCCGGCCGGGCGGGGTCAATACGGCTTCGGTATTGCTGCCCGATCGCCGCACCTATGATGGCGACAGCCTGTGGGGCGCGGAACTCGGCTTCAACCTGCATCTCTGGCGCGACAGCGAGATGACGCTGACCGCCTATATGAACGACTGGCGCGACATGCAGTATCGGGCGCTGTCGGAAAATCGCTCGCATGCCTATCTGGTCAATGTCGGCAATGCGATGATCCTGGGCACCGAGTTCGAACTGGTCGCCCGGCCGCTGCCGGGTCTCACCGCCCGACTGGAGGCCAGCCTGATCCGCGCCGACCTGACCCGCGTGTCCGACGCCGCGCCGCTGGTCGGCGGCGCCGACAAGGGCGACAGCATCCCCTTCGTGCCGCATCGCCGGTTGCAGGCCGGCCTGGCGCGCAGCTGGTCGGTCGGCAGCCATGGCCAGCTGACGGTCGAGGGCGACTGGCAATATCAGTCGGGTTCCTGGTCCACCTTCACCCGCGACGATCCCGATTTCGTCGAAACGTCGAGCTTCTCGCTGTTCGGCGCGGGGGTCAGTTGGCACCGGGAACGGACCAGCCTGTCGCTGCGGGCGCGCAATATTTTCAACCGCGTCGCGAATTTGCGCGCGGTGACTAACGGATATGGGGTCGGTCAAACGTTCAGTTCAGGACCGCGATCGATCCTGCTGAGCTGGGACCGGCATTGGTGATGCGGGTCGCCGGGGCGGCCCGCAAGGGGTTTGAAAGCGCGGACAAGGGGTTTCGGGGTTGAACCGTCTATCAGGATCGTCGTTGCCGCAACCGGGCGGGGTGGAAAACAGGGCGACCGACTATTCCGCCTATATCCCGGCGCTGCGCCGCTATTTCGCCCGCCGCGTCACCAGCGCCCATATCGTTGACGACCTGGTGCAGGACGTGATGCTGCGCATGCATGTGCGCCAGTCGCCCGACGGCATCGACAATCTGGAAGGCTATATCTTCCGCACCGCATCCAGCGTATTGCGCGATCAGGCGCGGCGCGATCAGGTCCGTCATGCCAAGGGGCATGATGAACTGACGGAAAAGGATCATCCTGCTGAGGAACGGACCGCCGACCGCGTCTTACAGGCAAGGGAAGAGATCGCCCAGGTCGTCCGCGCGCTGGAAGAGCTGCCGGAACGGACCCGCGACATCTTCCTGATGCGGCGCTACGAAGGGCTGGCCTATGGCGATATTGCGGAAAGGCTGGGCATTTCGGTGAGCGCGATCGAGAAACATGTCGTCAAGGCCGTCGCGCATATCGCCCGGCACATGGCACGATAGGATAGCGGTCACTTCATGACCCAGGACGGGGACGACCCCTTCGACATCGCCGCCGCCCATTGGGCGCGGTTGCAGTCCGGCACGGCGACATCCGCCGAGCGGGCGGCGATCGCCGCCTGGTGCGACGCGGCCCCGGCGCATCGCGCGGCCATGGACGCGGTCGAGCGCGGCTGGGACGTCGCCGGCGCTGCGGAGCCAGATGATGCGATCGCGGCGATGCTCGCCCAGATGCAGGCGCGCCAGACCGAAGCCTCCGCCCCCTCGGCCGACCGCCGCCCGTGGCGCGCGGCCTTGCTGGCAGCCTCGCTGACCGCGCTGCTGGCAGTGCCGGCGACGCTCTGGTTCACCAGCCGCCCCGCCGAGCATCCCGTGCCCCCTGCCCTGTCCGGCGAACAGGTGGCGCAGGCTGCGGGCACGCGCCTGTTCAGCCCGGCCGGCCGCCGCCGCAATATCCAGCTGCCCGATGGTTCGCGCGTGATCCTGGACGCCGACAGTGCGATCCGCTTCGCCTTCTCCACCGACAAGCGGGCGGTCGCGCTGGAGACGGGCCGCGCCTATTTCGCCGTTCAGAAGGACAAGAGCCGCCCCTTCAGCGTATCGGCCGGCAAGCTCACGGCCACGGCGGTCGGCACCGCCTTCGACGTGTCGCGCCTTTCGGGCCGGGAACAGGTGACCACCACCGAGGGGCTTGTCCGCGTCGTGACGGCTGCGGCAACCCACAATGGCAGCCGCGCCACCCTGTTGCCCGCCGGCATGCGCCTGACCCAGAAGGATCAGAGCGTTTCGGTCGACCCGGTCGACGTGACCCGCGAAAGCGCCTGGCGCGACGGCCGCATCGTCTTCACCGGCCGCTGCCTGTCGGACGTCGCGGCGGAAATGAACCGCTATGGCTCGGGCCGGCTGGAGGTGAGGGAGGATGCCGCGCATATCGCCATCAGCGGTGTGTTCGACATCGACAATGCCGATGGCCTGGCCGAAGCGCTGGAGCAACAGGGGCTGGTGCATGTAGCACGTAGCGCCGACCGGATCGTCCTGACCCGCGGCGACCAGATCATCCCCGGCGACTGCGCCGTCCGGGGCTGATCCAAAAAAACGGGGCGTCCGATGACGCCCCGCTCCTTTCCTTATTTCCGATCGGCCGCGCCATAGAGCAGCGCGTTGAACAGGAATTTGAACGTGCCATAGGATTGGGCGCGCTGCGCCACTTCCGGCCCCATCACCAGCAGCTTGCCCTTGCCGACATCGACATCGGCGACGGCGATCGTGCCGGCCAGCTTCTCCTGTCCCACGGCCCAGCCGCTGCGCAGCAGGTCGCGGCCCTCGAACCAGGACACCTGGCCATAGGGGGTGGCATTCGCCGTCACGAAGGTCTGCGAGCGGTTGAAGAACATGTCCACCTGGTCGGGCAGGCCATAGGCCAGCGGCTGGCGGTTATCGACGCGCGCGCGCAGGATCGATCCGGGGATGAAGAAGCTCTTGGTGTCGAGCGGCTTCATCGCCCCCTCCACTTCCCGTGCCAGCGCGGGCTTCAGCGGCGTGCCGAGCAGGTCGATAAAGCGGGCCGAATTGCCGATCGCCACCACCGCGCCGCCATTGCGGGCGAAGTCCGCGACCGCCGGCACCGTCTTGGCGTCGGTGAGATCGCCCAGCATAGGTACGAACTCGGCCGGTATGTCCTTGACGTCCGGCTGCTTGCCAGCGCGGGCCGTTCCCCAGGCACCGCTCGGCGGCAGTGCGCCGTCGGCGAACAGCAGCACATCATAGTCCTTGGCCAGATTGCCCGCATCCAGACGCTTGGCATAGACCGGCGCGAAGGGGAATTCGAACTTCTCCAGCAGGAAGCGGGTCCAGCCGGTCGGGATATTGCCGCCATAACGATCGACCAGGCCGATGCGCAGGGGTTTGAGCGCAATGCGCTCGCCCTGCGGCGCGGCGTCGAGCGCATGGGCGGTCAGGCCCAGCTGCGTCACCGCGTCGCCGACGATCTTCTGCGCGCCGGCCGATGCCGGGATCCAGATCGCGCCGGCCTGCATCGCCTCGCCATCGGCGCTCACCGCCTGCTTCAACCAGGCCGGACGCACGCCGGCCTTCAACAGGCGGTTGGTCAGGATGAAGCTGTTGTTGCTTTCATGGCCGACGATCCAGCCCGCCTTGCCCTGCCCCACGATCCGGCCGGGCGGCGGCGCCAGCAGATCGGGCACCGGGGTGAAATGCTGGTCCAGCCCGTCGAGCAGCCGGTCGAAGCCGATCCCCATCTGATAGGCCAAAGTATAGCCGGTAATGTCATAGGGGGCCTTGGGCGGACCACCGGGGAAATCCGTGTCATGCGGATGGTCCTGCGGCTCGAACATGTCGATCACATGCGGGCGATAGGCCTGATCGGTGCGCACGATATAGGAGCCGGCGGCATAGCTTTTCCCGCCCGCCTGGAACGGCGCGTCGGCCCGCTCCACCTCGACGCCATTCTTGATGAGCGCGTTGAGGAAGGCGATCGCGGTCGGCATGTCGCGCTGGTCGGCGGGGATGATATAGGCGCGCGGATCGCGCTCGGCCGGGGCCTGCAGCATCGTCTTATAGAGGCCGGGATCGACCTTCTTGGGGCCGCGCCCTTCGTCCAGCGCCTTGGCATTGGCCAGCCGGTCGACCTTGGACGGGGTGATGGTCCAGCTGTCCTTGCTGCCCTTCTCGATGCTGTTGGCGCCCATCTTCCAGATGTTGAACAACAGCCGCTCGCGATTGCGCGAGGCATAGTCGATGACGGCGCGGTCCAGCGTCCACTGATAGTCGAGCGAATCCTGCAAATGCCAGTCGCGCGGGCCGATCGGCATCATCTCGTCGCCGCGTGGCAACTGGGTCGATGGCACCAGCGGGATTTTCGCCGGGGTCGGCCCGCCGATAATCTCGGTCAGCAGGCCGATGCTGTTGTGGAAATAGGCGACCGATCGTTCCATGCCATTGTGCCAGGTCGAATAGGGCGCCGCGCTGCGCGTGCCCGACCCGGCCTTGCCTTCGGAAATCAGGCGCGAATGCATCGCGAAGCCGACTTCGTTCAGCTGCGCCATGACGATCGGGTCATAATTGAAATTGAACGGATCGCGGAACGGCGGCACGAACACCACCATGCCCTCCGGCCCGGTCTGATGCTGGTTATAGACGATCTGCGGATACCATTGGCGGAACAGCACCCGATTGACATTCTCGGTCTCGGGCATCGCCGCCATGAAGCTGTCGCGGTTATTATCGTGGCCGATATATTTCTGGTAGAGGCGCGGCAGCGTCGCCATCTCGCGCTTCTTGGGATCGGCCGACCGCATATACCAGTTGGCGACCAGTTCCATGCCGTCGGGATTGTCATGCGCGAACAGGATGATGCAGTCGTCCAGCATGCGCATCGTTTCCGGGTCCGACTGGGTCAGCATCCGGTAGAGCACCTGGATCTGCCCCTGCGACGTCACCGTTTCGGTCGCGTGCATGCCCGCGTCGATCCAGACCACCGCCTTGCCCTGCGCCGCCAGCGCGCGCGCCTGCGCCTCGTCCACGCCATGGGCGCGGGCCAGCTTCTCGGCAATGGCGCGATACTCGTCCAGCTTGGCGAGGTTCGCGGGCGAGGAGACGATCGCCATCCACTGGCTGCGCCCTTCCGCGCTCTTGCCGATGTCGACCAGCTTCATCCGGTCGCTTTGGGTCGCCAGCTTCTGGAGATAGGCCTCATATTCGCTGTAATTGGCGAGATAATAGTCGGTCCCCGGCGGCTGCTTGAAGAAGCGTTCGGGCGGGGTCGGCGTGCTGGTCTGGGCCAAGGCAGGCACGGCCTGCAACAGCAGCGCGCCCGACAGGAAAAGCCAATGGGGTTTCATGCAATCTCTCCAGATATCTGGTCGTAAGCGGGCAGAAAGAGGAAAGGGCGCGATGCTCGATCGCGCCCTTTGAAATAGGCCGTCAGCCCTTAGTAGAAGCGGACATTGTCGATCTGCAACCACATGCGCTTGCCGGGACCGCGCGATCCGCCGAACTCGACCTGGGTGATGCCGTCGCCAGTGAAGGCCGGGCCAGTCTTGCCGCGCCGCTCGACCGGCTTGAACTGGCTGAACGGCACCTCGACCGCAGCCCAGCCGGCGCCGCCCTGCACCTGCGCTTCCCAGACGCCGTCCAGGCCGTTCAGGCGAACGGTGTAGGCGCCGTCGCCCTTCAGCTCGAACCGCAGGCCCTTGTAACCGCTGATCTTCGCCGGCGTGATCGACCCGCGGCTCAGCGGAATGGCAAAGCCGGCATAGGCCGCTTCCTTGACCGCCATGCGCGCCGACAGCGACAGCGCCTTGCCGCCCTCATCGCGCGGCACCGTCTGGGTGATCTCGACCGACCGATCGATGCCGCCATCCGGCGTATCGACGCGCAGCGTGTCGATCGACGAGCGGCGATCGTCGCGCTCGAAATCGTCGATCAGCGCAGGCACGCTGATCGAGGGCAGACGGTCGGTCTTGTTGGCGGCGGGCAGCGCCGGGGCGCCGGCGCCAAAGGCCAGCTTGCCGTCGATCAGCACCTGCGAGACCTTGTAGACATCCTTGATGTTGGTCCAGGGCGTGCCGTCGATCAGCACGATGTCGGCGCGCTTGCCGACCGCGATGGTGCCGCGATCGGCATCGATGCGCATGATCTTCGCGCTGGTCTGGGTGCCGGCGACCAGCGCCTGGCTCGGCGTCAGCCCGGCCTGCACCAGCAATTCCATCTCGTGCAGGGTCGACGGACCATGCGGCGTGCCCGGCATGCCCGCATCGGTGCCCAGCGCGATCGGCACGCCGGCATCGAACAGCGCCTTCACATTGCCCAGCGCAAAGCCGAACTTGCGGAAGGTCTGCTTCAGGCGCGGATCGTCCGCCTTCACGTCGCCGCGCTTATAGGGATCATAGACCGCCAGCGTCGGCGCCATCGCCATGCCGCTCTGCTTGATCGCGGCGACTTCCTCGGCGGTGATCGGCCGGTCCTGCAGGCCATGGGCCAGCGAATCCACGCCCGCCCGCGCCGCGACCAGGCCGCGATCGACGGTGACGGTGTGGGTCAGCACCGGCCAGTTCTGGACATGGGCCGCCTCGACCGTGGCCTTCAGCGTCCATTCGTCCATGCTGGTATTGTCGGGCGACACGCCATAGCGCCAGCCATCGGAGAAGATCTTCACCAGATCGGGCTGATAGGGCACCAGGCTTTCGATCGCGGCCTTGCCGGCACCGGGGGTGTTGACCCAGATGGTGGTCGCCTGATCGGCCCAGTCGGCGCCATGGCCGCCGGGCGTGCTGATGCGCGCGGCGAAGCGGACATGGGGCGCGTTCATCTGGCCCAGCCAGGCGCGCAGCGGCGCGAACGCCTCGGGCGCCTCGTTGAAATCATTCACCGTGGTCACGCCGGCCGCGACATAGGCATTGGCGATCTGCGGGAAAGTGCTGGGGTTGCCGCCGGCGGTCCAGTGGGTATGGACGTCGAAGAAGCCGGGCAGCAGCGCCTTGCCCTTGGCGTTGATGACACTGGCGCCGCGCGGCACCTTCACATCGGCGCCGACGGCGGTGATGCGGCCATCCTGGATCAGCACGGTGCCGGGCGCCGCGCCGGTGCCGTCGAAAATGGTCGCGCCGACGATGGCGACCGTGCCGCCATCGGCCGGGGCCGAGACGGAGGCGGCGGAATGCAGCGCGATCGGCAGGGCGATGGCCGAGGCCAGCAGAGCAGTAACAACAGATTTACGCATGGGACTTCCCCCTCAAAGGCAATGATTATTCTTCGGTCGCCGGCACCGCCGGCATGCAGAACCAGCATTCGGCATCGCTGCCGATCGGCGCGCCCGGCGGGATCGGCGGCGGCGGCGCGATCGGCTCGGCCAGCTTGGCGCGCTCCTCGGGCGAGGCCGTCAGCATTGTGGCGAGATAGCGGTTATGCGCGGCATCGGCGGCGGCGCCGCGCTTGCCGAGGCGCCCGGCCAGGCTCTCCATATGGGCTCGCACGATGGCGATCGCGGTCGACGACAATTGCTTGTCGTCGGCCAGGCTGATGAGGCGCAGGACATAGCGGGCCCGGACCTGCCGCGCGATTTCCGCCTGCCGGCCCATGGCCCCAGCAGCCATCACCCGATCGTCGATCGCGCCCAGATATTCGTCGAGCGACAGCTGGCCGGCATCGGCGGCATGCTGCGCCACCAGCCGATTGAGCCGCTCGGGCGCCAGCATCGCGATGAAGCTGCCGTCGGCCGCCACTTCTGCCGCGCGCGCCCAGTCGAAGGCGGCGGCGGTGCGGCCGGGCAGCAGTTCGATGTCGGTCTGGCGGTCGCTCATGCCCGACTGGATCGATGACAGCAAAGGTGACAGGCGATCGGGCAGATCGAGCGCGGCGGGGTCGAGCGTCGCGAGCAGCGCGCGCAGCGCGGCCCGCTGCTGCGCGGCGTCGACCGGCAGCGCCTGCTCATGGCCATCGCCCTTTACCGCATAGCTGTAATCCACCCCGCCGATCAGCTTCGACGCGGCCGTCACCTGGTAACGGTGGAACAGGTAGATCGGCACGATCATCCGGCGCAGGTCGGCGGCGGCCGCCCCGGCCGGCAGATTGTCGAGGCCGAAGCGGTCGAGCGCGATCCGGCGCACATCCATGATATGGGTCAGCTGCGCGGCGGCATCCGTGCCGTCATCCCACATATTGCCCCAAGGCTGGGCATCGCCATCGCCGCGTGTGTCACCATCGGCGACAAAGCGATAGCCCTTGGCCTGGACCGCGCGGGTCATGGCGTCCAGCGCACCCTTCTCGTCGGTGCCGGCCGGGAACTGGCGATAGAGCCAGTCGATCGCGAACTTGTCCCAGGCGCCGACGCCGGTGGCATAGGCGTCGGAAAAGTCGAGTGCACCGTCCCGCACGGCAATGCGCGGCGCGGGATAGTCCATCACCGACGCCCGGTTCTCGAAGGTCGAACCGGCGAAATTATGGGACAGGCCCAGCGCATGGCCGACCTCATGCACGGCCAACTGGCGCAGCCGCGCCTTGACCAGCATGATCGGGTCGTCGCTGGCGCCGGTGCCTTCCCTGGCTGCGCCGGCCAGCCCCTCGAAGATCAGCTTGTCCTGCCAGGCACGCAGCGATCCCAACTGCACCACGCCGCGCACGATTTCGCCGCTGCGCGGATCGACGATGGTGGTGCCGGTCGACCAGCCGCGCGTCTCGCGATGGACCCAGGCGATGACATTGTAGCGCGCGTCCATCGGATTGGCCCCGACCGGCAGTTCCTCCACCCGGAAGGCGTCGACGAAGCCGGCCGCGTCGAACGCCTGCGCCCACCATTGGGCACCTTCCTTCAGCGCATCGCGGATCGCCTGCGGCGCGGCACGGTCGACATAGAAGATGATCGGCTTCTTGACCGCCGAACGCGCGGCATTGGGATCGGTCTTCTCCAGCCGGAACCGGCGCACCAGCCGGGTGACGATCGGCTCGTCCAGCGCGGCGGCATAATTGTTGCGGATGACCTGCACCGACGTGCCGGTGCGCGGGTCATGGGCGCGGGTGTGGAAATTATCGTCGGGCAGGCGAATGAAGCTGTGATGCACCCGCACCGTCAGCCCGCGCGCATCGGGCAACACCCGCTCGATGCTGCGTCCCGGCTCGTCGCTGGTGAAGGTCAGCGCCGCCTCGAACTCGACATTGTCCGGGAAGGCCAGGCTCTGCGCCGGATCGACATAGGACAGCGCCGGCGCAATCTTGAAATTGCCGGCCTTGGTCGCCTTCAGCCGCCCGGCGACGTCAAAGGCATCGCGCATCAGCAGGCCGGACAGGTCGAGCGTGATGCCCTTGTCATCTTCGCTGACAATATCGCCCGACCAGATCGGCGAATTGGAGAAGGAGCGCGCAACCGCCTGTTCTTCGCCAGCGTCGCCATCGAGCGCACGGAAGCGGTAATTCTCGAACTCGGCCAGCACCTTGTTGCCGACCTTGCGGAACAGCAGCACCTGCGTCTCGCCGAGCCGCGCGCGATCGAGGCCGATCTCGGCCGCGCCCAGGCCGCCCGCGATCGAGGGGGTGTAGAGATAGCGGGCGATGACGCCATTGGCGCCCGCCCTGGGCAGGACGATCTTCTGCCCGCCCGCCAGCGTGAACAGGCTGGCCGGGGCCGGACTTGCCGCCGGCGCCGGCTGGGCCAGCGCGGTGCCGGCCGGCACGCTCAGGATCATCAGGGCGACAAGCGGCAGCGCGCGCAGCGATTTCATCAATAACATGTCCCGAAAGCAAAAAATGGGCACCGGCCGAATGGCCGGTGCCCCAGGAGGCATCAGAATTTGTGGCTGACGTTCAAGTACCAATAGCGACGCAGCGGCGAATAAAGCTGGCCCTGATAGCCACTGGACGACAGCGGCGGCGCCTTGTCGAACAGGTTGCGCACACCGATGCGCATGCTGGTGCCGCTCAGCGATCCCTCGGTGAAGCGATACTGGCCATAGAGGTTCGCCGTGGTGGTCGCCTTGACCGTCCAGTAATCGCCGTCGGCGTCGATCAGGCCGGTGTCATAGACCTTGCCGGTATATTGGGCGAAGGCGCCGACCGTCACATTATTGAGCGACCAGGTGAGCGAGGCCGAACCGCGCCACTTGGGCTTGCGGTCGAGCTGCAGCAGGCTGCGGCCGCCCGAGATGTTGACGGCGGCGTCGATGTCGCCCGCGTCCTGCGCCGCCAGCAGTTCGGCGATGCCCGGCGAGGGTTCCTGATAATATTTCAGGAAGTGCGACGCATTGACCGCGAAGTTGAAGCTGCCGACGCTGGTTTCAGGCGTGCGATAGGTCAGGTTGAAGTCCAGGCCCTTCACCGTCTGCGGCTGCAAATTGGTATATTGGTCAAGGACGTAGAGAACCTCGCCCGCCGGGGTCAGGCCGGTGCCGGCAAAGGCTTCGACATCCGAAGCGGTCGCCGCGGCGCGGATCACGTTCGGATTGCTCGAACCCTGCTTGCGCAGCAGATAGTCGAGGATCAGCGCATTGCCTTCGCCAAAGATGCCGACCAGGCCGGTCTGGCGCACCCGCCACCAGTCGGTGGTGAAGGTCAGATGGCCCATGCCGTCGGGCAGCGGCGGCTCCAGCACGACGCCGAAGGACAGGGTCTTTGCCCGTTCAGGATCGAGATCCGGGTTACCCGAGCGCCGGGCCGAGGTGGTCTGCGCCCGCGAACATTGCGAGAAGTCGGTGATGCGGCCGGCGCGGACGTCCGCCTCGCACATGATATAGTCGGTGCGGCTGTTCGCGCGCGTCACGACCGTCGCGTTGGTCTGCTCCAGGTTCGGGGCGCGGAACGACTTGGCCCAGGAACCACGGAAGCGGATGCCGCGCACCACTTCCCAGGCACCGGCGATCTTGGGCACGGCGACATCGCCGAAATCGCTATAATGTTCGTACCGGCCAGCCAGCTGGAGATCCAGGCTGCGCACCAGCGGGATATCCATTTCCGGCGAAACCAGCGGCACGGCAAATTCCGCATAGGCGCCGAACACTTCGCGATGGCCGCTGGTGTCGTTGTTGAGCGCGGAGTTGACGAAGTCGCCCGAGACCGCGCCGGTCAGCGGATCGGTATAGGTGATGGTGCCGTCGATGCGCGGATCGCGATCGTCGAGCTGGGTCTCGCGCCGCGCCTCGATACCGGCGGCAAAGCCGACATTACCACCCGGCAAGGTGAACAGGTCGCTCTTGGAGATGCGGAAATCATAGGTCGCCAGGGTCGACTTGGTATAGCGGACCAGTTCCTCGCGCATCGCGTCGATGGTCGACTGGCTGTTCACCGACGTGCCGAAGATATTATAGGCGTCCGGGGTCGAGAGCGACAGATATTCCTGCAGCTTGGTGCGGCTGATATTGTCGCTGACGTCGCGGGCCCAGGCTTCGGAATAGCTGACCGCGCTTTCCCAGTTGAAGCCGTTGAACTCGCCGCGCAGGCCGGCCAGCAGGCGATATTGCTGGTTGGTCACGGTGACGTTCATCGGACCGAAGTCATCGAACAGATAATTGTTGATGGTGAGCGGCAGACCCTCGGCCGGGGCGTTGGTGCCGGCCAGGCGGTTGGGATTGACGGTGCCGTTGGCGAACACGGCCTGGCCCAGCGGGTTCCAGTAGTTACTTGCCGGCACATAGATCGGGATCGAGCTCAGCGTCGCGACCGGGCTCTGCTGCGCCTTGGTCTTGCTGCGATAGAAGCCGGCTTCGGCGAAGAAGGTGACATCGTCGCTGATGTCATAATGGCCGGTCATGAACAGGTTCAGGCGGTTGAGGCGCGGCATGATCGACGTGCCCTGCGCCAGCGAGTCATAACGAAGGTCGCGGTCCGCGCCCGCCGTCGCCATCGCACCATTCTGGATGCAGCGATCATTGCCGATCGCCGCGACACAGCCCGTGCTGCTGGTCGGCTGCAGGTGGAACTGGCCCGACGCGTTGGTCAGGGACGTGCCGTTGATGGTCACCGGCACATTGCCATAGGTGCGCAGGTTGGCGAAGGGCGTGGTGGTCGACCGGCCATCAAGCGAGGTCGAGCCTTCGAACGCGGTGCCTTCGAACAGGCCACGGCGGTCGGAGGACTCGGTATAATATTGCTCGGTCGAATCCAGGCCGGTGCCATGATCATAGCTGCCGAACAGGGTGATGTTGCCGCGATTTTCGGCGAAGTTGGTGCCGATCACGCCATTGCCGTTGAACTCGCGCAGGCCGGTGCCTTCCGCGCCGCCATATTGCAGCGACAGTTCGGCGCCCTGATAATCGGTCTTGAGCACGGTGTTGACCACACCCGCCACCGCGTCCGCGCCGTAAATGGCGGCCGCGCCGTCGCGCAGCACTTCCAGCCGCTCCAGCCCGTTCACCGGGATGGCATTGGTGTTGTAGCTCAGCACCGGCACCAGCTGGTCGTTCGCCTGGCTGGTCGGGTGGGCGACGACACGGCGGCCGTTCAGCAGCACCAGCGTGTTGCCGATGCCCAGGCTGCGCAGGTCGAGCGAGCCGACGTCGCCGCGCGCGCCGTTGGAGCTGCCGGGCAGATATTGGCTGTTGAACTGGACGTCGCCAAATTGCGGGATCGAACGGAACAGTTCGTCGCCCGACACGGCGGCCGCGCTCTTGATCTCGTCGGTCGATACGACCGTGACCGGCAGCGCCTCGTTGATCTTGGCGCCCTTGATCTGTGAACCGACGACGACGATGCCGTCCGCCGCATCCGCCGCCGGGGCGGCGTCCTGCGCCAATACGCTGCCTGCGGTCATGGCCCAACCCATGGCGATCAGGCTCGCCGCGCAGGCTCCCTTGTTCCGATACACACCCATATGTCTTCCCCTGGCTCCCGCCATCCGATCCCTTCGGATGGGCTCTGATCTTTTGAGGTTGTCCCCTCGTCCGGCTCGTGGCCGGAAACCCTCTCATTGTCGGAGACGCAGGCCCGAAAATTTCCCCCATCAAAAATTTCACTTTTGTGATGGTGGTATCCATCGCCCTGATCGATAAGCCGTTTCACCAGTGGGGGATGGTGCTGACCGCCCCGCTTCATGCAGCCAGGGGATCCATCCATGTCACGCTTCGCCCGCTCCTTCCTCGCCCTCCTCGCGCTCGGCGCATCGGCGCCCGCCCTGGCCGGGCCGCTGGCCGATGGCGACAAGATGGCGATCATGGCGGATGTCGATCGCGGCGCGGACACGCTGGCGAAGAACGCGCTGCAGATCTGGAACTATGCCGAAATCGGCTTTCAGGAGACCAAGAGTTCGGCGCTGTTGCAGCAGCAGCTGAAGGCCGCCGGCTTCACGGTCGAGGCCGGGATCGCCGGCATGCCGACCGCCTTCGTCGCCCGCTTCAGGACCGGCGACGGTCCGGTGATCGGCCTGCTCGCCGAATATGACGCGCTGCCCGGCCTGCCCCAGGCGGCCGAGCCGGTGCGCAAGCCGATCGAGGGTATTGCCGGCCATGGCTGCGGCCATAATCTGTTCGGCGCCGCCTCGGTCGCCGCCGCGATCGCAACCAAGGACTGGATGGTCGCGCACAAGATCAAGGGCGAACTGCGCCTCTATGGCACCCCGGCGGAGGAAGGCGGATCGGGCAAGGTGTTCATCGTCCGCGCGGGCCTCACCAAGGACGTGTCGGCGATGATCCACTGGCATGCCGCCGACAGCAACAGCGCGTCGCAGAATACCGCGCTCGCCAATATCAGCGGCAAGTTCCGCTTCCACGGCACCGCCGCCCATGCCGCCGCCGCGCCCGAACGTGGCCGCTCCGCGCTCGACGGGGTCGAGGCGATGGACGCGATGGTCAACATGATGCGCGAACATGTGCCGCAGGAAACCCGCATCCATTATGTCATCACCGATGGCGGCAAGGCGCCCAATGTCGTGCCAGACACGGCCGAGGTCTATTATTATGTCCGCCACCCCAATCAGCAGGTGGTCGCCGACATCATGGACCGGGTGAAGAAGGCGGCCGAGGGCGCGGCCATGGGCACCGGCACCACGGTCGAGTTCAACCAGGTCGGCGGCACCTTCGACCTGCTGCCCAACGACACGCTGGGCCATGTCATGTATGACAATCTGAAACAGGTGACCCTGCCCAGCTATAATGCGCAGGAACAGGCCTTCATCACCCAGATCCAGTCGAGTTTCCCCAAGGGCACGCGCATGGGCGACGGCAGCGTCGAAGCCTATAGCAGCGGCGGCCTGACCCCCGCCTCCACCGATGTCGGCGATGTCAGCTACACGACGCCGACGGTCGGCATGGTCGCGGCGACCTGGGCGCCGGGCACCCCGCCGCACAGTTGGCAGGCGGTTGCCGCGAGCGGAACCAGCGTCGGCACCAAGGGCGCGGTCGTCGCCGCCAAGGCGATGGCGCTGACCGCCGCGCAACTGTTCCAGAGCCCGGACACGCTGGCGGAGGCCAAGGCCGAACTGGATCGCCGTCGCGGCAAGGATTTCGTCTATCGCTCGCTGCTGGGCGACAAGGGACCGGCGCTGGAGTATCGAAACGGGAAGTGACGGTCCCGAAGCAGGACGATTACTCGCCCGCCTCCTTATAGGCGGGCAACCCCAGCCCCCGACGGATCGCGAGCGCGCGCAGGCCAAATCCCAGCAGCGCCGCGATCACGCCGGCGACCGGCACATCCAGCCCGGCCAGCCGCAGCAGCACGAACAGGCCGGAGGCGAACGCCGCGGCTGTGACGTAGAGTTCGGGACGCAACAGGATCGACGGCTCGCCCGCCAGCGTGTCGCGCATGATGCCGCCGACGCAGCCGGTGACCACGCCCATCATTCCCGCGACAAAGGGCGGCACGCCAAAGCTCATCGCCTTGGCCGCGCCAAAGACCGCGAAGGCAGCCAGCCCGATCGCATCGAGCCAGTCGAGCGCATGGTCACTCCACCAGCGGCGCGGCGTGATCCAGACGGTGATGGCGGCCGCCATGCAGACAATCGACGGTGCCGGATCGTGGATCCAGAAGACCGGCGCATCGATCAGCAGGTCGCGCACCGTGCCGCCGCCCACCCCGGTCAGCAGGGCGAAGAAGGCAAAGGTCACCAATGTCTGGCGCAGGCGCGCGGCAGCCAATGCCCCGGAAGCCCCGAAGACGAACGTGCCGATCAGGCTCAACGCCTCCAGCACGGGTCCGATATGGGTGGCGATCGTCGGGGTCGGCGGCAGCATGGCTTTCCGTAGCCGCTATCGGGCGCCAGCGGAAGCCGGCGCCCGAGGGTCGATCATTTCCGGCCTTTCTCGGCCGACAAACGGGTCATCAATATGGCCGCCCGCTTGGCCTGGCGCGGCATGGTGGACAGGTCCGCCTTTTCCGCCGGGCTATGGTCGCCGGTCGAGGCGAGGCCAAGACCCACCAGCCCGTCGACATCCTGCGCGACGAAGCTGATATCGCCGGCGCCGCGCTTGAGCGGATCAAGCTCGGGCATTTCGGGCAGGCCCAGATCCTTGTTGATGCCATTCAATTTGCCCAGCAGCGCGCGGTTGCCCGCCGTTGGTGCCATGGAGGGATAGCCCAGATCAAAGGCGATGCTGGCACCGGTGCCGGGCAGATGGCCGTTGTCGACAATTGCCTGCATCTTCGCCCGCACCCGCTCGGTCTGGTCCTGGCTGAGCGTGCGGAAATCGCCCTTGGCGACCGCGATCGGCGGGATGATGTTGGTCTTGCCGGTCACGGCGATGCGCACGCCGTCCTTGTCGACGTCCGCGCTCTGGCCGCCACCGATCAGGCCGACATTGAAGGTCAGGTTTGGCTCCGGCAATTCCTTGCGGAAAGCGGTGATGATCCGCGCCATTTCATAGACGGCGCCATCACCGGCGGCGGCCGAGAAGATGCCCGAACTGTGCGCCGATTTGCCGCTGGTGGTCAGCGTCCAACTGTTGGAGGAGCGGCGCGCGATCGAGCCCATATCCTTGCCGTCCTCGCGGCTCAGCCCCTCGAAATCGAGCGCGACGTCGGCGCGCTTGCCGGCCGCGATCAGGTCAGCGCGCGCGATCGAAACCGGATCGCCCGAATCCTCCTCGTCACCGGTCAGTACCACCTCGATATTGGCGTTCTTGAGCGTGCCCGCCGCCTGCATCACCTTCAGGGCGAGCAACATCGTCACCACCCCACCCTTGTCGTCGCCGACACCCGGCCCGGCCGCCCAGTCGCCCTCGCGCTTGAAGGTCTGGAACGGCGAGTCCGGCTCGAACACCGTGTCGAGATGGCCGATCAGCAGCATCTTCGTCGTGCCCGCCTTGCCCTTATGCACGGCGATGAAATGGCCGGCACGCTTGACCTGATCCATCGGCTTCCAGCTAACGGTGAAGCCAAGCGCCTCGAACTCGGGACGCAGCATGTCGGCCACCGCCTTGACGCCGGCGACATTCATCGACCCGCTATTCTGGTTCACGATCTTTTCGAGGAGGGCGATCGCGGGTTCATGACCGGCATCGACGCTGGCGCCGATCTTCTGTTCGGCCGGGCTCAGCGCCGCCTGTGCCGTGGTCGCCAGCAGCATCGCGCCGCACAGCGCCGCCTTCACAATAGTCTGTCGCATGGGTTCGTAACTTCACCGAAACAAAGGAAAAACGGGCTGCTCCGGGGCAGCCGTAAATAGAACGGGTGGCGCGCGCAGACACGCCACCCGTCGGATGCTTATTTCGCCAGTTCGGCCTCGATCACGGCAACCAGCGCCGGATCGTCGGGCGCGGTCGTCGGCGCGAAACGGGCCGCGACGCTGCCATCCTTGGCGATCACGAACTTCTCGAAATTCCACAGGATTTCCGGCACCGGATTGGGCGTCATGCCATAGCCCTTGAGCCGCTCACGGAAGCTGTCGCCATCGCCCTGCGCCTCCGGCAGGGCGCTCGTCAGTGCGGCATAGAGCGGATGCTTGTCCGGCCCGCTGACCACAATCTTCTCGAACATCGGGAAATCGACGCCGAAATTGGTGGTGCAGAAGGTGGCGATCTCGTCATTGGTGCCCGGTTCCTGAGCGCCGAAATCATTGGCGGGGAAGCCCGCGACCACCAGCCCCTTGTCCCGATAATCGGCATAGAGCTTTTCCAGCCCCTCATATTGCGGCGTCAGCCCGCATTTGGAGGCGACATTGACCGCGAGCACCACCTTGCCGGCATAATCGGCCAGGGTCGCGTCGGCACCCTTGATGGTCTTGAGCGGTATCTGCTGGATTGCGGTCATGCATCGTCTCCCTTGGATATCAGACGGCGGACCTTGCCATCATATGGCGGCGCCGAAAAGATGGCCCGCCGCAGCTGTCACAGCCATCGCCAGCGCGCCCCAGAAGAAGGTACGCAGCATCGACCGCCCCGGCCGCGCACCACCCAGCCGCGCCCCGACATAGCCCAGCAGCAACAGGCAGAGCAGCGACACCGGCACGACGCTGATCCCGGCCAGCGACGGCGCGATGGCTGCGGCGACTACCGGTGGCGCGGCGCCACAGGCGAAGCTTGCCGCCGAGGCCAGCCCTGCCTGCACCGGGCGCGGCGTGCTGAGGTCGGAAATGCCCAGTTCATCGCGGGCATGGGCGCCCAGCGGATCGGTCGCCATCAACTGGGTAGCCACCTGCCCAGCCAAGTCCCGGTCCAGCCCGCGCTCGACATAAATGTCGCGCAGCTCCTCCCATTCCGCATGAGGCTGCGTCGCCAGCGCCTTTTTTTCCTTGGCGAGATCGGCACGCTCGGTATCCGACTGGGCGCTCACCGAAACATATTCGCCCGCCGCCATCGACATGGCACCTGCCACCAAGGCGGCAATACCCGACAATAATATGGACTCGCCCGTCGCGCCCGATGCGGCGATCCCGGTCATCAGGCTGGCGGTCGATACAATCCCATCATTGGCGCCCAGCACGGCCGCGCGCAGCCAGCCGACCCGGTTGACATAATGGACCGCATGATGCGGCCGTGGCGGCTCGACGCGCGGCGTGGTCATATGATGGAGCCCCCTGTCAGATCATCCAGCCCGTTGGCTATCAGATGCAGAGGGCAGCGCAAGGGGTTCAGCCCAGCCCCTCGGCCTTCTCCGCCAGTTCGAGCCAGCGTTCCTCGGCCGCGTCCTTCTCGGCGCGCGCCTTCTCGATCGCAGCGGTCAGCGCGGCGAATTTCTTGGGATCGCGGGTATAGAGCGCGGGATCGGCCAGCGCCTCCTCGTCGCGGGCGATCGCCGCTTCCAGTTCCTCGATCTTCTTGGGCAACAGGTCGAGGTCGCGCTGATCCTTGTAGGTCAGCTTGGTCGAGGCCGGCTTGGGCGGTGGCGGGGCGGCAGCCTCCTTCTTCTCCGCCTTGGGCGCGCGGCGCGGGTCGCGCTTGGCGATCCAGTCGGCATAGCCGCCGACGATCACGTCGACCTTGCCCGATCCGTCGAGGCCCAGCGTCACGGTGACGGTGCGATCCAGGAAATCACGGTCGTGGCTGACGATCAGCACCGTGCCGTCATAATCCGCGATCACTTCCTGCAACAGGTCGAGCGTTTCGAGGTCGAGGTCGTTGGTTGGCTCGTCCAGCACCAGAAGGTTGGATTCGCGGGCAAATTCGCGCGCGAACAGCAGACGCGAACGCTCGCCGCCGGACAGGGTGCCGACCTTCGCCTCGGCCAGAGAGGGATCGAACAGGAAGTCCTTGAGATAGCCATGGACATGTTTGCGGACGCCGCGCACGTCGATCCAGTCGCCGCCTTCGGCCAGCACGTCGCGCACGCTCTTGTCGCCCTGCATCAGGCTACGCTGCTGGTCGATGAAGATCATGTCCAGCGTCTTGGCCAGCGTCACCGCGCCACTGTCGGGCGCCAGTTCGCCGGTCAGCAGCTTCAGCAAGGTCGACTTGCCCGCACCATTGCCGCCGACGATGCCGATCCGGTCGCCACGCTGCACGCGCAAGGAAAAGTCGTTGATGATGGTGCGGTCACCGAAATTCTTGGTGACATGCTCGGCCTTGATGACGCTCTTGGTCTTGCTGTCGTCGCTCGCCACCGCGATCTTGGCGGTGCCCTGCGGACCCTGCATCGCGGCACGCTGGGCGCGCATCTCCCACAGCTTGGCCAGGCGCCCCTGGTTGCGCTTGCGCCGGGCGGTAACGCCGCGCTCCAGCCAGTGCGCCTCAATCTTGAGCTTGGCGTCCAGCTTCTCGGCGGCGCGCGCCTCTTCGGCATAGACCGCTTCCATCCAGTCCTCGAAGCCACCGAAGCCGATCTCGTTGCGGCGCATCTGGCCGCGATCGAGCCACAAGGTCTGGCGGGTCAGGCGGGTCAGGAAGGCACGGTCATGGCTGATGACGATGAAGGCGCCGGTATAACGGGCGAGCCAGCTTTCCAGCCAGTCGATCGCCGCGATATCCAGATGGTTGGTCGGCTCGTCCAGCAGCAGCAGGTCGGGTTCGCTGGCCAAGGCGCGGGCGATCGCGGCGCGGCGGCGCTCACCGCCGCTCGCGGTCGCGGCCTCGCGCGACAGGTCGATGCCCAGCTGGTCGGCGATCGCCTCCACCTCATGGGCGGGCGGCGCGAATGCGCCGGCCAGCGCGAAATCATGCAGCGTCTTGAAGGCGCTGACGTCCGGATCCTGCTCCAGCGTCACCACCCGCGCGCCCGGCTGTACCGAACGAATGCCCTCATCCGCCTCGATCTGCCCTCCGATCAGCTTGAGCAAGGTGGTCTTGCCCGCGCCGTTGCGCCCGATCAGTGCCAGCCGGTCGCGCTGGCCGACATGGATGTCGATATGCCGGAACAGCCAGTGGCTGCCCTGCGAGAGGCCGAGATTTTCGAACGAGAGAATGGGTGCTGCCATGGCGGTGCAGCTAGGGCCTATCGGGCGTCGGGGCAAGAGTGGAACCGGAAAGCTGTCGGACGGCTTTCAACGCAGGACAGCGTCCATTCATCGCACCCCGGCCAAAAACGGGTGCAGGACTTACAGAGGAGACCATGTCCATGAAATCCGCTCTCGCCCTGATGGCGCTCGGCGCCGCCGCACTGCCTGTCGCGGCTGTTGCCCAGACCAGCGTCACCATCGCCGAGACCGCGCCGGTGGTGACGTTGAACGTCACCGAAAGCGTCGAGGCAGCGCCTGATGTCGCGACCATCGGCACCGGCGTCCAGACCAAGGCCCCGACCGCGGCCCAGGCGATGAAGGACAATGCCAGCAAGATGGACGGGCTGATCGCGGCGCTGGCCAAGGCCGGCATCGCCAAGGCCGACATCCAGACCAGCGGCATCAACCTCAACGCCCAATATGACTACAGCAACCGCGACGGCCAGCCGTCCGGCCCGCGCTTCCTGGGCTATGAGGCGTCGAACCAGCTAAGCGTCAAGGTACGCGACGTGAAGAAGGTCGGCGCGCTGCTCGATACGCTGGTGCAGGCCGGCGCGACCAACATCAACGGCCCGAGCTTCTCGGTCGAGGATCCGAGCCCCTTGCAGGCACAAGCCCGCGCCACCGCGCTCAAGACGGCCAAGGCCCAGGCCGATTTCTATGCCCAGGCGGCGGGCTATCGCTCGGCCCGGCTGGTCTCGATCTCGGAAAGCAGCAGCGGCGGCAATGCGCCGATGCCGCTGATGGCCGCCCGCTTCAAGGCCGACGCCGCGCCGCCCCCGGTCGAACCCGGCCAGGTCAGCGCATCGATCAGCCTGACGGTCCAGTACGCGCTGGAACGCTAAGCCGTCATTCCTCGACGCGCCAGTGCGGCACCGCAAGGTCCGCGCTGGCGCCTTTGACCAGCCGCGCGTCGATGCCACGATCGGCAAAGGGCTTGAGCAGCCCCTCATTCCCCTCCCCCTTGATCGACAGGTCGATCGGCAGGCCGGTGCGCTGCGCCGCCCACAGGACAAGCGCCAATCGATCCTTGTCCGTCACGGCTCCTTCTTCATCCAATGCCAGCGACGGCAGTGGCAGGGTCGGCGGCGTAATCTCTATCGCCCAGCCGGGCGTTGCCGCCGCCGCCCGCCGCTCCAGCGCCCAATAGGCGCCAAGGCCCGCATCCGGCAAAGCCCGCGCCCGCACCACCGCCCGTTTGCGCGCGGTATCCACCGTCACCGCATCGGGATTGACACCGGCGACGAGTGCCAGCCGGTCGGTCAGGCGATCGACCTGGCCCTGCACCTCACGCCGCGCGGTCTGGGCGGCGAGCAGCTGGGCATTGTCGGCATCCGTCCCTTCACCCACCCGGATCTGTTCGATATCCAGCGACACCGGCTTGCCCAGCATGTCGCCCAGAATATGGCCGGCCCGCGCGGACGCGTCGCGCTCATAATGGCTGGTGAGGACGCTGGCGGTCACGGCAAGTGGCTTGGCGGCGAAATCCAGGTCGAGCTGCGCGATCCGGGCGCCATCGGGAAATTCGCGCCGGATGACGTCGCGGGCATCGCGCGCGGCCCGCGCCTCCCAGGCGATCTGGCCGAGCGACAGGCCGAGCGGCACTGCCAGCGCCAGGAAGATGGCACCGATGAAAACCATCTGCAGCCAGCTCTGGCTGGGCGACAGCCGCCGGCCAAAGCCATAGAGGCGCGCCATGATCGCCGCAGCCAGGGCGATCGTCACGAAATTGGTGAAGAAGAGCAGGAAGGCACCGCCCGCGACCGTCGCATTGAGCGTCGCCAGACCAAAGCCCACCGTTGCCAGCGGCGGCATCAGCGCAGTGGCGATCGCGACGCCGACGATCGTGCCGGCCTTGCCGCGAATCATCGCATAGGCGCCCGCCAGCGCGGAAAAGAGCGCGACCATCAGGTCGAACAGATTGGGCCGGGTGCGCGCGGCGATTTCACTGGTCACCGTCTGCAACGGCGACAGCAGGACGATGAAGGCGGTGAACGCGATCGCCACCAGCGCGCCGCCCGCCAGCGCGACGATCGTCCGGCGGATTTCGCGCGCATCGGTCATGGCGAGGCCAAAGCCCAGCCCGACGATCGGCCCCATCAGCGGCGAGATCAGCATCGCGCCGATCACCACGGCCGGCGAGGAGAGCAGCAGGCCGAGCACCGCAATGCCCGCCGACATCAGGATCATGAAGGCATAGGACGGGGTCCAGCCATCATCGGCCCGGACCCTTTCGAGCACGGCCTGATGATCGATCCCGCGGATTACATGGCTGCGCCACCAGCGCGGAACGGAGCGCCACAAGGGCGCATCGGCTACGGGCCTGTCATCTTCATTCTGCATGGTTGGCAAGCCTAATTCGCCCGGCCGCTCCTTTCCAGCGCGGAATGACGGATCATTCACCACCTGTTCAATGCGCTTCGCCTATGCCATGCCCATGACAATGATCGCCAAAAGCCTGACTGCCGGACTGGGCGCCCTACTGGCCCTGTCCCTGATGACACCGGTCGCCGAAGCCGGTGGCCGCCGTGACGAGCAGGATGCCGCGCGCCGCGCGATGCTGGACGGCCAGGTCATGCCCTTTTCGATGATCAAGCGCCGGGTCGACGCCCAGGTGGGCGGTGCCACCTATGTCGGCAGCGAGTTCAACCCTTCCACCAATCGCTATCGCCTGAAATATGTGAAGGACGGCAAGGTGATGTGGGTTGATGCCGACGGCCGGACAGGCGATATCATCGGCTGGGCACGCTGACCGCGTGCCGGCCAAACCCATTGCGTCGATAACAAGAAACGGAACCCTATGCGCCTGCTGATCGTCGAGGATGAACCGAGTCTGGGCCAGCAGCTCAGGAACACGCTGGAAGGTGCCGGCTATGCCGTAGATCTCGCCACCGATGGCGAGGATGGCCATTTCCTGGGCTCGACCGAAAATTATGACGCCGTGGTCCTGGACCTTGGCCTGCCCACGATCGACGGCCTGACCGTGCTTGATCGCTGGCGCAAGGAAGGGCGCAGCTTCCCGGTGCTGGTGCTGACCGCACGCGATAGCTGGTCCGACAAGGTCGCGGGCCTGGACGCCGGCGCCGACGATTATCTGGCCAAGCCCTTCCAAAGCGAGGAACTGATCGCCCGCCTGCGCGCGCTCATCCGCCGTGCCAGCGGCAACGCGTCGAGCGAACTGATCGCCGGCGACGTCCGTCTCGACACCCGTTCGGGCAAGGTGACGCTCAAGGGCGATCCGGTGAAGCTGACGGCACAGGAATATAAGCTCCTGTCCTATCTGCTCCACCACAAGGGCAAGGTGGTCAGCCGCACCGAGCTGATCGAGCATATTTACGACCAGGATTTCGACCGCGATTCCAACACGATCGAAGTGTTCGTGACGCGCATCCGCAAGAAACTCGGCGCCGACGTCATCACCACCATCCGCGGCCTGGGCTACAGCCTGGACGAGCCGGGGCGCTGATCCCCGCCCCATCCGCTTCCGTTCGCTGCGGGCGAAGTCGACAGGCAAATAGGTCCGTGCCATCGGCCATGTTTCTCGGCTGCGTATGCAGTGAACGGGTGTAGGATCATTTTGCATGGCCAGCCCGTCGCCCTCCCCCGTCCGGTCCACCGGGTCGATCAGCCGCCGCATGATCGGCATTGCCGCGCTGTGGATCAGCGTGCTGCTGCTGGGCGGCGGCGTCGCGCTCGACCGGGTGCTGTCGGACGCGGTGACGCGCAATTTCGACGACGGCATGAATTATGTGCTGACCGCGATGATCGCGGCGGCCGAGATCGGCCCGGACGGCGAAGTGCTGTTCAACCGCGAACTGGCCGACCAGCGCTTCCTGGAACCCAATAGCGGCCTCTATTACCAGATCAGCGCCAAGGGGCATGAGGATTGGCGGTCGCGATCGCTGTGGGACCGGGCGCTCAAGGTGCCGGGCGACCATGCCGACCGCAATTTCCATGTCTATGACAGCAAGCAGTTTCCCGGCGAGGATCTGCGCGTCATGGAGCGCAGCGTCATCCTGCCCGGTTCCGACGCGCGCTGGATGTTCATGGTCGCACAGGCGCGCCAGGGCCTCGATGGCCAGATCAAGACGCTGCGATCCACCCTGTTCAAGAGCTTCGCGCTGCTGGCGCTGGGCCTGATCGTGCTCGCTACCTTGCAGACCATCTATGGCCTTCGGCCGCTGCGCAAGGTGCGGCTGGAAATCATCAAGATGCGCGATGGCGACAAGAGCCGGGTGACCGAACCCATGCCCGCCGAAGTGCTGCCGATGGTCGAGGAACTAAACGCGCTGCTTGCCCATAATGAGCGGCAGGCGGAGGAAGCGCGCACCCATGCCGGCAACCTCGCCCATGCGCTCAAGACGCCGCTGACCGTCATCATGAACGCCGCGACCGCCAATGCGCCGGACCTGGGCGAAACGGTTGTGCGTGAGGCGACGACGATGCGGCGCCAGGTCGACCATCACCTCGCCCGCGCCCGCGCCGTCGGCCGGCGCGGCGCAGCGCAGAGCCGGGCCGAGGTCTGGGCCAGCCTGGAGGCGGTCGAGCGCGCGGTGCGCCATCTCTATCAGGATGCGCGGGTCGACATGGACGGCGACAAGCATGCGGCGGTCCGCGTCGAGCGGCAGGATCTGGACGAAATGCTGGGCAATCTGGTCGAGAATGCCGCCAAATATGGCGGCGGCAGCGTGTTCGCGACGGTCAGCCGGGTTGGCGCAATGGTCGAGATCATGGTCGAGGATGACGGCATGGGCATTCCCGAAGCCGACCGGGTGCGCATCTTCGATCGCGGCGTGCGCCTCGATTCGGGCAAGCCCGGCACTGGCCTTGGCCTCGCCATCGTCCGCGACGTCGCCGAAATCTATGGCGGGTCGGTGGCACTGGAGGAGAGCGAGGATCTGGGCGGACTGCTGGTCCGCCTGCGCCTGCCGGCCGCCTGACAAAAGGCGCGCGACGAAAGGCAATTGCGTTCCTGCAAATCAATAGCATAGACAGGACAGACCGGGCCGTATCGGCCCATTCCAGACGGGATCGACGGGTGCGGCGCCATCTCTATCTCATTGCCGGCTTCCTCTCGATCGGATTGGGCACGCTGGGCGCCTTCCTGCCGCTGCTGCCAACCGTCCCTTTCATGATCCTCGCGGCCTATTGCTTTGCCCGCTCCAGCCCGGAACTGGAGGCAAAGCTGCTGGATCACAAGCATTTCGGTCCGCATATCCGCCGCTGGCGCGAATGCGGCGCGATCAGCCGCAAGGGCAAGAAGGCCGCGCTCGGCGCCTTTGCCTTCAGCGCGATCCTGGCGCTGATCTTCTCCCCCTTCCCCTGGTATCTGATCCCGCTGGCCGCGGCGCTGATCGGCGGCAGCTGGATCTGGACACGGCCGGAAAGCTGAGCCGCCTGGGCGGGACAGACATCCCCCCTTAGCCCTGCGCCTTTGCATAATCGCGCAGCGCGCGCAGATCGCGGGTAATCCACTTGGCGTCGCGCGCGAAATCCTCGTCACTCATACCGGGCTGGCGAAAAAGCGTCAGCATCACCTCCGCCCCATCCCCATTCTCGATGACGCGCAGCGGGACATGAACCTCCCGGCCATCGCCGGTCTCGACGAAATGGTCCATCACGCCAAATTCATTGTGCGGCGTGAAGCGAACGACGATCGGCCCATCGGGACCGTCGGCAATCCATCCGGTGCCGCCCCTGCGCAGATCGGCCTCGGTCAGGCCCGATGCCCATTTCGGGAATATCTCCGGCTGCCAGATCGCTTCGTAAAGCTCGCGCCAGTTGCGCGCTATCGTGACACTGTAGGTTCGCGCGGTAAGCATACAGAATTCTCTTTTAGAAGTGGAACTGCGCTGTACCGCCGCCAGGCCTTCTTGTCACCGCAACGGATGTTTCTTGGCTAGATGCCGCCGGGCACCGGGGGCCAGCCCCCCTCCGTCAACGCGGCGCTGAGGTCCGTGACGCACGCGTCCAGCACCGCCTGGTCGGTCGAGCGGATGACGAAATTGGCGCCGGTGCGCCCTTCGCGGAAGAAGGGGTAGCTGCCGATCTGGACGCCCTCATGGGCGCGTTCGGTGGCGCCGAGCAGGTCGGCGATCTCGCTTTCCGCGACCCAGCAGCCGATCGTCGCCGACAGGACCGGCAAGCCGCCTTCCAGCGTGCCGGTCAGACTTTCGAGCATGCCGGCGGTGATGTGCGGCACCCCGGCCATGATGAAGATATTGCCGTGGCGGATGCCCGGCGCGCCCGACATCCGGTTTTCGATGAGGTCGGCGCCCGCCGGCACCCGCGCCATGCGCAGCCGCGCGTCGGTGAGGCCCCCACGCGTGACATAATAGCGCTCCAATATCGCCCGCGCCTCGGGATGGATCTCGACGCCGACGCTCAGCGCCGCCGCGATCGCATCGACCGTGATGTCGTCATGGGTCGGGCCGATGCCGCCGGTGGTGAAGAGATAGTCGTTGCGGGCACGCAATATGTTGACCGCCTCGACGATCGCGTCCTGCACATCGGGCACCACCCGCACCTCGCGCAGACGGATGCCCTGGACATTGAGCCAGGTGGCGATCTGCGCGACATTCTTGTCCTGGATGCGGCCGGACAGGATTTCATCGCCGATCACGATCACGGCGGCGGTCCAGATACGGTCGCTCATGCCAGCGGCTCCGCACGGGCGGCAAGCGCCATCAGCCGGGCCAGCCGATCGGGCGGCAATATGTCCGCCGGCTTGTAGCTGGTCTCGAAGACCGGCACATCGGCCGGCAAGGCAGTCCAGTCCGACCGATCGGCCACGAAGATCGCGGCATCGGGCCGGATCGCCGAGCGATCGTCCAGCGTGCCGACCCGGATCGCCGCCCCCGCCCGGCCGAGACGGGGATAGAAGCTCCAGACCGCCGTGCCGCAGTTGGCACAGCGCATGATCACCTGGGTCTTGCCGCTGCCGGTCGGCACGACATGTTCGCTCAATTGCCCAGACAGGAGGTGAAGATGATCGACCTCGACAAAGGCGTTGACTGCGGACGCCGCGCCGCTCTGCCGCTGGCACAGGCTGCAATGGCAGTTGTTGACGAAGATGGGGTCGGCATCGACCCGATAGCGCACCTCACCACAGGCGCATCCGCCTTCCATCACCATGTCCGTTTCTCTTTTCCTGATAGCGACCGCGGGGCTGAGCGAAGACACTCGCAATGCCGGATCGCAGGGTCTATATCAACCACATGACCGAATATATGACGATGACGGCCGACGCGCCGGTTTCCCGCTCGACCGCGATCAAGCTCTATGACGCGGCCGGTTTCGACGGCATGCGCAAGGCCGGCCGGCTGGCCGCCGAGATCCTCGACGCGCTGGTTCCCCATGTGGTGCCGGGCGTGACCACCGGCGAACTGGACGACATCGTCCGCCGCATGACGCTGGACGGCGGCGGCGTGCCGGCGACCCTGGGCTATCGCGGCTATACGCACAGTTGCTGCATCTCGCTCAACAATGTCATCTGCCATGGCATTCCGGGCGACTATAAGCTCAAGGACGGCGATATTCTCAATATCGACGTCACCCCGCTGGTCGATGGCTGGCACGGCGACACCAGCCGCATGTTCATCGCCGGCGATGCGCCGATCAAGGCGAAGCGGCTGGTCGAGATCACCTATGAATGCCTGATGCTGGGCATCGAGCAGGCCAAGCCCGGCAATCATCTGGGCGACATCGGCCATGTCATCCAGCGCCATGCCGAAAAGCATCGTTACGGGGTGGTCCGCGATTTCTGTGGCCATGGCCTGGGCCGCGTCTTCCATGACAGCCCGGAAGTGGTCCATGTCGGCCGTCCCGGCACCGGCCCGGAGCTGAAGCCCGGCATGTTCTTCACGATCGAACCGATGATCAACATCGGCAAGCCGGGCGTGAAGATGCTGGACGATGGCTGGACGGCGGTGACGCGCGACCGCACCCTGTCGGCCCAGTTCGAACATAGCATCGGCATCACCGAAACCGGCTGCGAGATCTTTACCAAGAGCCCGACCGGCCTCGACTGCCCGCCCTACGCGCGCTGATTTCTGCCTGCGCATGGCGGTCCCAAAGGCCCGCTCCGTTCATGCCATCGGGATCAGTCCTGATCGGCATCGACGGGGCGGGCCTTTTGCGTGATGGGCCGTTCAACCACTGCCCAAAAAACAGGCAGAATGACATGATATTGCCCGGAATCCGGGCAATATGGACAAAGATTGCTGCATCGCCGAAAGCAGGCCTAGCGATTCGCCACTTGGCACGGTAATTGATTGTTAAGGGAGACGGCGCTTGCCTCGGGGGGCATGATGATCGTCGCTTGAAGGTTGAAGGATGCGGGGCCAACCCGTGTCCGTTCGTGCGTCATGGGTTGGGATTAAGTGATGAAGAAGATCGAGGCGATCATCAAGCCGTTCAAGCTGGACGAGGTGAAGGAAGCGCTGCACGAAGTGGGCGTGTCCGGCATCACCGTCACCGAGGCGAAGGGCTTCGGCCGCCAGAAGGGCCATACCGAACTGTATCGCGGCGCCGAATATGTCGTCGACTTCCTGCCCAAGGTGAAGTTGGAGGTCGTTGTCGACGACGCCCTGGCCGACCGGGTCGTCGAAGCGATCTGCAGCGCCGCCCAGACCGGCCGCATCGGCGACGGCAAGATCTTCATTTCCGCCATCGAGGGCGCGGTGCGCATCCGCACCGGCGAACGCGACAGCGACGCCATCTGATTTTCGACAGGTTCTAGCCGGCGGACAGGGGTCCGGCGGACACAGGCTTCAACGACCCCTTCGGGGGGGTATCCATAGAGAAGGGCAACTGCACATGGCCAACAAGCCAAAAGACATCCTGAAGATGATCGAAGAAAAGGAAATCGAGTGGGTCGATGTCCGTTTCACCGATCCCAAGGGCAAGTGGCAGCACCTGACCATGGTGTCTTCGGTCCTCGGCGAAGATGAGCTGACCCAGGGCCTGATGTTCGACGGTTCGTCGATCGAAGGCTGGAAGGCGATCAACGAGTCGGACATGATCCTGAAGCCCGACCTGGACGCGGTCTATGTCGATCCGTTCAGCGCCACCCCGATGCTGATCATCTTCTGCGACATCGTCGAGCCCGACACCGGCGAACTCTATGCCCGTGACCCGCGCTCCTGCGCCAAGCGCGCCGAGGCGTTCGTCAAGTCGGCCGGCTTCGGTGACACCATCTATGTCGGCCCGGAAGCCGAATTCTTCATGTTCGACGATGTGCGCTTCGAGAATGACTACTCGCAGAGCTACTACAAGATCGACGACATCGAACTGCCGACCAACACCGGCAAGGAATATGAAGGCGGCAACCTGGGTCACCGTCCGCGCGCCAAGGGCGGCTATTTCCCCGTCGCGCCGGTCGATCCCTGCACCGACATCCGCGCCGAAATGGTGTCGACCATGCTCGAAATGGGCCTGCCCTGCGACAAGCATCATCATGAAGTCGCCGCCGCGCAGCACGAACTGGGCCTGACCTTCGGTACGCTGGTCCAGACCGCCGACCGCATGCAGATCTATAAGTATGTCGTGCAGATGGTCGCCCAGGCCTATGGCAAGACCGCGACCTTCATGCCCAAGCCGATCGCGCAGGACAATGGTTCGGGCATGCACACCCACATGTCGATCTGGGAAGGCGGCAAGCCGCTGTTCGCGGGCGAAGGCTATGCCGGCCTGTCCGACACCTGCCTCTACTTCATCGGCGGCGTCATCAAGCACGCCAAGGCCCTCAACGCCTTCACCAACCCGACCACCAACAGCTACAAGCGCCTGGTACCGGGCTTCGAAGCCCCGGTTCTGCTGGCCTATTCGGCCCGCAACCGTTCGGCCTCCTGCCGTATTCCCTACGGCGCCGGTGCCAAGGCGAAGCGCGTGGAATTCCGCTTCCCCGACGCGATGGCCAACCCCTATCTCTGCTACGCCGCGCTGCTGATGGCCGGCCTCGACGGCATCGAGAACAAGATCCATCCGGGCGCCGCGATGGACAAGAACCTCTATGACCTGCCGCCCGAAGAGTTGAGCCAGGTGCCGACCGTCTGCGGTTCGCTCCGCGAAGCGCTCAACAGCCTGGAAGCCGACTATGAGTTCCTGCTCAAGGGCGACGTGTTCACCAAGGACCAGATCGATGCCTATATCGAACTGAAGTGGCCCGAAGTGTATCGCTGGGAAATGGCGCCCTCGCCGGTCGAATTCGACATGTATTACAGCGCCTGATCCTTTCACAGGTTGCTGGAGGACGGGCCCGGTCGCGCAAGCGGCCGGGCCTTTTCCGTTGCGGCGCGGCAGGCGTGCTGTTCTATTCTGGCGCCACGCATCGACGAAGGGAGACTCGCCTTGCAGATCAGCGGAAAGCTTGCCCGCGCCGCCCGCGCCCTGGTGGAATGGCCGCGTGATCATGTCGCTCGCCTTGCGGGGATCGATATGCCGATGCTGGCCGATTTCGAAGCCGGGCGCGCCGATCCGGGTGACGATGCCAAGGCACGACTGCGCCTGATACTGGAACAGGGAGGCGCCGTCTTCCTGCCGGAGGATGGCGAACAGGGCGCTGGCGTTCGGCTGAAATTCACCGCACGCGACGTGCGCGCGATCAACCGCATGGAAGGCGAAGGCGGCCCGGTGGGCACCGACGACGTCTGATCCCCCTGTTGCAGGATCGATCGCCACCGCCCACATGGACTGCATGAACCCGTTCAACGCGCTAGACCTTTCCTTTCCCCTGATCCAGGCGCCGATGGCGGGCGTATCGACGCCGGCGATGGCCGCCGCCGTCAGCAATGCCGGGGCGCTGGGATCGATCGCCGTGGGCGCAACCGATGCCGCGGGCGCCCGCGCCATGATTGCGGCAACACGCGCACTCACTAACCGACCGTTCAACGTCAATCTGTTCGTCCATGCGCCGCCCCGCGTTCGTCCGGCTGAGGAACAAGCGTGGCTGGCGGCGCTGGCACCGCTCTTTGCCGCGCAGGATGCGGCACCACCCACCCGCCTGGAGACCATCTATCGCAGCTTTGCCGAAGACCCGGCGATGCTCGACCTGCTGGTCGAAGCGCGCCCGCGCGTGATCAGCTTTCATTTCGGGCTGCCCGGCGCTGAGCAGATCGCGGCGCTCAAGCAGGCGGGTTGCCTGTTGCTGGCATCCGTCACCAATTTGGACGAGGCAGGCACCGCGCGCACCGCCGGGATCGACGCGCTGGTGGCGCAGGGATTTGAAGCCGGCGGCCATCGCGGCATGTTCGATCCCGATGCGCCCGATGCAATGCTCGGCACCTTCGCGCTGACCCGCCTGCTGGTGGCGAAGGCCGGCTTGCCGGTGATCGCCGCCGGCGGCATCATGGACGGACGGGGCGTCCGCGCCGCGCTCGACCTGGGCGCGGTGGCGGCGCAATTGGGCACGGCGTTCATCGCTTGCCCGGAAAGCAGCGCCGACGCCGCCTATCGCGCTGCCCTTGCCAGCCCAGCCGCCCTGCACACGGTCATGACCCGCGCCATTTCCGGCCGCCCGGCCCGCTGCCTTGCCAATCGCTTCACCCAATGGAGCGCTGAAAATGGTGACGACGCCCCCGACTATCCGCGCGCCTATGCCGCCGGCAAGGCGCTCAACGCGGCCGCCAAGATCCAGGGCGAAGGCGGCTATGGCGCGCAATGGGCGGGCCAGGGCGCGCCCCTCGCCCGTACCTTGCCGGCGGCAGACCTGGTCACGGCGATCGCCGCGGAGATGCGCGAGGCATGAGCCGCGTCGCACATGACATCGCGCTGCAACGCACTGGCGTCCTGACGTTATTGGCGCCCTATGATCCGCATGTTGCGGGCACGCCGCCGCTTGGCCTCGACCTGCCAGACAGCGACATCGATATCGTCTGCGAGGTGCGGGATTTCGATGCCTTTGCCGCCTTGCTGACCAAGCATTTCGGCGATCGCCCCGATTTTGCGGTTCAAGCGCGCCCCGACCTTGATGCCATGATCGTCCGCTTTCGCGCATGGGACTGGCCATTCGAGATTTTCGGCCAGGCCTTGCCGGTCGCGCAGCAACATGGCTGGCGCCATTTCCGTGTCGAGCGACGCCTGCTCGATCTGGGCGGTCCTGCTTTTGCGCAGGCGATCATGGCCTTGCGCCATCGCGGCCTGAAGACCGAGCCCGCCTTTACCACGCTGCTGGGCCTGACGGGCGATCCCTATGCCGCGTTGCTGGAACTGGAGGGACAGGACGACGCAGCCCTGCGCGCCCTGCTGCCCTGATTCATTTCAGCCCGAATTATTCTGCGCGGTCAGGGATGGCGGCGCCGAACAGCAGCACCGAATCGCCCGGCGGCGACAGCACTATCTCGCCGCCAGCCTCCATCACCAGCGCCCGCACCATCCAGGCGGCCGCCGTGCGCGACGCCAGGCCACCGGCCGGCAAGGTTCCTGCCAGCGCCGCGCGCAGTTCGGGATCGAGAATGACCTTGGGCCCCTCGCCCCGCACCACGATCTCCGTCACGCCCGGCCGCTTCTCCGCACCGATGTCGAGCTGCCCGCCGCGCACCAGCGCATCGCCAGCGATCAGCGCGAGATTGAGCAGCACCTTGACCGCGAGCTTGGCCAGCATCTGTTCCTCGACCATCCAGCCAAGCTTCACCCGACCCGAGGCGAACATGCCCTCGATCGCGACCTTCGCCTCATGCGGCGGCACCGCATCACCGAAACCGCCCGCCGAACCGAAGGCCAGGCGGAAGAATTTCAGCTTGTTGGCCGAGGTGCGGGCACTGTCGGCCAGCAGGTCCAGGCAACGCTGGCGCATGTCCGGGTCGGTTTCGTCGGCCATCAGTTCCAGGCCATTGTTGAGCGCCCCGACGGGGCTCAGCAGGTCATGGCAGAGGCGCGAGCAGAGAAGGCTGGCAAATTCGATGCTGTCGATCGGATGGGTCATGGAGATGGAGGCCGCCGGATTTACGGGAAAAGACACCTTCCCGGCTAGGCTTCCCCAGCCGATGATGCAAGCCCGGCTCACCCCCTTTGCATCACCTTATGTCGAGCAACGCCTCCACGAAGGCCACGCCCCCCTCCCCGTCCGGTCCAGCCACCCATGCGCGCACCGCACCCGCGCCGACGATCAGCCACAAGGCGCCGTCCGGCGCTGCGCAGGCCCGGTCCGTTTCCGACGGAATCGGCACGCCCGATGGGTGGGAATGATAATGGCCAAGCACCGCCGGTCCACCCCGGCGCGCGGCCCGATGCGCGTCCAGCAAGGTGGCCGGTGCCAGTTCGAAATGACGGGCCGGGTCAGGCGCGACATTGGCTGCGGGCAGGATCGCATCGATGCGCGCGCCCTGCCCCAGCAACAGGCCACAGACTTCCCCCGGCTCGGCCGCAGCCAGGGCCATGATTTGTTCCAGCAGCACCCTTGAAATTTCGGCCTTCATTCCTACATCCCTAGGCAATGGTTCCGGGGGTTTCCATCATTGAAACGACGATAGGCGAAGCCCAGGCGGGTTTGCGCCTCGATCGCGCACTGGCCGAACTGCTGCCCGACCTGTCGCGCGAGCGGATCAAGGCGTTGATCGTCGAGGGACAGATCGTCTCGGGCGGTCGATCGCTCAACCCGTCGATGAAGGTGGCGGTGGGGCAGGATTACAGCATCTCTCTGCCAGCCCCGGTCGCGCTCGACGCCGTGGCGCAGGATATTCCGCTCGATATCGTGCATGAGGATGCCGACCTGATCGTGGTGGACAAGCCTGCGGGCCTGGTGGTTCACCCGGCGGCCGGCAATCTGGACGGCACGCTGGTCAATGCGCTGCTGCATCATTGCGATGGCCAGTTATCCGGCATTGGCGGCGTGGCGCGTCCCGGCATCGTTCATCGCATCGACAAGGATACTTCCGGCCTGTTGGTCGTTGCTAAGTCGGACAAGGCCCATGAGGGCCTGGCCCGACAGTTCAAGGATCACAGTATCGACCGGCTCTATGCCGCGATCGTCTATGGCATTCCAACGCCGGGGTCCGGCACGGTCGATGCCTGGATCGGGCGGTCCGACGCTGATCGAAAGAAGATGGCGGTTCATCGGGAAGGGCGCGGCAAGCATGCCGTCACCCATTACCGCGTGATGGAGCGCCTGCGCAGCGCGGCGATGGTGGAATGCCGGCTGGAAACCGGCCGCACCCATCAGGTTCGCGTGCATATGGCGCATCTGGGTCACCCCTTGATTGGTGACCCGGTTTACGGTAGAGACAGAAAAGGTTTCAAATCAATACTGGAAACGCTGGGTTTCAAAAGGCAGGCATTGCACGCGAAACGGCTGGGGTTCATACATCCTGTGACGGAGGAACCCCTGGCTTTCGACAGTCCCCTGCCTGCAGATATGCAGGAACTGTTAAGCGAGCTTCACGTATAGGTTCTGACAAGTTTGCGCGGCCAGCGGATGCCACTTTCGGGTCTGCCTGGCGCGCATGTAAAGGGAAGGAATTGTGACATGGCCAATCGGAGCAATGTCCCCGCGGTTCCGGCGCTGGGCGGTGAAGCCAGCCTCAACCGCTATCTGTCGGAAATTCGCAAGTTTCCGCTGCTGACCCCCGAGCAGGAATATATGCTCGCGAAGCGCTACGAGGAACATCAGGATCCCGAGGCGGCGGCCCAGCTCGTCACCTCTCACCTGCGTCTCGTGGCGAAGATCGCCATGGGCTATCGCGGCTATGGCCTGCCGGTCAGCGAGCTGATCAGCGAAGGCAATATCGGCCTGATGCAGGGCGTGAAGAAGTTCGAGGCCGAACGTGGCTTCCGCCTGGCGACCTACGCCATGTGGTGGATCCGCGCGTCGATCCAGGAATTCATCCTGCGCAGCTGGAGCCTGGTGAAGATGGGCACCACCGCGTCGCAGAAGAAACTGTTCTTCAACCTGCGCCGGATGAAGAACAATATCGAGGCGTTCGAGGATGGCGATCTGCGCCCCGAGGACGTGACCAAGATCGCGACCGATCTGGGCGTGTCGGAAGATGACGTGGTGTCGATGAACCGTCGCATGGCGATGGGCGGCGATACCTCGCTCAACGTGCCGATGCGCGAGGATGGCGATGGCCAGTGGCAGGATTGGCTGCAGGACACCGATCCGCTGCAGGACGAACGCGTCGCCGAGGAGCAGGAACGCACCCAGCGTCACGAGATGCTGGTCGAGGCGATGACCGACCTCAACGACCGCGAAAAGCATATCCTGGCCGAGCGTCGCCTGGCCGAGGAGCCCAAGACGCTTGAGGAACTGAGCCAGGTCTATGGCGTGTCGCGCGAGCGCGTCCGCCAGATCGAGGTTCGCGCCTTCGAGAAGCTGCAGAAGGCGATGATGCGCATCGCCGGCGGCAAGCTGGAAAAGATGGCGCGCTTCGCCGCCGCCTGATCCGGCGACACAGGAAAAAGAAGAAGCCCCGGAGCGATCCGGGGCTTTTTTTTTCGTCTTAGAGCACCCGCACCATCGAGACGCTGTCCGCGCCATAGCTGTCGGCGGCAACCGGCGCGTCGACGAAACCCTGTCGGCGCCAGAAGACATCAGCGCCGTTGACGGCGGTCAGTGTGATGCGGTCGAAGCCGGCGGCGCGGGCCTGCGTCACGGTCAGGTCGACGGCGGCCGCAGCAGCGCCGGTGCCGCGCGCTTCGGGCAGCAGCGCCAGATCGTGGAGATAATAGCGATCGGGTGCATCCGGCAGCGCGCCGATCAACTGGTCGAGCGCTGGCGGCCGGTCGCCGCACCAGGGATGGGTGATGAGATAGCCCAGCACCTGCCCATCCCGCTCCAGCAGAAAGCAGCCTGCCGGATAGAGGCGCAGCCGTTCGACATAGATGGCAGGCTTCTCCGTATAGGCGCCATGGACCCGGTCGGAAATGGCCGCCGCCGCGTCTACATCCCCCAGCCCCATCGGTCGCCACTGGGCGCCGCCGCTCATGCCTCGACACCCAGGGCACGGCGATTGGCCGCCAGCAATTCCTCCGACAGCGCAGGATCATCGACCGCGCGAGCCAGCACCATCGTGCCGACCAATTGCGCCATGCGTGCCAGCGCCGCGTCGCGATCGGCGATACCGGCATTTTGCAACGCGGCAGTCAGATCCTCGAACCCTTCGCGAAAGGCGGCGGCGAGTGGCCCGCCCTTGCGCGCAGCGTCCGGGCCGAGCGCGATCAGCGCGCAGCCGGTTTCGGGCGCGTCACGGTTACGGGCGCTCAGATAATCGGCGGTGATCGCATCCGGCCCATCCTCGGCCGACAAGCGACGCCACTTGGCCGCGCCGCGCGCCAGCGACGTGGCACAGGCTTCGGCCGCCAGCGCCTCCTTCGATTCGAACTGATTGTAGAAACCGCCATGGGTAAGGCCGCATTCGCGCATCACCTCGCCAATGCCGACGCCCTCGACGCCACGGGCGCGGAACAGTCGCGACGCCGCATCCACCACCTTCTCGCGATTGCGCTCGGCCTGTTCACGGCTGACTTTCATGATCCTGCATCTCCAATTGGCCTCTTGACCTTATATATGATACCTATCATTTAACGCCAGTCCGTTTTCCGGCTCAAGAAGCAGTTCAGGGGCCAGTCCAAGGGCCAATCCAAGGGGAAGTCGATGCTGTCCACCATGTTCGCCCGCCGCCTGGCCGCGCGCAATGTCCATTATGGCTGGGCCGTCGCGGGCACGACCTTCCTCACCATGCTGGTGGTCGCCGGCGCGGTCGGCGCGCCGGGCGTGTTCATCGTGCCGCTGCAGAAGGAGTTTGGCTGGAGCGCGGCGGATATTTCCGGCGCGCTGGCTATCCGTTTCCTGCTGTTCGGCGGTATGGGGCCTTTTGCCGCCGCCTTCATGAACCGCTTCGGCGTGCGGCGGATGATGCTGATTTCGCTGTCGATCGTCATTGGCGGCCTGCTGCTGTCGCTTGGCATGACGCAATTGTGGCAGCTCGTCCTTCTCTGGGGCGTGGTGATCGGCGTCGGCACGGGTCTCACCGCCATGGTGCTGGGCGCGACGGTCGCCACCCGCTGGTTCAGCGAGCGGCGCGGACTGGTGATGGGGCTGCTGTCGGCCAGCACCGCGACCGGCCAACTCGCCTTCCTGCCGCTGCTGGCCAGCATGACCGGTAGCTATGGCTGGCGCATGGCGATGCTGCTGGTGTGCGGCGCGATCCTGGTCGCGGCCGTCGCGGTCATGCTGCTGATGCGCGACCGACCGTCGGACCTGAACCTTGCCCCCTATGGCGAGCAGGCGATCCAGCCCGTGCCTGCCCAACCGGCCAGCCTGGACGCGCTGCTGGCGACGCCGCTGATCGTGCTGCGCGACGTGGCGAAGGTGCCGACCTTCTGGATCCTCTTCTTCTCCTTCTACATCTGCGGCGCCAGCACCAATGGCCTGGTCCAGACCCATTTCATCTCGCTGTGTGGGGATTATGGGCTGGCGGCGGTGGGCGCGGCCTCGATGCTGGCGATGATGGGGCTGTTCGACTTTGCCGGCACGCTGGCATCGGGCTGGCTCAGCGATCGCTATGACAATCGTTGGCTGCTCTTCTTCTATTATGGGCTGCGCGGCCTGTCGCTGCTCTATCTGCCGTTCAGCGATTTCTCGATCTACAGCCTGTCGCTGTTCGCCATCTTCTATGGCCTCGACTGGGTGGCGACGGTGCCGCCGACGGTGAAGCTGACCGCGCAGCGCTTCGGTCCGGAAAAGGCCAATATCGTGTTCGGCTGGATCTTTGCCGGGCATCAGCTGGGCGCGGCGAGCGCGGCGCTGGCCGGCGGCCTGTCGCGCACCGCCTGGCAAAGCTATATGCCCGCCTTCATCGCGGCAGGCATATTATGCCTGATCGGTGCAGCGCTGGTGCTGCTCATCAACCGGGGCCGGACGCAGACGCTGGCCACGGCCTGAAGGAATCGATGACGACGGCGCGCAGGGGCGCTAGTTTGCGGCCCATGAAAAAAGCCAAAGCCGCGCCCAAGCCTGCCTCCACCCAGAAACGTCGTTCCCGCTGGATCAGCATCCCCCTCAAGGTCGCCATCGGCTTTGTCGGCCTGTCGGTGGGCACCGTGGTCATCTATCGCTTCGTGCCGCCGCCGGTGACGATCACTATGCTGCTCGACCCCAATGGCATCACCAAGGAATGGAAGCGCCTGGACGCGATCGATCCGGACATGCCGCGCGCGGCGATCGCGGCGGAGGATAGCCGTTTCTGCAGCCATCACGGCTTCGACGCGGTCGCGATTGCCCAGGCGATGCGCCACAATGCCAGCGGCGGGCGCATTCGCGGCGGCTCCACGATCAGCCAGCAGACCGCGAAAAATGTCTTCCTGTGGCAGGGTGGCGGTTTCGTCCGCAAGGGCTTCGAAGCCTGGTTCACCGTGCTGATCGAGGCGATCTGGGGCAAGCGGCGGATCATGGAAGTCTATCTGAACGTCGCGGAGACCGGCATCGGCACCTATGGCGTGCAGGCCGGGTCGATCCGCTATTTCGGCCATGGCGCGGGCAAGCTGAGCCGGGCCGAGGCGGCGCGGCTGGCGGCGGTATTGCCGCTGCCCAAGAAGCGCGAGGCGATCGACCCGCATGGCTTCACCCGCCGCTATGGCAACAGCATCTCGGCTCGCATCCCGGTGGTGCAGCGCGACGGGCTGGACGACTGCCTGAACTGAGGCAGCGGCCGGGCGCCCAAAAATAGGAAATCGGGCGCTTAACTTCCCATATTTCCCGCACATTTCGACATTTTATTGCGCTGTCCTGATCCTATCGGAAAGCGCACACTGCCCTATCCCCGATCATAATCGAGCGGCGGCGAATAGGACATGAAAAAGGGAGGCGCGGATCGCTCCGCACCTCCCTTCCTTTTTGCCTGTCGGCGCCTGGCTTAGAAGCCGATGATCAGCGAAGCGCTGATCGCGCGCGGCGAACCGAAGTTCACGAAGGCCGAGGACGAGCTGGCGAGCGTATCCAGACCGCCGCTGAACGAGCCGACATAATATTTGTCGAACAGGTTGCTGACGTTCAGCTGGATCGCGCCCTTCTCCATGCCGACGCTGGCCAGCGAGTAGCGCAGGTCGAGGTCGACGACGGTGTAGGCACCGAACTTCGCACCGGGGAAGATCATCTTGCTGGTGCCATCGGTGAGCGTCACGCTCTGAATTTCACCGTTGATGTCGTTCAGATAGCGCGAGCTGGTCTTCTTCGCCTGGACGCCCAGGGTGAAGTCACCCAGATTGCCCTGCAGACGGCCACCGAACAGATATTTCGGCGCGCTGCGTTCACGCTTGCCAGCGGTGCGGAGATAGGCAACGCCATCCTGCACATAGCACAGGCCGGCCAGAGCGATGTCGCTGGTCGCGGCGCAGCTGCCGGTCACGGCGTCGTTCTGGATTTCCGACTTGATGTAGGAACCGAACAGATAGGCGGTGATTTCCTTGATCGGGCTGTAGGAAATATTGGCGTCGACGCCATATTTCTTCACCGGACCCAGGTTGGTGTCGGTGCCGTTGCCGTCGATGTCATAGGCAGTGACCAGACGGTTCTTGTACTTCGAGTACCAGCCGGTAACAGCAGCCTGCACCTTCGACGAGGTGTAGCGGAGGCTGGCGTCGAAGCTGTCCGAGGTTTCCGGCGCACGATAAGCGGAGTCGCTATCAACCGGGAAGATGAACGCGTTGTAGAGCGCATCGGTGCTGGGCACCGACAGGTTCTTGGCATAGCTGCCCGCGATGCTGATTTCCGGCGTGATCTTGAAGGTCGCGCCGACGTTCGGCAGGAACTTGTCATACTTCAGCTTGCGTGCCTGCGGCAAAGCCGAACCGGTCGCACGGCCAGTCGTCTCGTTGAAGCTGTAAGGATGGGTCGCGATATAGTCGGCCTGCTGGTCTTCCGGCACGCAGTTCACGAAACCACCCGAGCTGGTGGTGAAGCAATACTGGTTCAGTTCGCGCTTGAAGAAGGGCAGACGGCCACCGATCAGTACCGACAGCTTGTCCTCGAAGAACTGGCCGCGATATTCACCGGCGATCTGGTTCAGTTCGGCGATCGACTTGCGGTCACGCTTCTGCAGGGCGTTGCCGGCAGCATCAAGGACCGGATCGTTGATCGGGAACACGTCGAACGGCGTGCCGCCATTGTCAAGGAAGCCAGCATAGCCGGTCTGGCGGTGACGGGCACGGTCATAGCTGTACGACAGACGGACGCGCTGACCATCGCTGATCTCGTAAGCCAGGTTGGCGATGCCGACCCAGCGACGGGTGTTGGTCTGGCTCGGCTGGAGCAGGGTCACGCGACCCAGCACACCGTCACCGTTCAGGTCACGACCGAAATAGAAGCTGCCGCCATAGTTGCCGGTGCCGGTGAAGCCGGTCGAATCCGTGAAGAAGGTTTCGTTGGCGCTGGTGGTGCCGCCGCCATTGGCCTTCACCCACTGATAGGCGCCGTCGACCGACAGGGTCAGACGTTCAGCCAGGGTGAACTTCGAATTCGCGCGGACATTGCCGGTGTTCGAAGGGTTGAAACGACGCTCGAAATCGGTGCCGCAAGCGTTGGGGGTGCTGGTCTGGCTGACCTGGCAGGGATAGCCGCCGGCGATGTCGTAGAAACGATCGCTCTTGTCGCCGGTGAAGGCGCTGGCGCGGAAGGGCGAACCACCGAAGTTGTTGCGGTTCTGGTTATAATGGGCAGCGACCGAGATGAAGTCGCCGTTGCTGCCGATATCCTGCCAGATCTTGGCGTTATACTGCTGCTTCGACACCTTGCCATAATTGGCAAAGGCAGCATCGTTGCGAATGCGCGAGGCCGAGATCCAGGCCTTGGTGCCATGGCCGGTGAGGTCACCGGTGTTCACCACGCCAAACATGCGGAAATAGGGACGATCGCCAGCACCGTCGGCGACGATGTTGCCGTAGCTGACGCTGGCCAGAACGCCATAATCGTCGCTCGGCTCAAGGGTCTTGATGTTGACGGTGCCGCCAACCGCAGCGGCGGTCGGGCTGTCGACGTCGGTCGAACCGAGGTTGACGTTGACGTTTTCGATCAGTTCGGCGTCAACCTGCTGGTTGGTGTAGATCGCATAGTTGCCCGAGTCATTGAGCGGAATACCGTCAAAGGTCTGCGAGATACGGTCCGAGCTGAAGCCGCGGATGGTGAAGCTGCCGCCCGACGAACCCCAGGGATCGTTGTTGGTGAAGCTGACGCCCGGCACCAGGTTGATGATTTCGTTGACCGACTGGCCCGGACGCTGTGCCTGGATGATTTCCTGGCCCAGAACGACCTTCGCCTTCGGCGAGTCAGGGATCTTCACGCCGCCAACGCCCTGGTTGACGACGGCGCCCGTCACGATGATCGAATCGAAATCGTCCGAACCGGTCGACTGCGCGAAAGCGACAGCCGGGGCAGCGACGGCGAGAATCGCGGCGCTGCACTTGAGAAACTGCTTCATTGACCCTTGTCCCTTTTTCAAGAGTGCGCCCCACGGCGCCATAACCATTTTGCTCTTCGAGCCGGCGCCGCATCTGGCGGCCACTGGCGACGCCCCTGTGATGCTATGATTGCAATTATGTTACAATGCAGGTGCGGGACTGTCACAATTAGACGGGCATCCTGGCAAGGCACTGAAAAACAGCCCGAAACACCGATCTATCACATTGATTTTATTGTATAATATTTCGAAATTTTACGCCACGCCAACAGTGGTGCAATTATGCAACGGCGCAGGAAATTTTGTGCAGTGCGAAAGACTTGCACGAAAAAGGGGCCGGTGGATGGTCCACCGGCCCCTTTTGTTCCAGCCTGAACGGCGAATGAACTAGGCGGCGTCTTCCGCGCGCTTGTCCTTCTCGCTGAACACGCGAATCGGTTCCTTGGTCCCAGCGACGACATCCTTGTCGACCACCACTTCGCCAACACCCTCCATCGAGGGCAGATCGAACATGGTGTCGAGCAGGATCGCTTCCAGGATCGAACGCAGGCCACGAGCTCCGGTCTTGCGCTCGATCGCCTTCTTCGCGATCGCGGTCAGCGCATCGTCGGTGAAGCTCAACTCGACATTCTCCATGTCGAACAGCTTGCCATATTGCTTCACCAGCGCGTTCTTGGGCTCGACCAGGATCTTGACCAGTGCGGTCACGTCCAGATCCTCCAGCGTCGCGATCACCGGCAGACGGCCGACAAATTCGGGGATCAGGCCGAACTTCAGCAAATCTTCCGGTTCGCTCTGACGCAGCAGTTCGCCCGTCTTGCGCTCTTCGGGCGCCGCGACATGGGCGCCGAAGCCGATCGACTTGGCTTCCAGACGGTCGCCGATGATCTTTTCCAGACCCGCGAACGCGCCGCCGCAGATGAACAGGATGTTGGTCGTGTCGACCTGCAGGAACTCCTGCTGCGGATGCTTGCGACCACCCTGCGGCGGAACCGAGGCGGTCGTGCCTTCCATCAGCTTGAGCAGCGCCTGCTGCACGCCTTCACCCGACACGTCGCGCGTGATCGACGGGTTTTCGGCCTTGCGGCTGATCTTGTCGATCTCGTCGATATAGACGATGCCGCGCTGTGCCTTCTCGACATTATAGTCGGAGGCCTGGAGCAGCTTAAGGATGATGTTCTCCACGTCCTCACCGACATAGCCGGCTTCGGTCAGCGTGGTGGCATCAGCCATGGTGAAGGGCACGTCGAACGTCTTGGCCAGCGTCTGCGCCAGCAGCGTCTTGCCACAGCCGGTCGGGCCGACAAGCAGGATGTTCGACTTGGCCAGTTCCACCTCACCAGGCTTGGAGCCATGGTTGAGGCGCTTATAATGATTGTGGACCGCGACCGACAGGACACGCTTGGCGCGCTTCTGGCCGATCACATAATCGTCGAGCACATCGCAGATTTCCTGCGGGGTCGGAACGCCGCCATCCTTCTTGCCGACGAGACCGCCCTTGGTCTCCTCGCGAATGATGTCGTTGCACAGTTCCACGCATTCATCACAGATGAAGACGGTCGGCCCCGCGATCAGCTTGCGCACCTCATGCTGCGACTTGCCGCAGAAGGAGCAGTAAAGCGTGCTTTTTGAATCGGAGCCCGTAAGCTTAGTCATTCGCCAATCTTTCCTCCCCGCCGTCGGCACCATGCCGGATCTGGCCGGGGATATTCTGGTCCAAAGGCCATCCTAGACCGGGGCACGGCGGTTTCACAAGGGGTGATATACCGCGCCCCGGTAAAGATCGCCTTTAGGCTTCTGCGGTTTCCGCAGCGGCCGGGCGGCGATCGAACACTTCGTCGACCAGACCGAACGCCTTGGCTTCGTCAGCCTCCAGGAAAGTGTCGCGGTCCATCGCCCGCTCCACCGCTTCCAGCGACTGGCCGGTATATTTCACGTAGAGATCGTTGAGGCGGCGGCGAATCCGAAGGATTTCCTTGGCCTGGATCTCGATATCCGACGCCATGCCCTGGGCGCCGCCCGACGGCTGGTGGACCATGATGCGGGCGTTGCTGAGCGCGATGCGCTTGCCCGGCTCGCCAGCGGCCAGCAGGAAGCTGCCCATCGAGGCGGCCTGGCCAATGCAGACGGTGCCGACCTGGGGGCGGATATATTTCATCGTGTCGTGGATCGCCATGCCCGCCGTGACGACGCCGCCCGGCGAGTTGATGTACATCCAGATGTCCTTCTTCGGATTTTCCGATTCGAGGAACAGAAGCTGGGCGACAATCAGCGAGGCCATATGGTCCTCGACCTGGCCGGTCACGAAGATGATCCGCTCGCGCAGAAGACGCGAGTAAATATCGAAGCTGCGCTCGCCACGGTTCGATTGCTCGATGACGATGGGAACCAGCGCGGCCATGGGATCATGCATGATGTTGGTCATTGTGCTCTTTCAGTCAGGTGCTTTTGCCCGACCCCCTACATCGGCACAAAACCCGACTGGTTCAAGGGGGAACCATGTGTCACCCCTACCGTTCCACAATCGTTTCAAATCGCGACAGGGGGAACAAGCCGATGGTTTCCGACGTGCATTCCGATATTCCGCCCCATGACGGCGGGGCCGGACCGGGGCTGATCGCCGCCTTCTCCTTCGGTTGGAAGGCGCTGGCGCTGCGTGGCGTGGTCTCGATCATCCTGGGCATCATCGCCCTAGCCTACCCGTTCAGCGCGCTGTTCGCGCTGACGCTGATCTTCGCGGTCTATGCCCTGGTCGACGGCATATTCTCGGCGATCAGCGCCTTTCGCCGGATGGGGCATGGCCGCCATTGGGGCGCGATGCTGCTGCGCGGGCTGCTGGGCATTGCCGTCGGCATCATCTTCATCGTCACCCCGATCGCGATGACGATCACCTATGCGCTGCTGACCGTGTTTCTGATCGCGGGCTGGGCAATCATCGCCGGCGGGCTGGAAATCATCGCCGCGATCCGGCTGCACAAGGAGATAGAGGGCGAATGGCTGCTGGCACTGAGCGGGCTGCTCTCGCTGCTGCTGGGCCTGTTCGTCCTCTATCTGGCCCTTGCCAACCCGCATGTGTCGGTGGCCATGCTGGGCTGGGGCATCGGCTTCTATGCGCTGGTGACCGGCGTCACCCTGCTGATCCTGGCGATGCGGCTACGCCGCCGGGTTCAGTCCTTCAAGGCATAGTCGCTCGGCGCGCGGAAGGCGAGATAGGCGAGCCGCCGCACTTCGCGGCGGCCGCGCACCACGGTATCGAGGATGAGGCCACACATGCCGCTCAAGGTCGCCAGGATCATGAGGCCGGTGACCAGGATCGCGGTCGGGAAGCGCGGCACCAGCCCGGTCTGGGCATAGGTGACGATCAGCGGCGCCGCCAGGCCAAGGCCCAGCGCCGCGAGGAAGGCCGCGATGATGCCGAAGAACAGGATCGGCCGCTCGATGCGATAGAGGGTGATGATCGTGCGCAGGATGCGCCAGCCGTCGCGATAGGTCGAAAGCTTGCTGACCGATCCTTCAGGGCGCGCGCCATAGGCGGTCATCACTTCGGACACCGGCATCGCCAGTTCGAGCGCATGGACGCTGATCTCGGTCTCGATCTCGAAGCCGGCGGACAGCACCGGGAAGCTCTTGACGAAGCGGCGCGAGAAGACGCGATAGCCCGACAGGATATCGGTGAAGCTGCGGCCGAACAGCTGCTTCAACAGGCTGGTCAGCGCCCAGTTGCCGAAGCGATGGCCACGCCGATAGGCAGCCTCCACCTGATCGCGACGACAGCCCACCACCATGTCGAGATTATCCTGCAGCATGGCGGCGATCATCTGCGGCGCGGCGGCCGCTTCATAGGTCGCGTCGCCATCGGCCATGATGTAGATATCGGCATCGACATCGGCGAACATGCGGCGCACGACATGGCCCTTGCCCTGTTGCGCCACGCGGCGAACGATCGCGCCCGCGCCGGCCGCCAGTTCGCGGCTGCCGTCGCTGCTGTTATTGTCGAAGACATAGATTTCGGCATGGGGCAACGCGCGGCGGAAATCCTCCACCGTCTGCACGATCGCCCCGGCCTCATTATAGCAGGGCAGGATAACGGCGACGCGCGGATGACCGACGCCAATGTTCGAAAGATTGTCCATATCCATAAATTGCCCCAACCTATGCTGACCAAATATGGCCGTCGCCCGTCAGACCGGCGGCGGCAACATGTATCGCGCAACGACGGTCAGCGCCAATATGGCTGCCGGCACACCCACCGTTGCAACCGCCAATGCCGAATGTCGCCGCATCATGGCCCTTATCGTCGCATCGGACAATGCGAGCGGCAGGGCCAGACAAACCGCCAATGTCGTAAAGAAGAAATAGCGCTGATCGGTCGCCACCCCGACAAGCAGGAAGGTGCCTGTATATATCAAGGCAAGCCATATCAATATCGCGCAGACACGCAGCAGCGCATCGCGCGAGGCGCGCAGCGCGGCAATGATCCAGGGCAGCAGCGCCAGCGCGATGGCGACCATCATCACGGGCGAGGTCAGCGGCGAATAGCGGACCTGGTCCAGCAACCGGTTCTTGAACGACCCGCCGCGGTTGCCGGCGGTGTTCAACTTGCGCACGGCTTCGGTATGATGGACCGGCACCCAGAAATAGAGGGTCGAATTATAATGGGTCAGGCGATGGCGCAGATAGGCCAGCGGATGATGCCGGATCGCGCCAGTCCAGCGTGACGACAGCGATGCGCCCCCGCCATCCCGGATCGCCTGCTCGACATTCTTGAGCACATGACAATTCCAGTGAGCATAGGCCAGCGTGTCCCACATGATCGGGCTGTAGCAGCGATGGACATCCTGCGTCAGCGCCTGCGCGCCCGGCAGATCGGCCAGGATATCATCCCCGCCCCGCACCATGATGCCGGCGATGTCGAATATCTGCAGCGACCGGATCGCCCCGGCATCCGATGCGCCAAGGATGCGATGATTGACGATATTGCTGGCCGGGACCAGCAACACTCCGCCGACCGCGGACAGCGCCAGCATCAGCACCGGCCGTGCCATCAGCGCCGGCCGGCCGGCAAAGACCAGCATCGGCGCAACCAGGAACACGGCATTGCTGCGGACCAGCGCCGCCATGACGACGATCAGCAGCGCCAGCGCCCAGCACAGCGTCCGGGCCGGCCGCGCGGCGACAAGCCCTTCCTGCACCGCCCCGATGATCGCCACTGCCAGCAGCAACATCACCGCCATCATGATGTCCTTGGCGATGTTGACGCTCATCATCAGCAGCATCGGCTGGGCCGCGAGGAAGATCATGCAATAGGCGCAGAGCCACCGGCCGCGCCGCGCCGGCAGGCTGGCCAGCAGCGCAACGCCGCAGCCGTAGAAAATGGTGTCGAAGGCGAAGATCGGCCCGGTGCCCGCGCCGAACAGGGTCAGCCCTTCCCAGATCCGCGCCATCAGCGGCGGATGCCAATCGTTGAACTGGCCAGTGACGATCTGATGATATTGGCTGTTGCTGTCGCTGTTGGGCTCACCGGGAAAGCGCAGGAGGAAGAAGGCGAGAAACAGGAGCAGGCAGACGCCCACCAGGAGCCACCTGTTCATCAGCAATTGCCCAAGACCCCGACCAGAACCGCCCTTGACGACTTGCATAAGCCCTCCGCGATCAGTTCATCGCCTGATCCCTAGTTTCGGGCCTTCATCAGAATATATTGCAGCGCAAAAATAAAGATCAGGAAAAGCGCGTATGATCCCGGCGTTCGCGCCGAGGGCTGATCGCCAATCACCCGCGCGCCCATGCAAAACGCCCGCCCTTCCCTGTGGGGGAAGAACGGGCGTTCCGATTTGCTGGCTGGAAAGGCTTACTCAGCCTTGGCAGCGGCCTTCTTGGCGGGAGCCTTCTTCGCCTTGGGCTTTTCCTCGGCGGCAGCGTCCTCAGCCGGGGCTTCGTCCTTCTTGGCGGCAGCCTTCTTGGCCGGAGCCTTCTTGGCGGGCGCTTCCTCGGCTACGGCTTCGGCCTCGGCGGGCTCGGCCTTCTTCTTGGCAGCGGCCTTCTTCGCCTTGGGCTTTTCGTCATGGTCATGGCCGCAGCCCGGACCGTGGACGTGGGGCTTCAGATCGCCATCTTCGGCTTCGATCGCGGCTTCCAGTTCCTCACGGCTGACAGCGCGGTCGCTGACTTCCGCCTTTTCGAACAGGAAGTCGACGACCTTGTCCTCATAGAGGGGCGCGCGCAGCTGGGCGGCGGCCATCGGATCCTGGCGGACATACTGCACGAAACGCTCACGGTCCTGCGGGCTGTACTGCTGGGCAGCCTGCATGATGAGACGGTTCATTTCATTGTCCGAAACGACGACATTGTTGGCCTGGCCGATTTCCGACAGCAGCAGGCCCAGGCGCACGCGGCGCACGGCGATGCCGCGATAATCTTCCTTCTCGGCTTCCATTTCGGCCAGAGCCGCTTCCGGATCGGCTTCATGGCTGGCTTCATGCTGAAGCTGCTGCCAGATCTGGTTGAATTCGGCTTCCACCATGCTCGGCGGAACGTCGAAGTCGTGCGAAGCGGCGAGCTGGTCGAGCAGCTTGCGCTTCATATAGGTGCGGGTCAGGCCGTTATGCTCCTGCTCGATCTGGCCCTTTAGCAGATCCTTGAGCTGGTCGAGACCTTCCAGGCCCAGCGACTTGGCGAAGTCGTCGTCGAGCTTGGGCTTGTCGGCGTTCAGCACCGACTGCACGGTCACGTCGAAGGTCGCGGCCTTGCCGGCGAGGTGCGCGGCGCCATAATCTTCGGGGAAGGTGACTTCGATGGTCTTTTCTTCGCCCTTCTTCACGCCGCCGAGCTGCTCTTCGAAGCCGGGGATGAACTGGCCCGAACCGATCTTCAGCTTCACGCCTTCGGCCGAACCGCCTTCGAACGCTTCACCGTCGACCTTGCCGACGAAGTCGATGACCAGCGTGTCGCCGTCCTTCGCCTTGTGGCTGCCGGCATATTCTTCCAGCGCGCCCTGCTGGGTCGCGATGCGGCCGGCCTGTTCCTCGACCTGCGCGTCGCTGACTTCGGCAGTCAGGCGCTCCAGCTTCAGACCGTCGATGCTCGGTGCTTCGATCACGGGCAGAACTTCCAGTTCCACCTTGACCTGTGCGTCCTTGCCGAACTCGAAGCTTTCGTCCAGCTCGACCGAAGGCTGCATCGCGGGACGCAGCTTCTGATCGGCGATCAGCTTCTGAACGCTTTCCTGGATGGAATTGTTGAGCGCGTCACGCTGCAGGCTTTCACCATGCATCTTCTTGACGAGGTTCGCCGGCACCTTGCCGGGGCGGAAGCCGGGCATGCGCACCTGCGGCGCAATCGCCAGCACTTCCTTCTCAACGCGGGCGTCGATATCCTTCGACGTGATGGTCACGGTGTAGGCGCGCTTCAGGCCCTCGTTCAACGTCTCGACAGTCTGCATCTCTTCTCTCAAACGCTTTCTTAGCTGAATCTCGTTGGCGCCGGATCAAGCCAAGCCTGACACTGGTGCGGGCGAAGGGACTCGAACCCCCACATCTTGCGATACCAGAACCTAAATCTGGCGCGTCTACCAGTTTCGCCACGCCCGCATCGGTCGCCGGTCGGCGCGGCATAGAGAAAAGCATTGGCGAGAGCAAGGGATATGGATGCATTGGTGGAACCGGCGTCCTTGCCCGCGCGTAGCTTCTTCTTTGCAGGAGAGCATAGCATGGCCACCCAGCCCGATCCAGCGCCCGACACCCTGCCCCCGCCCGACCGGATCGAACCCCAGTCGCCGCCCGAAACGCCGCCGCCCGCGACTCCGGACGAGACTCCGATCAACGAGCCGCCCGAAATCATCCCCGGCGAACCCGATTATGACCAGCCCGACAGCGCGCCGGACGAGGTTCCGCCTGACATAATTTCGTAACCACGCAACAAAAGAAGGCGCCCGAAAACTTTTTTGCAACAGGGTGGAACTTTTTATGGCGGATTACGGAATATGCGTAATCACGTGCTGGACACCCCCCGGAATCCATGATTGAAATGTGACAACAAAAAGAAATTCAGGAGAGGCGCGCTGACATAAAAGGGGGTCGACGTGCATAGGGTTCGCGCCAAGCTAGAGTGGTTCAAGACCGTGATTTTGCCGCAGGAAGCTGCCTTGAGGGGCCGCCTGCGTCGCATTTTGCCCTCTACCCACGAGTTGGAAGACATGGTCGCAGAAGTTCTTGCCCGTGCCTATGCCACGGAGAACTGGGAAAATGTCACCACCGGGCGCGCCTATCTCTTCACCATCGCCCGCAACCTCGTCATCGACACGGCCCGCCGCAACAAGGTGGTGAGCTTCGAGACGATTGCCGATCTGGAATTGCTGGGCGGCGAAAACACCATCGAGGCACAGCTCCACGCCCGCGAGGCGCTCCGCCAGGTCGAGGCGATTGTCGATTCGCTGCCCACCCAGTGCCGCCGCGTCTTCATTCTTCGCCGTATTCACGAAAAATCGATGCTGGAAATAGCGGAGGAAATGTCTCTGTCCGTTTCTACTGTTGAAAAACATCTGGCCAAAGCGATCGGCATAGTTATGCGGGCCTGGGCAGAACGTGAGGAAACGGATTTCGAACGTGCAGGCGTCGGGACCAGGTTCAAACAGCGGGGACAGGGACGCGATCGCGTTGGAAGCCGCGCGCCTGCTGGCCAGGCTTAACAGCGACCCTACTCCCCAGGACGAAGACGAGATATGTGCGTGGATCGAGGCCGATCCGCGCCATGGTGTGGCCTTTGCCCGCGCCGAAGCCGCCTGGGACGCGGCCGAGCGGCTGAAGAGCGCCGCCGCCGAAGTCAATCTGCCCCCGCTCGAAGCGATCGTCAGCGAGGAACAGCAGCGCCGCCTGTCGCGCAACATCATGATTGCCGCCGGCATTGCCATCGCCTTCTTCATCGTCGCCGCGATCGTCACCATCCGCACCTTCAGCGGCGTGGATCGTTATGAGACGGCAGTGGGCCAGATCCGCGACGTCGCACTGGCCGACGGCTCCATCCTGCACCTCAACAGCAATAGCGAGGCGGAAGTCCGCTTCACCGACATCGGCCGCAAGGTGCGCGTACTGAAGGGCGAAGCCTCCTTCGACGTGGCCCATGACAAGGGCCGCCCGTTCGACGTGGAGGTGCGATCGGCCCAGATCCGCGCCGTCGGCACCGCTTTCAACGTCCGCATGCGCCCGTCAGTGGTGGAACTGACCGTCACGCAAGGCACGGTGACGGTCCATTCGGGCAATAGCGGGCTGGAAAAGGTCAGCGCCGGCAGCGGCGCCGTGATCCAGTCGCGCAGCATCGACCTTACCCATCTCAGCCCCAAGCTGATCGACCAGCGCACTGCCTGGCGCGACCAGATGGTCGAGCTGGACGGGGAAACGATCGAGCAGGCGGCGAGCGAGTTCAACCGCTATCGCCGCGCGCCGATCCTGATCGGCGATGCGCGCGTCTCCTCACTGCGGGTCGGCGGGCGCTTCCGCGTCAGCGACAGCAAGGAATTCCTGTCCGCGCTGCAACTGAGCCTGCCGATCCGTGCGGTGAATGGCGAGGATGGATCGGTGATGCTGCTTTATCGCGATGAACCCGATGGCGCCGACATCATGGCGGCACCCAGCGAATAAGGCCGGTCAGCCGAGCAGGTCGCGGACCAGCGCGGGTACAAGTTCGCTTGCCGGGCCAAGCCGGCTTTCCTCGAAATAGCTGCTGCCCGCCGACGGATCGAGATTGAGCTCCAGCGTGCGGGCGCCATAATGGCGCGCCATCTGGACGAAACCGGCGGCCGGATAGACCGCGCCCGACGTGCCGATCGACACGAACAGATCGGCCTGCGCCAGCGCTTCCTCGATCCGCTCCATCTCATAAGGCATCTCGCCGAAGAAGACGATGTCGGGCCGCAGGCTGGGCGCGCCGCAACCGGCGCAGGCGCTGCCGGGCGGCAGCGGATCCGCCCAGCCCACCGCCTTGCCGCAGGCGGCACAGAGGGCGGACTTCAATTCCCCATGCATGTGGAGCAGCCGGCTCGCCCCTGCCCGCTCATGCAGGTCATCGACATTCTGGGTGACGATCAGCAGATCGCCCGGCCAGGCGCGGTCGAGCGCGGCCAGCGCATCATGCGCGGGATTGGGCGCCACCTCCGCCAGCTTCGCCCGCCGCTCGTCATAGAAGCGATGCACCAGCGCCGGATTACGCGCCAGAGCTTCGGGCGTGCAGACATCCTCCACCCGATGCCCCTCCCACAAGCCATCCGGCCCGCGAAAGGTGGCAAGCCCGCTCTCGGCCGAAATACCCGCGCCGGTAAGGATGACAATATTGCGAATGTCGGTCGGCATGGCGGCACCTCGGCAGGCAGGCTTACGCCTTGGTCAGCATCTTCTGGGCACTGGTCTTGATGAAGTCGGAGATCGGCCCGGACATCATCTTGAGGAACATCGGGATCGACACGGTGCCGCGCACCTTGTCCTCCTCGATCAGCAGCTTGACCGGAATGGTCTGGGCCATGGCCGAAATTTCCATGTCCAGCGCATAATCGGACGGCCAGGTCGCGGTCATGGTGCCGCCGCCGGGGATATGCTGTTCCAGCTTGGGCAGGCCCTGCTCCACCCGGCGCTTCGCTTCGTCCCGGCCGAGGTCATGGGGAATGTCGATATCCATCCTGTTTATCCTTGTTCTGAAGGTCAGTTCTGAAAGGCGATGTCGAGCGGGGCGAGGCCGGCAATGGTCGCCTGCACCGCCTGGCCGGGCGCGATCGGGCCGACGCCGGCAGGCGTGCCGGTGAAGATCAGGTCGCCGGGCGCCAGTTCCACATAGGTGGAGAGATTGGCGATGATTTCGGGCACCGACCAGATCATGTCGGCCAGGTCGCCCGACTGGCGCGGGTCGCCGTCGATGCTGAGCGCGATGGCGCCGCTGGCCGGCGGCGTGCCGGGATGGATCGGGCCGATCGGCGCGGAGCGATCAAAGCCCTTGGCCATGTCCCATGGGCGCCCCGCCTTCTTCGCGACCGCCTGCATGTCGCGGCGGGTGAGGTCGATGCCGACTGCCCAGCCATAGATCAGCGCCAGCGCATCCTCGACCGAGACATCCGTGCCGCCCGCGCCCAGCGCAACCACCAGTTCGACCTCATGATGCAGATCCTGCGTGCGGGAGGGGAAAGGCAGCAGCGCGCCATTCTCGACCACGGCATCGGCCGGCTTGGTGAAGAAGAAGGGCGGCGCGCGATTGGGATCGCCACCCATTTCGCGCGCATGTTCGGCATAATTCTGCCCGACGCAGAAGATGCGACGGACGGGAAAGCGATCGGCGCTGCCGTCGATCGGCAGGGTCGGAACGGAGAGTCGGGGAAGATCGAGCATGGCCATCTCTTAGCCATGGTCGGTCGCCTTTCCCAAGAAATTCATGGTGCCGGATGACAAAGGGTCGCCGCTCTGGCATCGCGCGCTCACTTATCTTCAAGGAACGGATCAGGGCATGACCAGCATCGGGATTTTCGGCGCCGCCGGGCGCATGGGCCGCGCCATTGCGCAGGCCGCGGCGGAGGCGGGACTGACCGTGGCGGGCGGCACCGATCGCGACGGCAGCGGCGAGTTGGCGCCGGGCGTCGCGATCACCAGCGATCCGCAGGCATTGGCACAGGCGGCCGATGTGCTGATCGACTTTTCCGTGCCAGCCGCGCTTTCCGCCAATCTCGACGCCTGCATCGCCGCGAACAAGCCGGTGCTGATCGGCACGACGGGGCTGGAAGCTGAGCATCATGCGCTGATCGACCAGGCGGCGGTCCGCATCCCGGTGCTGCAGACCGGCAATACGTCGCTGGGCGTCAACCTGCTCGCCGCGCTGGTGGAAAAGGCCGCCGCCAGCCTGGGCGACGATTGGGACATCGAGATCGTCGAGATGCATCACCGCCACAAGGTCGACGCGCCGTCGGGCACCGCGCTGCTGCTGGGCGAAGCAGCGGCGAAGGGGCGCGGCATCGCGCTGGCCGACCATAGCGAGCGCGGCCGCGATGGCATCACCGGCGCGCGGGCGAAGGGCGCGATCGGCTTTGCCGCGCTGCGCGGCGGATCGGTCGCAGGCGACCATCAGGTGATCCTGGCGACCGAGGGCGAGCGGATCGAACTGGGCCATCGCGCCGAAAACCGCAGCATCTTCGCGCGCGGCGCGATCAAGGGCGCAAGCTGGCTCGCCGGCCAGCCGGTCGGCCGCTATGACATGAAGGGCGTATTGGGGCTCTGATGCCATGAACAAGGGCCAGATCTTTGACTTTTTCAGCCGCCTGGCAGAGGCCAATCCCGCCCCGGTAACGGAGCTGGAATATGGCAATGCCTATCAGCTGCTGGTCGCGGTCACCCTGTCTGCGCAGGCCACCGATGTCGGCGTCAACAAGGCGACCCGCGCCCTGTTCCGCGAAGTCGAAACGCCCCAGCAGATGGTCGATCTGGGCGAGGATGCGCTCAAGCAGCACATCAAGACGATCGGCCTGTTCAACACCAAGGCGAAGAATGTCATCGCCCTGTCCGAGATATTGGTGCGCGATTTCGGCGGTGAGGTGCCGCAGGATCGCGACGCGCTGACGACCCTGCCCGGCGTCGGCCGCAAGACCGCCAATGTCGTGCTCAACACCGCCTTCGGGCAGGAAACCTTCGCGGTCGACACCCATATCTTCCGCGTCGGCAACCGCACCGGCCTGGCGCCGGGGAAGACGGTGCTGGCGGTCGAGGACAAGCTGGAAAAGCGCGTGCCCCAGCCCTTCCGCCGCGACGCCCATCACTGGCTGATCCTGCATGGCCGCTATGTCTGCAAGGCGCGCAAGCCCGAATGCTGGCGCTGCATCGTGTCGGACCTGTGCCGCTTCAAGCCCAAGACGCCGGAACCCGGCAGCGTCGCGAAAGCCGCCTGATCGCGCCGGCCAGCGGTGCTAGGATCGGTACGGAAATCAGCTCCGCGAATCGTCTTGTCAGCACGAAGGAGAGAGACAATGTCCATCCGCCCCATTCTCACCGCCGGCCTGCTGCTGGCCTGTGGCCTGACGCCTGCTTTCGCCAAGACCAAGGACAAGCCGGATCCCTATGTGCCCAGCGGCAATCCGGTCGATTGCATCTCGATCAGCCAGATCCGATCGAGCAGCGTCCGCGACGATCGCACCATCGATTTCGAGGTGAGCGGCAAGAAGATCTACCGCAACACCCTCCCCAACAGCTGCCCCAGCCTGGGCTTCGAACGGCGCTTTTCCTATCGCACCAGCATCTCGCAGCTCTGTTCGGTCGACATCATCACCGTGCTGTTCAACGCCGGGCCGGGCCTGCAACCAGGTGCCAGCTGTGGCCTGGGCAAATTCCAGCCGATGGTGAAGGCCCCGAAATAAGTTTCGGGAACAGGTGATTTTGTGGCTGGCGCGGTTCGAAGCCCTTTGCTAAGCGCCCCTTCTGACCAGCGTCATGCACCCATAGCTCAGCTGGATAGAGCGTTGCCCTCCGAAGGCAAAGGCCAGTGGTTCGAATCCACTTGGGTGCACCATTTCCGTTCAGCTTTGGGCACCAAGGCTTTCGGTGCCTGTGACGCGATGACCGCTCGTTCGAGCATGTCATTGCGACCCAAGATTCGGATTTGGCGGTTGCCGACTTCGACGCGGTCGACCAGCAATTGGACGTACTCACGGCGCAGCTTCGGATCCGAGCCTCGCAAATTTTTATCGAGAAGCTGGCCAAAGGCAGCGATAATGGCAGGAGTTATCCTGCGGTCGCCTGCTTCGAGTTGGCGTTTAAGAACAGCCAGATCGGCTTCTGTGCTGGCCCGCTGAGCGCGGATATTTGAGAGTTCGCTGGCGATCTGCGGGTCCTCAGGGCTGCAGATACCGGCTCTGACGAGCTTGATAACTCTGGCGCTTTCACCTTCAAGCTGTGTCAGTTTCGCTCGCAACCGTTTCAATTCGACCTGGCGTTCAGCGACGGCGGTTTGCGATCGATCCAGCCAAGTCTGCAACAGAAGGTTCAGGCGGTCAGGGTCTGTCAGATGTTCACCAACAGCATCCACCACGATTTCGTCGAGTGTCGACATAGGGATGCGGCGGCCTTTGCAACTCTCGGCACCCTGCTTTACCCGTGCGGCACAAGCATAATAGCGATATTGGCCAGATTTGCCTGTTGCGGTGCCTAAACCCCCGCCGCAGCCATCGCCATTGCATCCGCAAACGGCGCGACCAGTCAGAAGATTGGTGTTCGTCTTCTGCGCAGCCCCGCCCATCCTGGGATCGCGATCGGCCATCTGTTTTTTTACAGCGTAGAAAACATCCTCGGACACGATAGGCGGGACCGGGATTGGCACCCACTCGTTCTCGGGACGCTCTTCACGCGTGCGCGAGTCGCGGCGATTGAACATGACGTATCCGCAATAGGCGGTGTTGGTCAGGATATTATGGACGTTGGAAACGCTAAACCGCTTCCCGCGGATCCGTTCGCCCCGTTGATTCAGTAGCTGGGCGAGTTTCGTGATGCCGACGGGGCCATCCTCGTTTCCATGCAGATATGTCTCAAATATCCAACGGATGAGGTCGACCGTTTCAGGATCATGTTCCAACTTCTTGCGGTCCTTGCCGCGCGGTTGCGGAACAACGTAAGTGCGGAACCCAAGCGGCGGGGTCTGACCGTTCCAGAACCCGTTGACGGCGTTCGCGATCATAGTTCTGCGGACATGCTTGCTGTTTTCAGCTGAGTGGTATTCGTCGAAAATCGCCAGCATCGACACGGCCATGTCCGATGCGGGATCATCGCCAAAATTCTGCGTAATCGAGACAATGCGGATTTTTCGTCGGCGCAGGCGTTCGCGATACTGCATGAAATCCAAGGCATTGCGAAACAGGCGCGACAATGAATGGACGAGGATGATGTCGACAGGGTGATCGTCGGATTCAGCCAGAGCGATCATTTCGCGGAAGGCGCGGCGCTCGTCATCAGTGGCGCTTCCGGCCTCGGAGAAAACCCGTACGCATGCCGCGTCGTTTTCTTGAATCCAACGCTCTGCGCTGGCAATTTGATCGGGCAGAGAGAGGTCGTTCTTCTCCTGCCTGGTGGTCGAAACCCGAGCATAAACGAAAACGCTCTTGCCCTGAAAATCGTTCTGCATGCGGCCCTCTGACTGACCGCAACTTTTCAGTTTTCGAAGAGTGCGGCGATTTCGAAACCGAGGAGACGTTCCAGGAAAGCAACCTCATCTTCAAGAACGAAATTAGAACATATGAGGTCGGTTTGCACCTCATAATCGCTTCGTCGAGAGGTTTTTATGATGGGTTCGGCGTTGCTCGCTGAGCTGCCGCCAGACACCTTTCCACAGAGTTTGACCGGTCTCGCCATGGTCTATTCCATGGCGAGATGCCCGCCACCGCTCTGCGCGACCCATGTGCACTTTCTGATCTATCGGCTCAGGCGGACATCAGGCAGCACATCGAGCAGATAGAACGTTCTGCGCTCATCATTGATATCACCGGAATGGTCCGCATTTACGCGCGGTCCGATCGTCGATAGCCACGCGATCGCGGCATCGACCGATTTCACACCCTGATTATCAAACGACTCAATTGCAGTGCGGCGACCCGATTTGGCGCCGAAAGCTGAATCCTCGAGGATAACCCGGCGATATGAATCCAGCAGGAGCTTGATATGATTTTTTGCGCCGCGCGGCATTTTGCTTTTGTCAAAACCGGGCAGCTGGCCATCGAGATTATATGGCAATTGTCCTGTGCGAGCATGTTCCGTGGCGGCATGCTCGAACGCTTGACCCAGAAAAATAGCAGAATGCAAAAAACGGCAAATGCTTACGGCGGAGCATTCCAGTGGGGACAAGCCTGAATATCGGGCAGTCGTGGCCAGTTTCTTTGTTAGGTCTACGGTTTTCCTGTTGCCATTTTTATCACTTGATCCTTCTATTGAGACTGGCATCGATGGAAAGAGATGGGGCGAGGAGGCCAGCTTTTCGCGCGCAAATTCGACAAAATGATCCAGCTGCCGACGGAGCTTGACACGCATACGCCACGGCATTTTTGCCAGTCTGGCCTCGACTACGGGGGCCAGCGTTTTCGCAATGCTCCCCTTTGGCGTGGCATATCGTGGTTTTGGAACTGGTTCTCCCGGTTTCCTGGCAGCAATGCGTTCGCATCGGTGCGCGTCCCGTTCAGGACGGGTCATGTAGCCGCTGAGGCATTTTTCTGCCGTCTCGGCCACTTTCTTGAAGACCCTGGTGAGTCCGCTCGCGCGGATATAGCCTTCAGCTGGTGCAACAAGTCCGTAGGCGGGCTGCACTAGGGCCAACTGAATATCTGCGATCGTTGACTGTACATCGCGTGCGTTGAAAATCAGCGTCTGGACCAGAATGATATCGAGGCAGGCCTTGATCGTAAGGCGACCAGGTGGGCCGGATTTCCGCATATGCCAAAGAGCGCTGCGGTGGTGGCCGGCCATAACCCTGAGATAGAAAGATCGTTCTTCCGGATCTGCGGATTGCTGCAGCCGCGACAGCGTCGCCGAATGGGCGCTAAGTTCAGGTGCATTGCAAAAATCGGTCCACGTCTTCTCGACGAGTGCGATTAGCGTCGCATCCAGCCCTGCATGAATGAGCTTTTCATTTGCGAGCCGCACCGAGTAATCCGGGCTCTCGATCAGGTTGCGCGGGATGGGGAGTTCACGCGCGCGCAGCGCTGCCGGTGGCAGTGTACGCAGATCATCTACTGAAAGATCATACAGCAGATCGTCGAGATTTTGCGCTGGACAGCCGTTGTGCTCAAATTCCTGCTGCTTATCGGCAAGGTAATATTCGAACCTTGACGGGTTCGGTATCGACGTTACCGCAGAGGCAAGCTTATGCAGGTGCACTAGATTTTGTGTGCGCTTTTTTCGTGGCGTACCGGGAGTCTTCTTTTTCATTTCCAATCCCGCAGCTTCGCGTCGAGAGCCTCCAGTTCACGGGACGCCTGTGCCAGAATTTCCTCGTACTGATTCACTTCGATCTCGAATGCATCTATGTGGCTATCCTGCAGGATCCCTGCCGCATATGCCTCCTCGACCAACTGTTCGGCCTCGATGCAGCACTGTCGCTTTTGGTCGAGGCGTTCCAACAATTCGTTAAGCCGATTCATGATTGTTCCTTTTTTGCGAAGCGTGGATTGCCGCCAACCTTGCGAAGCCATTCGAAGGCCTCTCCTCGGGTGCTCACGATGGGCGGATCAAAATCGAAGGCCCGCACGGCCTCGGAAATGAGGTAGATTTGTCCGCGAGTCGGCGGCTTACGGCGCCAAGCTGCTCTTTGGTTTTGGGCTGCTTTTGACTGCGCGAAGGACTCAACTTCGCTGACGTACAGCGCGCGGTTCCATTCCCATCTGAGCTTCGCCCCCTCGTCACGAAATTTTTGCGCGAGGATCGGGTCCAAGAGAAGCTGATTAAAGACATCGAGAAGGCTGGCGCCATCGTCGATGACCGAGAAATGAAGCAGCGTAATGGTATAATGAGCGTCCGCGAGTAGCCCCAGGAGTGCCAGGTCATCGAGTTCGACGAACCTGCTCGACAGCACAGAAAAGATCGAACCTAGCCGATACTTCTGTGTATCGTCGCCGCCGGGCTTCTTGTCGCCGCGGCGTTTGCCGGCTGCTGCGGCAAGCCGATTGAGCTCGCCCAACTCGTCGTCGATCTGCGACAGCCGTCGATCATACTCTGCAGATCGTTGCTGGAGGCTGGCGGCCAATGATTGTGCGCGGCTTGTGCTCATGCGCATCTCGTGCCGTATTCAGGCGCGGCACGCTGCGCGACCCATGTGCACTATTTTTCGACAGAGCACGGCCGGCGATCATCGTACCTGACGGGCGACCCATGTGCACGTTACGACCAGCATGACTTGCTGAGCCTGAGCGCGACCCATTCGATGGTTTTCTACAGAGGCTTAGAATGTGCGCATGGGTCGCGCATCCACCACCATTAGGGCCGTTTAACAGGACGAGAGAGAAAGGGGGGTGGTGCGCGTAAAAGTGTTGTTTGGCCAACGGCCAACAACACGGACGACCACCCCCTTTCAACAACCTCAATTCAGACGGTTCAGATGCTTCGCCCAGTTGCCGATATCATTCGCCAAAATGAGCAGATCGCGGCCGGATGCGCAGCAGTCCGCAGCGCGCGCAACCGCGCCGCCCGCGAGCGTCGGTCCGCCCTGGAATCCGCCAGCCTGCTGAAGCTGACGCTACTGAAGCGGTTCCGAGAAGATCGTGAGCTCCAGCAGCGGCTGCGTTTCCGGATTCGAGTCGCGGAGTCTGAACGACCGCGAATATCGGATCGAGCGGCGCGTAATTTGTTTCACCGGCCCGCGAATGGGCTGCGTTCCTTCACCTGGTTTTCGCCGTCACGACATCGGAAACATGGATCCCGCTCGCTTTACATCCAGTGGAAAAGTCGCGGTTTGTGCGGGGGGCGCGGGAGAGCGTGGCGGCCGGGTGAAGCCAGCCGTTTTGCCCGCTACATAACGCGCGAGGCAGCGCTCGAATCCGGCGAAGAGGGTTGGTCCAGCAACATCGGCGCCGATCGTACGGAGATCACTGCGTTCTGGCGCGCCCTGGAGCAGGTCGAGCAGCTCAATCGCGCCAACGCCAATGTCTACATCAGTGTCATCGTGCCTCTTCCACACGACCTGACCGCAGCGCAGCGCGTGAAGCTGGTCGACAGTATTACGCAGCCGCTGGCGGCGCGTGACGTACCATTCGTCGCTGCGCTTCATACGCCAGACGCCGGCGGCGACGCCCGGAATTTTCATTTGCATCTGCAGATCGGCACCCGCTTCGTGACCCGTAATGATGCCTACGACTGGGATTTCTCCGCGTCGACGTGGTCCGATCTGAACACTCCCCTGGGCATCAGGCTCATGCGCCGCCATTTCGTTTCTCAAATCAACCATGCGCTGATCGGGGCAGGTCTGTCGCCGCGATATTCACATCTGACGCGGGCGGAGCGCGGAGAAACCCCGGGGCAGCAGAAGCGTGTTCGCGGAGGTGATGCCCGGCAGAAGGCTCTGGCGGACGACAAGGTCAAGATTGCTCGCCTTGCCGACGTCGTGGAAAAGCTATCAGCCCACGCGGCCAATCTTCTCAACCTTCGACGAACTATGGTTCAGGCCAATGAGCGTCTGGCGGCAAGGGGCCGCAGCGATGCACTGGCACTGCATATCGCAGAGCGTCGACGGCTGCGCGGCGAGGTCAACCGCGCTCAGGTCAGGGTGCAAACTGGTCAGTTGTCCAGGATACACGCGGTCGCCTTGCAGAAACTTAACAGCTGGCGGCGAGCCGGCTTGCAAGGGCGCGCCATGTTGGCAGCATCTAATGTCGTGAAACATTCCAACTTCGCTGAAAGCTTGAGAAGTCGTCTGGCTGCGATGCAACACGCCTATCGTGTCGGACAAGCGCTGAGCCAAGGTGCAGAAAGGTTGGAGGCTGCAACGAGAAGCCTGTCACATATCCAAATGCGTTTTGTGCAAAGCGGCGCAGCTATTCGATTAAAATTGGATGGGCACAAGGCGGTGCTCGAGCGATTGCGCGCGCGGCACCAATGTAACAAGCTGCAACTGAGCTGCCTTTACGCGCGCCCGTCTTTGAACAAGCATAGATATGCCGCAGCTGCCTGGCGCGGTCTGATGAACATGAAAGCGGCTCGCACAGCCGGTGCCAGCAGCATCTTGGCCCATCGCCGCGAGCTCGCGCGACAGCGAGAGGTCTGTCGTTATTTTGCGGCGAAGAATTTCCTCGGTTCCGCGAGAAAGCAGCCAGCCGAATTTCGTGGCCGTCTTGGCGACTGGCGTGAGCTTGCAACCCAGATGAGCAGAGTTGCGACGTGCAAAGATACCCTCGCTGCGCATGGCAACTGGTCTCGGGAGCTGAAAAGTACCTTGGCGGCTCATCGAGGCAAGCTTCGGCTGGCGGAAATCGCAGCCATTAATAATCAGCGGTCGATAGATCCACAACGCCGTGCTGCCATCAAGGAGGCGGCAAGAGCCCTTGAACAGCGTGCCTATGTTCCATTGGTTCGCACTGCAGCTGGGCTTTCCATTCATCCTGCGCATGAGCACGATCCAGCCTTGCGCGCTGCGAACTTCTTTGAAGCAGAGCCGGAAATCCAGCATGCTTTCCGCCAAAAGTGGCAGAATCTTATGACTGCGTTGTCCCGCCTCCATGTCGGTCGTGAGAACAGCCCTGTTTTCCAAAGGGAGGCAGGGTTAGCACCTGCCGGCCTATCTGCCGATATGCAGGCCGCCGTTGAGCCGGTCCTTGCAGATGCTGATGTCCAAACGGCACTGCAGAAGTCATTCAATCTTTGGCGGTCCCAACAACTCGCGGCTGAGCGTGAGCGTGAGGCTCAGGATCGTAATATAAAGCAGAAAAGGGCCGAGCGCATCAGGGCAATTAATGATGCTCTTTCAGAACTTGAAGAGCGGTCCGCCAGAGATGTCATATTCAAGCAAGAGTTTGATAAGATCGGCCATGAGCTCAATGCAGTTGTGAAAGCTCTGGCTCATTCAAAATTGATTTGCCGTCTTGATGGTGGGCGATTTATTTTCCATGCCCCCGACATTAATGTTCGGTGGGCCACTCGCGAGCTCGCCTTGACGCCTTTGGGCAGGCGAACGTTGAACCTTCTGATTAAGGCAGTCGAACCCACTGACGATGGGGGCTTGGGCTGGTCGTCATGGCAAGTTGAATTGCCGCCGCGCGTCGTCGCGAAAGGGCCTGCGGCAGATCAAATTGGCTGGCCAATGGATCGCGGCAGAGGGCGTGAATGATCCCTCCCGCGCCGGATGCAATTGCACTGCGCATTGGTATCCGGCGCCGACGATAAAGGAAGTGCGAAGCTTGAAGAGCAGCAGGTGGCTGCAATTACTGAAATGAAAATCTGAACCTCACCCTAGCGGACGCAGCCGCCGCTGGGTGGAGAGAAAGAACCCACCTCAATGATCTATGTAAGTGAAGAAGACCGCAGGCGCAGCGCGCTTGCGAAAAAAGCCGCTCGCGCATTCGCCGGCATGGTCGGCTGGGCGCCTGAACCCTGCACATCGATAATGCCGCCCGTTTTGGCGGACTTTGACTATGTGGACCGCGCCAACGTCGTGATGGTCCATTGGCGCAAGAAGCTCTCGCTCACCGCGCTCATCAAGGCGGTTGCCGAATGTCGGACTGACCTCGTCCTTGTCGAGCCGAACCATGCGCCGGGAGCGCAGGCGACCATGTATGTGACGCTCCTGCTGTGTCGCAACGGTGAAGTCCAGGTCATCTCGGGCCTGCGCCTGTGGCTTCAGGCCCCCGGCGATTCGATCCACCTCGTCACAGCCCCGGATAGCGGCGACGAAATGCGGGTTTTCACGGTCGATCAAAGCGGCATTCATCCGCTGCCAACTCTGCCTTGGTCAAGCGCAGAAGGGGAAAGGCTCGGTTTCTGGATCGCCAAGCGCCACTGGCAACTGGCGACCGGAGGGCATTACGCATGACCCAGATCGATAACCTCCGATGGCTGGACCACCTACCGACCGGCTGGTCGGCTCTCTACCAGGACTTCCTGGCCGATCTCGCCGCGAATGACATCCCAGTGATTGTGGTGGAAGTAAAAGAGAAATTCGGATCGCTTCGGATTCATCTTGAGCCCAAGGTTCCAGAGGCAAGGCCTTACATCATCGCTGCCGAGGAGCGGTCGAAGGTGACCTGCCAAAAATGCGGTGATCCGGGTGAATTGCTGATGCGCAATCGCATCGTCGCCACGCTCTGTCCGGCCCACAGCGGAGGTTTTTCCAGGCCGGCCGCACCGCCAGTGGTCACGGTCTACATCAAGTCTCCGGATCGGAGCGACGGGTAGGCGCCGCTGCTGCGGCGAAAGCCAAGTTTGAAGTGGCTCAGTAGCTGAGCGAAATCGAATGAAAAAGGGGCAAGGCGCGGCACCGCTCGGCTGCCGCGCGCTCTAGAAGTGAAAGTCTCTTACATGCAGAATATCCTTACACCGTGCTCCGCGGGGAGCGCGGGCGGCTTGCCGTGGATCAAGCCCGCTCCGCATCGTGCCATCATGATGTTGGCGTCGAACATCGGCGGACCGATCGATATCGCGCCCGAGCTGCGTTTCCCCGGCACCCAGCACGCGGTGTTTCTGGGAGGCGCCAATCTCCTGCTTGCTGGCACGAGGGCCGGAGCGGAGGTCGGATTGTACGACTTCGGTGCGGTCGCCAAACGGCATGGCATGGACCTGTTGCTGGCGCGGTTCTCTGGCCCGACGGCGACATACGATATCTACCGTTTCGACACTGACCAGTGGTACAGAGACTATCGCCGCGCATGGTTCGAAGATCGCCTGTGGTTTTGCCCGCCCGGCGATATCGATCAGCCATTTATTCTCGCCCACAGGCGCGGATTGCTGTTCGCCCCGCACGCACCTTTCCCAGATGCCCGGCGGTTCGAAGCAGACCTTTCCCCGGCGACGCAGAGCGGCACGCAATGGCAGGAGGCCGCATGAGCAAGGCCAAAACGAAGCCCGCCACGGCAGACCGGCCAGACGAGCTGTCCTGCTTCCCGCTGGACCCCGCTGGCGACGGTAGTTTCAAATACCTCCGCTACTTCTACAAGCCCGGTGCATCCCGCGCCGGTATCATAGAACCGGTCTTGGCAAAGCTGACACCCGCCGGGCACAAGGCCGCGCATAACGACCTGCTGCTCCCTGATGCGGCAGGCGGCGAATATATGGACCTTTGCTATCTGCTGCAGCGCTATGATGCCATGCTGCCTGCCGCAGAGCGGAATGGGTTTGCCCAGTTTACCCTGAGATTGCCGCCAGACCAGCCACCACATCGGGGATGGGAGCAGGCGCGAGCCTGGGTCCGATCCTACTTTGTCCGGCAGGAACAATTGGCGGCGCTGATGATCCTCCACCTACCATATTTGGCGGGTTCACCGAACGCCAGTCACATCCATATCGTGCTCCCGGCACGCAGACTGACAGTAAATGGTTTTACCGGCCATGCCCGCGATATCATCTCGGACGGTGGCTGCCATAATGCATTGAACGCCTGGCTCAGCTTTCAGCAGGAAACTGGCTCATGCGCGAAGTGACCATGATCAATCCGCCGGGTGGCAGGCGTTAGGCGTAGCACGAACCGCGTCGCGAAAGGCGTATTCGGCGACCCTGTAAGAGTGGTTCGGGCCGTCCCTGGGCCAGCAGGCATTGGGCCTGCTGGCTATCGTTTCTCTCGAACGTCATCAGATCGGAGCGGGCCTAACGAGTGCGAGGCGTTGTTCGTTGGCGATGGCGGCGTCCAGGCGGGTGAGGTGTGCGAGGCTGATAGGGCGCTGGCCGTTGCTCTGGATGCGGCCGGCGTTGCTCCATGGGTGCGTTCCGGGGCCGTTGTAGACGACGCGGACGTTGGCGCCGCGGGCGCGGTGGAGGACGAGGAGGTGGTCGGGTTCGTGGCGGATGGCGACGGTTCGGCCTTGGGTGAACTTGATCTCCACGCGGCGGCCGTCGGGGCACAGCGCGTCGTGCGCCATGGTCGACGCGGGATTCAGGGTGAGGTCGAACATGTAGGCGGCGATGACCTCGCCGATGCTGCCGACGAGGTGTCCGTCGAGCGTGAACTTGCGGCCGGGGAACAGGGCCTCAAGGCGCTCGGCGGAACCGTAGAGGGAGTCGAGCAGGGTTCGAACCTCTGCCCAGTCGACTTCAGGCATCGTTATGCGAGTTCCAGTTCCCGCGCTTCCGTCGGTTCGATCGCTTCGTGAAGGATGGCTTCGAGCAGGCGCTGGCGGGTTTCGTCGCCGGAGGTGAGGCTGGATTCCAGTCGGTCGCACAGAGCCATGAGTTCGTCGACTTTCGCAACGATGCGGCGTTGCTCGGGGACTATCAGGAATTTCGTGTGCGGCGAGGCGGTTGACCATCAGGCCGTCATGACCCTGATGAAACGTTCGCCGAAGAGCACGGCAAATTGCGCCTTCGCCATGTTCCATTCGCGCGGTGGCATTTTCCACTCTTTTTCCGATCGGTTCAAGATCAGATAGAGCAGCTTGGTGGCGGCCTCATCACTGGGGAAATGGCCCCGGGCACGAACAGCGCGGCGAAGCTTGGAGTTCAAGGCTTCTATCGAATTTGTGGTGTAGACGATCCGCCTGACCTCATCAGGAAAGGCGAAAAATGGGATGACCTCGGGCCATGCTCGACGCCAACTCTGGCCGATGGCGGGATAGCGCTGCCCCCAGAAGCTTGCTTCGAAGGCTGTCAGCGCTTCCTCGGCGGCCACTGCCTCAACGGCACGGTAGATGGCTTTCAGAGCCATTCCGAGCGCCTTGCGATCCTTCCACGCGACGAAATCCATCGAGTTTCGCAGCAAGTGTACGATGCATGTCTGGACCATCGCTTCGGGGAAGCGCCGCTGGTATTTGGCGATCAGCTGCGGATCGAAACTGCCGGCTTGATCGCGCGGCACCTCGATCTCGATCCGCCCGCTGTCGGTCGTCACCGTCTTGCGACCATAGCCATTGCGGTTGTTGCCGACCTGGTCATTGTGCCCGAGATGATGATCCATCTCCGCGTTGAGGGCCCGTTCGGCAAAAGCCTTCTTCAGGGAATCGAGCAAGCCGCCCTGGCTGAGCGCCGCCGCCGCGTCAGTGCCGGCCAGCAACTGATCGAGAATGTCGTTCGGTATCGAGGGTTCTTTCCGTCGTGACATATTGGGTCTCCTTGTTGCCCATTATGCCTCGCCGCACACGAAATTCCTGATAGTCCCCGTTGCTCGGCAAGAGGTGGGATCGGTACCAGGAATTCGCCGTAGTCCGATCCCTCGATCCGGCAGGTACCGTGGCTCGACCGTTGAACCCGCATCAGCATTTCGGTGATCTCATAGCATCACGGCATGGAATTTGACCCGCAACCCGAACTGATTGAATCCTCTCTCTGCCGGTCCATCGAACAGGCGGGCGTACGGCTGACCATCAACATCGTGCGGCTCGCCACCGAACGTGGCTGGTCCCTCGAGGTCGTCAACGAGCACGGCACCTCGACGGTCTGGGACAATCTATTCCCCACCGACCGCGATGCCGATGCTGCATTCCGCGATGTGCTCGCTCAAGAAGGCGTGGAGGCCTTCCTCGGCAAGTAAGATGCCAAATCCCCCAGCAAACCGTCAGTAGCCGCGGTCCTCACCGGATGCGTACACCACGTCTGTGGATGCCCCGAAAGAAGCAAGCGGTAAATGAGATCTGGTACGTAGTTAGGTGCTCTCGTCTGTCCGGCCTCGGTATGCAGCATAAGGCTGTGGGTCAGTATGGGAGTTTGCGGACCGGATCCAAATCGGCTTTGCGCGCTTTGTTAGCGCTTCGCCATTCACTGGTTTTCCGACCTCGTCTGCCATAGCCTAATAGCTGCCGACGATCGCCAGGACCTTTTTACAGTGGGCGCGGAGTTCGCCGGGAACGGGGGGTGTGCCGCCGCCATGCATATTCGGGCGAGTATACTCGTTTAGAGAGAAGAGATCGCTGACCGTTCCCGCCATCGGATCGCTTTCGCCGGCTCCCTTGATCGCACTGGCCATTTCAAAAATCTGCGCCTGATCTCCGAACCGCCCAGGGAAGCGCAAACGCAGATAATCTTCGAGAAATGGCCGGATAGCCTGATGGATGGTGTTAAGATTTTGCTGTTTGAGCACTGTCTGATGCGTCGCGTACTCGCGTATCATCTCATGCTGCTGGACATAGAGAGACTTCAATTCATCCGTGCTCGACCAAGCTGCCAGCGCGCCGACCCCAGCGTCGCTGCACTGGAGCTGAAACGTACGGGTATTGGTGTTGTCCGCGTTCTTTTCGATAAGCTGAAGGAAGCGCGGATCGTGCGAAAGGACTATGGTCTGGCACGCTTTACCCGACAGGGAGCGGATGTAACTCGTCGTTTGAAACTGACGGTCCATATCCTGGCTACTGAAAGGATCGTCGAATACGACTACCGCATCGGCTAGCGACGGGTCAGCATCGATCTGCGCGAGGAAGAATGCCAGCGCGAGGGTACTCTTGTCACCTGCGCTGAGGACGGTTTTGAAGCTTGGCTCAGTCTCGGACTTTTCGGCGGCTTTGATCCGGTTCGTGCCCAGTTCGATGGCAAATTCGGTGTTGGGCTCACGACCCACAAAGCTGGTCTTGGCATCGACCACGCGGAAGCTCGCCCCGAAATTCGACAGGATGGCGTTTACGGCGGTTTGGCGTGCGGCCATCGTCATCGTTGTATAGTTTTTGAGGGCGTTCTGGGCTTCGGCCTTCTCAGCCTTGATTTCGGCGAGCCGAGTTTCCGCGCTCAAACAATCTGCGACCGCAGATTTGACCGGTTCGGTCAATCTCTCTGCCATGGCGATCCACTTTGCAAGGTTCGCCTCTGCTCTTGGCACATCCGCGTTGGCTGTCTCGTCACGTGCTTGGTCGATCACGGCACCGCACGCAGCAACGCGCTCATTGTAGATCGACAGCAGCTGCAGGGAATCGCGGATCGGCCCGGCATCCGAGCCAAACGCAATTGGTTCGAGTGGGTTCTTCCGCTTGGCGACGACAAGGGATTTCAGGTGCGTCAGCGCAGCTATGACTGCGCTGCTTTCATCCTTTGACAGCCTAGGAGGGGTAGGAATCTCACAAAGCTTGGACCAATATGCAAAGTCCGCGTCGTTGGTCGACAAATGCTGGTTTAAGCGCGCAGGCGACAAGGCGTCGAGATCGCGGTCCAGTTGATCGATGCGTGATTGGAGAGCTTTGAACGCGTCGCTGAAATAGGTGCCGTAAGCCGTTACAAGTGGAACGTGGGTCGTGTCTTGGCCGCAATAGGGGCACTCCCGATCAGAAGAATGGCCAGCCCCATACTCGAGCCAGGCCAGTCCACGATCGCCCAGAACCTGCCGGGCAAGATGCTGCTGAACTAGAGTTGTAGCTGCTTCGCCGACGCCCTCGAGCCCTTCGCTAAGAATGGCCTCAGCCTGCGCGAGTGAGCCGAGTGCAAGAGCGGGAGGATTTCGCTTCTGCTTTACGACAGCAGCTTGTCGCGCGAGCTCGAGCTTCTGCGCCTGAGCCGCGGTCCTCGCCTCAAGGTCATCGGGTACGTCGGCCTGACAGAACCCGAGCAGATCATTGGGGGCGAGGCCCCTACAGCGAGCAAGAATGATTTTCCCTTGCGCTTTCTTGGAATCGTCAACGTCGCGCTGTTCACGATCCAACGCGTTGACCTTCTCGGCCAGTGCGACCCCTTCATCGCCGAGAACGACAGGAAGTAGGCTGCGTTTGTTTTCGCGCGTTACGCTCTCGCCAAGATGCAGATTCTTCGACACATATTCGAGATCGTAGATATAAATCCTGCCGGGGCAGGCGTTCCAGGTGCCAGCGCTGTAGGCGATCGTAGCACCGGACGCCCAAAGCGAGTCCACACGGGAATCGTTAATCGCGCCAAGACGTTTGCGAGAGGTGATGGGGTGGGGGCTGCCATCCGCAGCCGATCGTAGGATCGAACACAAAGTGCTTTTTCCGTAGCCGTTGCGCGCAAAAATCAACGACAGTCGGGCAAATGCCTCGGCCTTGTGGGTCAGCTTTGCAAAGCGTCCGATTTCCTCAACGGACCTAAATCTATGGAGCATTGTCCCCCCTTGCGTAAGTCAAGCTCGTACGCATCTCTTCCAGCAGCGGCGCAGCGCAATGGAGCTGAACACCCATGCGGCGACGAGTTCCCCGTCAGCAATCCTCTAATTTTTGCATAGTTCGACGCATAAAGGCCCGACCACGCAGTTTGGATTTCGTGTTATGCATCAACCGCTGCATCCCCAGCGCGAAAGCAACCGCGGGCAGGCTGATCTGTAGGGTGATGGCATGAGCCGGCCGCAACTTAAGAAGATCGGGCCAAACAAGAACAGCCGCGGCCACCATGAAGATTGCGATCCAGCCCGCGAAAATTACCTGCAGGAAACGCTCGTTTACGCGACTGACGGAATATTCAAGCCGCTTCTCGACTAAAGCGGTCACGTGAAGCTTCCCTTCTACTTCGGGCTCCAGGAAGTCCACATGGGCCTCCCAAATGGCTTGCCAAAACTTCGAGCCTTTGGCGGTCAGGACTCCGGTCCAAGCGGCAAGAGCGCCAAGGACTGAGACGACGAGGATAAGCGGCGCGTTGACACTGGCGCGATTGACGCTGAGTGCGAGAGCCGCGAAAGCCACAATTTGAAAGCCCCAAAAGTAAGTGGACCGTTTCCAGTAATTCTCGATTTCCAGTTTCCTGAGTTCATGCGCGCGATTGAGCGCAGCCTTGTGGGCCGCACTTGCTTCTCCGTCGGGAAAGGAGAGTTGGTCAAAATACAGCTGCCTAGTTGCTTTATCATCCATCCTGCATTCTTAGAGCAGCCGAAGTCGCGGCGATAGTGGATTAACCAGAGCCCCCGGTGAAGGGAGGCATCCACCGCATCAGTTCACACTAACCGATCTGTCCAAACGAAGGTCCGCATCGTCGACTGTCGACCAAACCAAGTCATTCAGTTCCGCTCCATCGAACGCCCGGATCGGATGGAAGCGGACGATCAGATGGCAGATGAGCGCGGCGGCTGCCCTTTTTAGATCTCGGGCAAACTCAGCAAGACAGTACCCTCCATTTGATCGTGGGCGCGTTGCCCACACCGCGCGCATCTGCTAACCGCTGAGGCATGCGTCGCCTCATGGCACTCCTGATCATGCTCACATTGATGTTGTCGCACGGCAGCATGGGAGAGGCCGTGCCGCATTTCGATGATCATGCCTCGCACGCTACGATGCACCAAGCCGATCTCGATGCCCATCACGCCGATCCAACTCAGCCTGATGGGGACAGGGACGCGGGTCATGCGACCCATGTTCATGTCGCGTTCGATGTTGCCCGCGCCGATATGGTCGAAGCCATGGCATTCGTCGCCGCACGCTCGCTTACCGCACCGACCGATACCGTTGCCCTGCCATCGCGTGGCGTAGCGCCACTGCTCGAGCCTCCCGCCGCCTGATCTTTGCCATTCCGGCGCCTTTGGCGCCCAGGTGATGATCAGGGAGATATTTCATGCTTTATCATGTGCGCGCTGCCGTTGTGGCAGCAGCGCTTGCGTCGGCCGCCCCCGTTTGGGGTCAGGTGCTGACGCTCGACGACGCGATCACGCGTGCCATCGACGCGTCGCCAGACGGCGCGGCCGCAACGGCAAGGCTCGACACATTGGATGCTGCTCGTGCGGCAGCCGATACTCGGCCCTCAGGCGCCATTGACCTCCTGGCTGAAAATCTCGGCGTGGGCGGACCAGAGCTCAATCGCCAGATTCAGGTGGGAGCGACCTACAATCAGGTCATCGAACGCGGTGGCAAGCGATCGGCTCGTGTGGGCGTCGCCAGCGCTGAAATGGATATTGCTCGGGCCGAGGCACTGGTCCGTCGTCTCGATACGGCAACTGCAGTGCAGCGCCTCTATATTGAAGTCCAATCCAGCGAGGCGGCCATTACGATTGCGCAGGAGCGTATCGCGATCGCCGAGCAACTGGTACGAGAAGTCGGACGCCGTGTCGCTGAAGCACGCGATCCGCTTTTCGCTGGAACGCGAGCCCGAACGCAGTTGGCAGAGGCCAAGGTCGACCTCGAACTGGCGCAACACGCCCGTGATGCTGCCTTGACCAGACTTGTCGGTTTGTGGGGTGACAGCGCGCAAGGCATCGCTGTCACCAAGGCCGACTTCTTAGCGGTAACGGAGGCTTCCGGCGCCCAGGAACCGGCGGGAGTCGACTTGGCGGTGTTCGAAGCCAGACGACGCCGAGCTGATGCACAACTGACGCTTCAGCGCGCCAATGCTCGCACGGATCCGACCTGGTCGGCAGGCCCACGCTACATCGGCACTGGCGATGTAGCCGTGGTTGGTGGGCTCTCCATCCCGCTCGGGAACAAGGCGCTCAATCGCGCGAACATCTCTCGTGCTGAAGCTGAGGGCCGACAGGTCGAGGCGGATCTTGCCGTCGAACGTTACAAGAAGCGGCAGCAGATCGGACACGCTGCCGAGCGGGTCACGGAGACGGCTCATGAAGTCGAGCTGATCCGAGACAAGGTGATCCCGGGCGCAGAGCAAACGCTCGCCCAGGTGCGTGCCGGCTATAATCGTGGCGGGTTCACCTTCCTCGACGTGTCGACCGCCCAGACCGCTCTTCATGACGCGCGTGTCCGCATGGTCCGTGCCGCCACCCTTCATCACGAGGCCCGCGTCGATCTCGACCGCCTCACCGGCCGCTTCGCGCCGATCATTCAGGATGCCCGCTGATGCGCAGACTTGCCCTCGCCATGACCTTCGCCCTGCCACTCTCCGCCTGTGGAGGCGCTGACACTGGCGGATCAACCAAACATGAAGCCCCCGCTGCGGATTTCGAACGCGGCCCGCACAACGGACGCTTGCTCCGCGATGGGGACTTTTCGCTGGAAGTGACGGTGTTCGAGGACGGTATCCCGCCCGAATATCGTCTCTACGCCTTCCTCAACGACAAACCGGTCGCGCCGAAGGACGTCCAGGCGCGCGTGACAATCCGCCGCCTGGATGGCGAGACCACGACGTTCAGCTTCCGTCCCGAGCAGGATTATCTGCGGGGCAACGCCACCCTGGTCGAGCCCCACAGCTTCGATGTGTCGGTCTCCGCGACATCCGGCGGCAGCCACCAATGGACATTCCAGTCCTATGAGGGCCGTACGACAATCGCGCCCGAAGCTGCGAAGGCGGCCGGCATAGAAACCGCGATTGCCGGCCCCGCCGAACTAGGTGAAGGCCTGGAGATTGTAGGCCGGGTCGAACTGGATCCCGCAGCGACCGCACAGGTCGGCGCGAAGTTCCCGGGGCCGGTCATGGCCGTCTACAAGAATGTCGGCGATCGGGTAGCCAAGGGCACATTGTTGGCCCGTGTGGAGAGCAGCAACTCGCTGCAGACCTATTCGGTCTTCGCGCCGATCGCCGGCGTCGTAACCCAACGCAGCACCAATGTCGGTGATGTCGCGGGTAGCACGCCGATGTTCGTCATCGCCGATCCCTCGCGAACGGTCGCGACTTTCCCAATCTTCCCGCGCGACATCGAGAAAGTGCGGCCGGGGCAAGCTGTGCAGATACGACCGCTCGAGGGCGCCAGGTCGCAGGGTTCGGTCATCCGGGACTTCCTGCCGTTGGCCGAGGTGCAGACGCAGGCCGTCACAGCGCGCGCTGCACTGCCCAACCCGAACGGCCTATGGCGTCCAGGCATGGCGGTGCGCGGGACCATCACGGTCGACCAGAGCCGCGTGCCGCTCGCAGTACGGACCGAGGCGATCCAGCAGTTTCGCGATTTCCGCGTGGTCTTCGCCAAGGTCGGCAACACCTATGAGGTGCGGATGCTCGAGCTGGGACGCGAAGGACCGGAGTGGACGGAGGTGCTGGGCGGTCTGAAACCCGGCACCGTCTACGCCGCGAAGAACAGCTACGTCATCAAGGCCGACATCGAAAAGTCCGGCGCCAGCCACGACCACTGAGGGATCATCAGCCATGCTTGAACGCATCATCAGGCTGTCGATCCGGCAGCGCTTCATCGTCCTCGCGTTCGTCGCGATCATCACCACCATGGGCATCGCCGCCTTTCAGCGGCTGAAGATCGACGCCGTCCCCGACATCACCAACGTCCAGGTGCAGATTAATAGTTCTGCCCCCGGTTTTTCGCCGCTGGAAGCCGAGCAGCGCATCACCTTTCCGGTAGAGACCGCCATCGCGGGTCTACCCGGACTTCAATATACCCGCTCGGTGTCCCGATATGGCCTCAGTCAGGTGACCGTAGTCTTCAAGGACGGGACGGATATCTATTTCGCCCGCCAACTTGTGAACGAGCGCCTTCAGGGCGTGCGGGGGACGCTCCCGGCCGGCATCGAACCCGAGCTGGGGCCGATCGCCACGGGGCTCGGCGAGATTTTCATGTACACCGTCGAGGCGAAGCCTGGCGCGATCAATGACGAGGGTAAGGCCTACACGGCTCAAGATTTACGCACGCTGCACGACTGGGTGATCCGGCCGCAGCTTCGCACTGTGCCCGGTGTCACCGAAGTAAACTCGGTGGGCGGCTATCGGCGCGAATATGTCGTGGCGCCAATCCCCGAGCGGCTCTCCGGTTTCGGACTGACGGTGCAGGATCTCGTCTCCGCGCTTGAGAAGAACAACGCCAATGTCGGCGCCGGCTATATCGAGCAGTCGGGTTCGCAGTATCTGATCCGCGTGCCGGGTCAGGCGGCGAACGAGCAGGATCTGTCCGGCATCATCGTCGCCTATCGTCAGAACACACCGATCCGCATTGCCGACGTCGCCGATGTCGAAATCGGCTCGGAGCTGCGCAACGGTGCTGCCACCAAGGATGGCAAGGAGGTCGTGCTCGGCACGATCTTCATGCTGGTGGGTGAGAATGCCAGCGAAGTCTCCAAGGCGGTCGCGGCACGGCTGGATGTCGTGAACGCATCGCTGCCCAAGGGCGTGGAGGTGCACACCGTTTATGACCGCTCCAAGCTGGTCGCGGCGACCGTCAGCACGGTTGACAAAAACCTCGCCGAAGGCGCGCTGCTGGTGGTTGTGGTGCTGTTCCTGCTGCTCGGCAATATCCGCGCCGCGCTGATCACGGCGGCGGTGATCCCGCTGTCCTTCCTGATGACGATCACCGGCATGGTCGCGTCCAGCATGTCCGGCAATCTCATGAGCCTAGGCGCGCTGGACTTCGGTCTTATCGTCGATGGCGCTGTCATTATCGTCGAGAACTGTCTGCGAAGGTTCGGCGGGGAACAGCATCGGCTCGGACGGCTGCTCGATCGAGAGGAGCGGTTCGACACGGCGGCGTCCGCCAGTGCGGAGGTCATTCGCCCGAGCCTGTTTGGCATCGCGATCATCACGCTGGTCTATTTGCCGATCTTCGCGCTGGAGGGCGTCGAGGGGAAGACCTTCCACCCCATGGCGTTCACGGTCGTGCTCGCGTTGACGGCGGCAGCCATCCTTTCGCTCACGCTCGTTCCCGCGGCAGTGGCGACTTTCGTGACCGGTCGGGTCGAGGAGAAGGAGAACCGCGTGATGCGCGCGGCGGGCAACGGCTACCGACCGCTGCTCGACTGGGCATTGAAGGCAAGGGTGGCGGTCGTCGCCGGCGCCATGGCATTGACGGTGATCGCGGGGCTAGTTGCTACCCGTTTGGGGTCGGAGTTTATCCCGAATCTGGATGAAGGCGACATCGCCATGCATGCGCTCCGCATACCAGGCACCAGCCTCACGCAGGCAGTGGCGATGCAATCGGCACTCGAACGACGGCTGAAGCAGTTCCCCGAAGTGTCGGAGGTTTTCGCCAAGATTGGCACGGCCGATGTCGCGACCGATCCGGTGCCGCCCTCGGTCGCCGATACCTTCATCATCATGAAGCCGCGCAAGGAGTGGCCCAACCCCGGCAAGGCCAAGGGCGATCTGGTCGCTGAGATGGACAAGGCCGTCCAGAGCGTCCCCGGATCGCGCTACGAGTTCATCCAGCCCATCCAGATGCGGTTTAATGAGCTCATCGCAGGGGTCCGCTCCGATGTGGCGATCCGTATCTATGGTGACGATCTGGAGAAACTGGCCAGCCTTGCTGAGCAGGTGACCGGCATCGTCGAAACCGTCGATGGGGCCCGGGATGCACAGGCCGAGCAAGTGACGGGGCTTCCCTTCATCCAGATCACGCCGGACCGGTTCCAGCTGAAGCGGCTCGGGCTCAATGTCTCCGATGTCCAGGATGTCGTGGCCGCAGCCACCGGTGGCAAGGAGGCAGGCCAGATCTTCGATGGCGACCGTCGCTTCGACATCGTGGTGCGTCTGCCTGAGCGACTGCGTCAGGATCCATCGGTTCTGCAGCGCCTTCCAATTCCGCTTCCAGGCGGAGCGGGCACCGTACCCTTGTCGGAGGTGGCGACGATCGAGCGGACGGTCGGACCGAACCAGATCAGCCGCGAGGATGGCAAGCGCCGTGCGGTCGTCACGGTCAATGTTCGCGGTCGTGATCTCGGATCTTTCATCGCCGAAGTGCAGGGGAAGATCGGATCGGGCGTCGAGATGCCGGCCGGCTACTGGATCGACTATGGCGGCACCTTCGAGCAGCTTCAGTCGGCATCGACACGGCTGCAGATCGTCGTGCCTCTTACGCTCATGCTGATCTTCGGCCTGCTGATGCTGCTGTTCGGGTCAGCGAAAGATGCCGGGATCGTGTTCTCCGGCGTACCGCTGGCTTTGACGGGGGGTGTCTTGGCACTACAGTTAAGGGGGATCCCATTTTCGATCTCGGCCGGCGTCGGTTTCATCGCCCTGTCCGGGGTCGCCGTGCTCAACGGCGTCGTAATGCTGGCATTCATTCGCCAGTTGCGAAGCGAGGGGCGCGAACTGGACGAAGCGATCCGGGAGGGGGCTATCACGCGCCTACGGCCGGTGCTCATGACTGCCCTGGTCGCGAGCCTCGGCTTTGTGCCCATGGCTCTGAACGTGGGGCTTGGATCCGAGGTGCAAAGGCCGCTTGCTACCGTTGTGATCGGCGGCATCATCTCCTCGACGATCCTGACGCTTCTGGTCCTGCCCGCCCTTTACCGGATGGTGCACGGTCGGAAGGCCGCGCCATCGCCCGAACAAATCGCGTGAGGTTCACATGCTCTACCTGACGATCAAGGCCGGGCTTTCCGGCATCATCATCGCCATCGTGTCAGAAGTGGCGCGCAAATATCCCGGGTTCGGCGCGCTCATCGCGTCGCTGCCTTTGGTGTCGATCCTGGGCATGATCTGGCTCTGGCGCGACACACAGGACATCGACAGGATGGCCCATCATTCGGCGGCGACATTCTGGTACGTCTTGCCCAGCCTGCCCATGTTCCTCGTCATCCCCCTGCTTCTGCGGCAGGGGGTGACGTTCTGGCCGGCGCTGGTGGCCGGCTGCGCGGTAACGATCCTGCTCTACCTCGGGTTAAGCTGGATCGGACCGCGCTTCGGGCTTCCGCTCTGAAGGGGCGCTTCTAAGCGCCTCTTACTCAAACTCTGACCCGGTGACCTAACGCCGTACCCTTTGGAAAGGCGGGTTTTGGTACAACCTGACGTTTGGCAGTTCAACCGGGATCGGCCGCTTCGTCCCACGACGCGGCGTTCAGCTTCCGGCAGCACGCGACCAACGCACGACGTTCCAGACAAGACGGTGAACGTCAGCTCAGGCCCGCAAAGCCGACATTTGCTGCATTCAGAATGACGCGGTTAGGTTGAACGAGCCATAGCGCGTCCAGCGTTCCGCAGGCGCATTCGGGGCATCACGCAGGAAACGCCCTTTGGCCAGTAACACTCCATCAAACTCGAACCGCAGTTGTTGAGGCACGATCCAGTAGCGGAGGCGCGCCTCCAGCTGATGGCCTGCAAAGTCCCCCGACCTCCCCGATGCGTCGCGCACGCCTGTCGATGAGAAGCTGTCCTCTGGGGCTGCCAACCACATCGCCCGATAGACGGCGAACCAGTCGAACCTCTTGCTCGGCGTCGCTTCGACCCGAACACCCTGGGTCATCAGGTTCGTCCGCGAGATAGCATTGTAGAGGCCAGCGGGTGCAAGCTCCGCGCGCCGCATTCCGAAAAGCGTGTCGAACCTGCCATCGGAACCGCCGGGCCGGTCGCCACTGGCCCGATCGAATTCCAGAGACACCCGAGGCTTCCACCCTCCAGTAAAGGTATAGCCCATGTCGACATGGACGAAGCTGGCGCTCACCGATTGTCGCAGCGCCGTTGACGCGAGGGATGTGCTGAGGTGCCCCGTCTGATAGAAGGCCTCAACCTCATAGTCGAAGGCACCGGGGCGGGGCTCGGCAATCACACGGCCACCGAATGTATCGAGCGACCGGTCGCGGGTCGGCCGATGGGGGGAATCCCGCTCGCCAAGATGGAAGTAGGTCAGTTCAACGGTCGCCTGACCGAGAACCTTGGCCTTGCTGACCTGTCCGCCCCACAGGACAAGGTCGAATCTCTCGCGATCCAACCTTACGCGCGCGGCCCGGATACCAGCGTCATCTTCCGGCTGACGGACCTGCGGCAGCGTGTAGATCAGGATCGCCTTCCATCCCTGCGGCGCAGCGAAATCGGCCCGGACCCCGGTATAACCGTTGGTGGTGTTGCGATAATCGTCAGCGGCCACGAGACGACGCGATCCCAGGTTCAAGGTCATGCGTCCAGCAGTCAGCGTCAGCTTGGTTCCCCTGCCCAGGGCACCATCAAGTCCGGCAGCCACATAGGCCTGCACTGGCTCCAGCGTGTTCACCTCGTTCGTTGTGACCGGCGTGCCGGAATTGTCGCCCCAGACCCGGCTGTCGAACAGCTCCACCCCCAACCGGATGTCATCACGCCGATACTCGGCCAGGACGTTCGTCCGCAGGTTTACCAGCTGATCGCTTTCGTTGAACCCCGCTCGGGCCTGGCCATCGATAAGCTCGTATCGCAGGCGCATGGTGCCCGTCACGGTCAGTCCATCTGCCGCTACCGAAGTGACCGGCGTTACCTGCTGTGCCCAACCCGCGTGAGGAACGACGGCCGTAACGCCAAGCGTCGCCATGAGATATATATGTTTCACCGAATCAATCATGATGATACATATGCGATATGAATAGCGATGACGCATCAGAATTCTGGCTGGCCCTGCTTCACCAGCTTCCGGCCAAGCCTCCTTATCTGCGAGTGAAGATCTGGCGGCGACTACAGGCGATCGGCGCCGTGCCGCTCAAGAATGCCGTCCACGTCCTGCCTCGCCGGGAGGGGACGGAGAGCGCCTTTCGCGACCTCCTCGCCGAGATTATCTCAAGCGGCGGAGAGGCCGTGCTCATTGAGGCGCGGATGATCGAGGGGCAGAACGACGCGGATCTGCGCGCTCTGTTCGATACTGCCCGCGACAGCGATTATGAGGAACTTGCTCAGGCGGCGCGCTCGCTGCTTGATACGGGTCCGCCTTCCGGTGCCGACATTGGCAAGCTGCAGCGGCGCCTCGCTGAGATCGTCAAGCTGGACTTCTTCGATGCCCATGGGCGACAAGCGGCCGAAGCCGCGATGCGGGAGTTGGATGAAAAGCGCTACGCGCATCCAGATGTTGGCCGCACGTGCGAACAGGCGCAGCTCTCTCCCGCCGATCTCCGGAACCGCGTCTGGGTCACGCGGCGGGGCGTCCACGTCGACCGCATCGCCTGCGCGTGGCTGATCCGGCGCTTCATCGATCCGCAAGCCAGCTTCAGGTTCGTGGATGCGAAGACCCATCAACCGCAGGAGGGCGAATTGCGCTTCGACATGGTCGATGCCGAATTCACCCATGAGGGGGATTGGTGCAGCTTCGAAACGCTGCTGGCACGCGCAGAGCTGACGGGTGACCCCGGTCTCACCGCCATCGGGGAAATCATCCACGATCTCGACATCGGCGACGGCAAATATGGGCGACCGGAGACACCCGGCCTTGGGGCGATGCTGTCGGGCGTCTGCGCGTCAACCGACGATGACCTCCAGCGCATCGCCAGTGCCGGTGACGCTCTCAACCAGTTCCACGCCTATTTCAGTTCGCGAAAGGCCGAGCGATGACCGCGATAACGACCGATACCCAGGAGCTGCCGGATGCCGCTGCAAAGGATCATGGCATCCCGTTCGGCGAGGCGGTGAAGGTCTGGGCGCGCATCGCCTCGCTCAGTTTCGGCGGTCCCGCTGGGCAGATCGCGGTGATGCACCGCATCCTTGTCGACGAGAAGCGGTGGATCGGGGAGGAGCGTTTTCTTCATGCCCTGAACTACTGCATGCTCCTGCCCGGCCCGGAGGCACAGCAACTTGCCGCCTATATTGGCTGGCTGCTGCACAAGACCAAGGGTGGGCTGGTCGCTGGCGCGCTGTTCGTCTTGCCGGGCTTCATCTCCATCCTCGCCCTCAGCTATCTCTACGTGCTGCTTGGACATTCGCCGGTGATCATGGGGCTGTTCTTCGGCCTGAAGGCGGCGGTGCTGGCGGTGGTGATCCAGGCGGTGGTTCGCGTTGGCTCCCGCGCGCTCAAGAATAATGTGATGCGTGGGATCGCGGCTGCGGCCTTCGTGGCCATCTTCTTCCTCGATGCCCCTTTTCCCGTGATCGTCCTGTCCGCCGCGCTCGCCGGATACATCGGTGGACGCATGAGACTGCCCGCGTTCAAAGGTGGTGGAGGACACGGACCCGCGGACGGCAATATCGTTCATGACCGTGATACCGCACTCGGCGAGGGCCTGCCTGCTCATGCCCGCCCCGACCTGGGCTGGTCGTTGAAAATCTCCGGCGCACTTCTGGTCCTCTGGCTCGCCCCGGTCGGACTGTTGCTTGCCATCTTCGGTCCGGACGATGTCTATTCCCGAATCGCTACCTTCTTCAGCCAGATGGCAGTCGTGACCTTTGGCGGGGCCTATGCCGTGCTGGCTTATGTCGGACAGGAGGCCGTCGGCACCTATAGCTGGCTCCAGCCGGGGGAGATGCTCGACGGCCTCGGCCTGGCGGAGAGCACGCCGGGTCCCCTCATTATGGTGACCCAGTTCGTGGGCTTCCTTGCCGCCTTCCGGGAATCAGGCGCCTTGCATCCTCTGATCGCAGCGACGCTGGGCGCCATTCTCACGACCTGGGTGACGTTCGTCCCGTGCTTCCTGTGGATCTTCGCAGGCGCCCCCTTCGTCGAACGGCTGCGGGGCAATCCAGCGCTGTCCGCTTCGCTCGGTGCGATCACGGCAGCGGTCGTCGGTGTCATCCTGAATCTCGCCCTCTGGTTCGCCATCCACGCGCTGTTCCGCGAAGTTCGCAGGATCGACCTTGGCGCGATCTCCTTCGATCTGCCGGTCCTGACTTCGCTGCACCTGCCAGCCCTGGTTTTGGCCGCCGCCGCCGCTGTGGCGGTGTTTCGCTTCAAGATTGGCATGATACCAACGCTGGCAGCCACCTCCGCCGCCGGCATCGCGATCTACATGCTTGGCCTTATTTCCTGACGTCGACCTTTCGAGAGGAGACCCTAATGAAGTCCATGCGTTTGTTGAGCCTGCTCGGCCTGTTTGCGCTGAGTGCCCCCGCCTATGCAGCCGAACCGTGGGAGCAGGCGATCGCCACATCCTTCGGCAAGGCCGGGACGGAGATGCCTGGAGGCGTCTATCGCATCGCGCTGCCGCGCAGTGACCTGAAGGTGACGCTGGACGGCGTGGGCATCAAGCCTGCGCTGGCGCTTGGCTCATGGCTTGCCTTCATGAGCCATGGCAGTGGCGAGGTCATGGTGATGGGCGACCTCGTGCTGACCGATACCGAGGTCAATCCGGTGATGGCGAAGCTCGTCTCCAACGGCTTCGAGATCACGGCCCTCCATAATCACCTGCTGCGCAACACGCCGCACACCATGTATATGCATATCGGCGCCACTGGAGATCCGGCGAAACTCGGCAAAATTCTCCACGACGCGCTGGCGCTGAGCCAGACGCCCCTGACGGCGGCACTAGCACCGGCTCCAGCACCGGCTGATACGATCGATCTGGACACGGCGGCTATCGACAAGATCATGGGACGCAAGGGCAAGATCGGCGGCGGTGTGTACGCCTTCGGCATCCCCCGTGCCGAAGCGCCGCGCGATGGCGGCATGGCGCTCCCGCCTGCCATGGGATCAGCCATCGCGATCAACTTCCAGCCGACGGGCGGTGGCAAGGCTGCAATCACGGGCGACTTCGTCCTGGCCGCTTCCGAGGTCAATCCTGTGCTGCGCGCCCTTCGCGAGAACGGCATCGAGGTGACGGCGCTCCACAACCACATGCTCAATGATGAGCCGCGCATGTTCTTCATGCACTTCTGGGCGAATGATGACGCGCAGAGGCTCGCGAAGGGCTTGGCCGCTGCGCTTGGCCATGTGTCCGTCGCGCCGAGTGCGAACTGACGCGAAGCCGCCCGCAATATGTAGTTCGACACGGACGCTGTCATATCCTCAGGATGGAACAGCGTCCGCCCTCTTGCCGAGATGCCCGATGCAGCAAAGCCGCAAAAGGCTTAATCGCGCTGGCAGCTGTCCAAGTAAGAGATAGCGGGTTTCGGCTAGAACTGACATTTAACGGATCGAACGAGAACGGCGGGAAAGTCCCAAAAGTTAGCACGTCCAAGCGCATGCCAACCCAATGAGCCAGAGGCGGCTTTCGGGATCCTGTATACTGACACCGTATGGTAGCCACTCCGGCGCAAAGCGGCACTCATTCCACTAGCGATACGGAAATTTCCCAATGATTTGAGTGCCCATTGCTTTCATGTCGGGTGCACCAAACCTCGCATAGATCGGCCGGCTGACGCGCAGTTTCCTATTTTAGCGTTACGGAACGCTGGCGCCGATTGGTCGATTTCTGAGCCGTGATGCGATCAACGCATGATGACGAGGCGCCTAAACCGATCTCGCTCCGGCATCGGCAAGCGGCATTGGCGCGAACGAAAAAAGATTGTCCCCGCCCTGCTCCAGATCGAGCAGATATTTCTTGGTTTCCACCCCGCCGGCAAAGCCGGTGAGCGCGCCGTTGCTGCCCACCACCCGGTGACAGGGCGCGATGATCGAGATCGGGTTGCGACCATTGGCGGCGCCGACGGCACGGGTCGCGGTCGGGCGACCAATGGCGCGGGCGATGTCGGCATAGCTGCGCGTCTCGCCGAACGGTATGTCGAGCAGCGCAGCCCAGACTTGGCGCTGGAAATCCGTGCCCTGAAAATGCAGCGGGACGGAGAAATGCTGCCGCTGGCCGGCGAAATATTCCGATAGCTGGGAAGTCGCGTCGCGCAGCACCGGGTGGTCGGTCGCTTCGGAGCGGGCGCCCAGGCGGACGCGGGCGGGATCATCGTCGTGCCACAGGACCGCCATCAATCCTTCGTCACTCGCGACCAGCGTCAGGTCGCCCACCGGCGAGGGCATCATCATACAGGCCAGGGTCATCGTCATCCTCCATGCGTCATCGCTGGAGATAGGCGATGATCCCCGCCCCCGCTTCCTGCCGCTTGCGATCAAAGTCCGCAAGCGGCAGGCCGCATCATTTCAGGCCGCCACCCATGGCACGATACAGCTCGATCATGTTGGTGAGCCGTGCCAGCCGGGTCGATACCAGGCTCTGTTCCGCGCTCGACAGGGTCCGCTGCGACACCAGGGTCGGCAGGAAGCCGTCGACACCCGCACGGAAGCGGGCCTGCGTCAGGTCATAGGCCTTGCGCGCAGCATCCCGCTGCGAGGTCTGCGCCTCGACCTGATCGGTCATCGTGCCACGCCGGGCGAGCGCATCGGCGACTTCGCGGAAGCCGGTCTGCACGCTCTTTTCATAAGTGGCGAGCATCGCGTCATAGGTCGCCCTGGCGTAACGCAGATTGCCCTTGTTCCGGCCGAAGTCGAAGATCGGCAGGGTCGCACTGGGCGCCACCGACCAGCTATCGCTGCCCGACGCGAACAGGCCGGACAGGCCAAGGCTGACCGTGCCCAGAGCCGCCGTCAGCGACAGCTGCGGGAAGAAGGCCGCCCGCGCCGCACCGATATTGGCGTTGGCCGCGATCAGCTGATGCTCGGCCGACGCGATGTCGGGCCGACGCAGCAACAGGGTCGAGGGCAGTTCCGCCGGCAGATTGTCGAGCGTGACATGACCTTCCGGCAGGGCCGACGGCAGATCCTCGCTGCCGAGCGTCGTGCCCGCCAGCAGGTTCAGCGCATTCTGGTCCTGCGCGACCAGCGTGGTGGCGCTGGCGATGGCGGCGCGCGCCTGGTCATAGCTGGTCTGTGCCTCGCGCACTTCCAGTTCGGACGCGATGCCCTTGTCGAAGCGCGCCTTGTTGAGGTCCAGCGTCTCCTTGAACGCGGTCGCCAGCGTGCGCGCGATCGACAGCAATTCCTGATCGGCGGCCATGTTCACCCAGGCCGTCGCCACTTCCGCCACCAATGCGGTCTGGGCCGCGTTGCGGTTTTCGACCGAGGCGAAATATTGCTCCTGCGCCGCCTTGGTCAGGTTCCGCACCCGGCCGAACAGGTCGATTTCCCAGGACGAGATGCCGACCTGCGCCTGATAGACATCGGTGTTGAGGCGCTGGCTCTGGCCGAACTGGACCAGCGGCTGTTCCGAATAGGTCGCGGTGCCGGTGGCCCCGACGGTCGGCAGCAGATCGGCCCGCTGCACCTTATATTGCGCCCGTGCCTGTTCGACATTGGCGACCGCAATGCGCAGGTCGCGATTGTTGGCGAGGCTCGTCTCGATCACCCGCACCAGACGCGGGTCGGTGAAGAAATCGCGCCAGGCGGTATCGGCCGGCACGATCGCCGCGCCGCCGTCCGCCGCGGCCGCATAGGCCGGCCCCTGGGGGCTGGCCTGCGGCACCGGCAGTTCGGGGCGGGCATATTTGGGCGCCATGTCACAGGCGGCCAGCGTCAGCGCCAGAGAGGCGACCGACATTGCTTTGATATTACGCAACATTCTTATGCCTCCTGCGGTGCGTTCGGCGTTTCGCCGTCGGCGTTACGCTGTTCTTCCCCTTCATGATGTTCGCGGAACAACCGCTTCACCACGGTGAAGAAGACCGGCACGAAGAAGATGGCGAGGACGGTGGCGGACAACATGCCGCCGACCACGGCCCAGCCGATGGCATTCTGGCCACCCGCGCCCGCGCCCTTGGACACGGCCAGCGGCAGCACGCCGAAGATGAAGGCGAAGCTGGTCATCAGGATCGGCCGCAGACGCAGCTTGCCCGCTTCCAGCGCCGCCTTGGCGGGCGGCAGCCCTTCGCGCATCTTCTCTTCGGCGAATTCCACGATCAGGATCGCGTTCTTCGCCGACACGCCGATGGTCGTAATCAGACCCACCTGCAGATAGATGTCGTTGTTGAGGCCCGCCAGCGTCGCCGCGATCACCGCGCCGAGCACGCCCAAGGGCACGACCAGCATGACCGCGATCGGCACCGACCAGCTTTCATACAGCGCAGCCAGGCAGAGGAAGACGATCAGCATCGAGAGCGCATAGACATAGGGCGCCTGTCCACCGGAGGTCTGCTCCTCATAGGAAATGCCGTTCCAGGCATAGCCGATACCGGCCGGCAGCTTGGCCGCGAACTCTTCCATCGCCTGCATCGCCGTACCGCTCGACACGCCGGGTGCCGGAGCGCCCTGGATGTTCATCGACGGCACGCCATTATAGCGTTCCAGACGGGCCGGGCCTTGGACCCATTCCGTGGTGGAGAAGGCGGAGAGCGGCGCCATCACGCCCGTGCTGCCACGCACATGATAGGCGTTGATCGCGTCGGCCGAGGTACGGAACGGTGCATCCGCCTGGACATAGACGCGCTTCACGCGGTCGCGGTCGATGAAGTCGTTGACATAGGATCCGCCCAGATTGGTACTGATCGTGTCATTGACGTCCGACTGGGCGATGCCCAGCGCACCGGCTGCGGCGTGATCCACATTCAGCTTCAGCTGCGGCGTATCTTCCAGGCCATTGGGACGGACCTGCGCCAGGCGCTTGTCGCCCATCGCCATGCCCAGCAACTGGTTGCGGGCTTCCAGCAGCTTCTCATGACCAAGATTGGCCTGATCGAGCAGCTGGAAGTCGAAACCGGACGCGTTGCCCAGTTCCTGCACGGCCGGCGGCACGAAGGCGAAGGCCATGCCCGACGAGATCTTCTGGAACGCCATATTGGCGCGCAGGGCGATCGCGGGGACGCGGTTGTCCGCACCCGACCGTTCATGCCAGTCCTTCATGCGGGCAAAGACGATGCCGACATTCTGGCCCTGGCCCACGAAGCCGAAGCCGGCGACCGTGAACACGGCCGAGACATTCTTCTTCTCGTCGACCAGATAATGGTCGCGCATCCGGGCGAGGGCCCGCTCGGTCTCTTCCAGCGTCGTGCCCGCGGGCAGCGACACCTGGTTGATGATGATGCCCTGGTCCTCGTCCGGCAGGAAGCCGCTGGGCAGGCGCAGGAAGATGAAGGCCATGCCGACCACCACCAGGCCATAGACAAGCATGGTCCGAACCCAGCTGCGCTCGACCTTCTCGACGCCCTTGCCATAGCGCACCACGCCCTTGTCGAAGGTCCGGTTGAACCAGTCGAAGAAGCGGCCAAGGATCGAACCGATCGGCCCGTTCCAGCTATGCCCGTGCGAGGCGGGCTTGAGGATGGTGGCGCAGAGCGCCGGGGTCAGGATCAACGCGACCAGCACCGACAGGATCATCGACGACACGATGGTGATCGAGAACTGGCGGAAGATGACGCCGGTCGAGCCGCCGAAGAAGGCCATCGGCAGGAACACCGCCGACAGCACCAGGCCGATGCCGATCAGCGCGCCGCTGATCTCGTCCATCGACTTCTTGGCCGCTTCCTTGGGGCTGAGCCCTTCATCCTGGATCAGACGTTCGACATTCTCGACGACGACGATCGCGTCGTCGACCAGCAGGCCGATCGCCAGCACCATGCCGAACAGCGTCAGGGTGTTGATGGTGAAGCCGGCTGCGCTGAGGATCGCCAGTGCGCCCAGCAGAACCACCGGCACCGCGATCGTCGGGATCAGCGTCGCACGCCAGTTCTGCAGGAACAGGAACATGACGACGAACACCAGCAGCACGGCTTCGAACAGGGTATGGACCACCTGCTCCACCGACAGCTTGACGAAGGTCGAGTTGTCGACCGGGAAGTCATATTTGACCCAGCTGGGGAAATTCTTCGACAGCTGGTCGACGCGCGCCTTGACCGCTTCCACCGTGTCGAGCGCGTTGGCGCCCGGTGCCAGCTTGATGCCGAAGCCCGATGCCGGATGGCCGTTGAACTTCACGCCGAAACCATAGGTTTCCGCGCCCAGTTCGACCTTGGCGACATCCTTCATCAGCACGACCGAACCGTCGCTGTTGCTGCGCAGGCGGATATTCTGGAATTCCTCCGGCGTGCGCAGGCGCGACTGGGCGGTAACGGTGGCGTTGAGCGCCTGGCCCTTGGGCGAAGGCGAACCACCGATCTGGCCGGCCGACACCTGGGCGTTCTGCGCGGTGATCGCCGACTTCACGTCGCCGGTGGTCACGCCCAGATTGGCCATCTTATAGGGGTCGAGCCAGATGCGCATCGCATATTGCGAACCGAACAGCTGGGTATCGCCGACGCCGGTGACGCGGCTCAGCGGATCCTGGAGGCTGGACGCGATGAAGTCCGCCGCGTCCTCCTGGTCATGGATGCCGTCGTCGGAATAGGCGGCCATGATGAGCAGGAAGCTGGACGTGGACTTGCCCACGCGCAGGCCCTGCTGCTGCACTTCCTGCGGCAACAGGGGGGTCGCCTGCGACAGCTTGTTCTGCACCTGCACCTGCGCGATGTCAGGATCGGTGCCCTGCTCGAAGGTCAGGGTGATGTTCAGATTGCCCGAACCGTCGCTGGTGGACGAGAAATAGCGCAGATTGTCGATGCCCTTGAGCTGTTGCTCGATGATCTGCGTCGTCGTGCTTTCCAGCGTCTGGGCGTTGGCACCGGGATAGGTGGTCTGGATCGTCACCGCCGGCGGGGCGATTTCCGGGAACTGCGCGACCGGCAGCGACCGGATCGCGAGCAGGCCCGCCAGCATGATGACGATGGCGATGACCCATGCGAAGATGGGCCTGTCGATAAAATAGCGGGCCATGGCTTAGTGCGCCTCGCCCGCGTTCGACGCGCCTTGTGCAGCGGCCGGCTTCGCGCCGCCTTCAGGCGCAGTCACCTGCTGCGGCGCACCGGGCTTCACCACCGTGCCGGGGCGCAGATTGACCAGCCCCTCGACGATCAACTGATCGCCCGGCTTCAGGCCGCTGGTGACGATCCACTTGTCGCCGATCGCGCGGTCGACGGTGACTTGGCGCATCTCGACCTTGTTGTCCTTGCCCACGACCATCGCCGTAGCCCGGCCGCGCGCGTCGCGCGAAATGCCCTGCTGCGGGGCCAGGATCGCCTGGGTGCGCTCACCCTCGATCAGCTTGGCGCGGACATACATGCCCGGCAGCAACAGGCCGTCGGCGTTGGGGAAGATCGCGCGCAGCGTGACCGCGCCCGAGCTGGAATCCACCGTCACATCGGCAAACTGCAAGCGGCCTTCACCCGGATAGACGCTGCCATTGGGCAGGATCAGCTGGATGCGGGCGCCCTGCGCCTCGCTGATGCCGCCAGCCTTCATCGCCTGCTTGAGGTCGATGATCTGCGCGGCCGACTGGGTCACGTCGACATAGACGCGGTCGGTGCGCTGGATGGTGGTCAGCGGATCGGCCTGACCGGTCTGAACCAGTGCGCCCGGCGTCAGCAGAGAACGGCCGATACGGCCCGAAATCGGCGCGCGGATGCGGGTGAAATTCTGGTTCACCTGCGCTGCCTGCACCGCGCCCTGCTGCGCCGCAACATTGGCGCGAGCCTGCTGGGCCGCAGCCGCCGCGTCATCATATTCCTGCTTCGACACCGCATTGATGCCGACCAGATCCTTGTAGCGCTGGGCCTGCAGCCCGGTCGAGCGGATCGCCGCCTGGGCATTGGCCAGCGAGCCCTGAGCCTGGGCGAGCGCCGCGCGATAGGGCGCGTCCTCAATCTCGTAGAGCAATTGCCCGGCCTGGACATTACCGCCTTCGGTAAACAGGCGACGACGGATCACGCCGCTGATCTGCGGCCGGACTTCGGCCGTTTCAAAGGCCGAGATGCGGCCCGGCAGTTCGTTCAGCAACGGTGCCGACTCGGTCTTGAGCGTCACCACGCCCACGCTCGGCGGCGGCGGTGCGGGCGGCGCTTCCTGACCGCAAGCGCTCAGCGCAAGGGCCGAAACACAGGCCAGCAATCCGAAGAAGTTCCCCTTTTGCATCAATTTTCCCAATCCGATAAATATCGCAGGACCGGAATGAACGTTCATTCCGCTTGCCGCGCACCTAAGAAGCTGTCAGAGGGAATTCAAGAGAAAAACAATTTTCCGAGGGTAAAATGGTTGCAGCGCAGCATGAAAAAAGCAGTCGCGACCGTGTACTTGCAGCGGCGCGAGACCTGTTCAACAGCCATGGTTTCCACCAGACGTCCATGGCCGAACTCGCTTCCGCCGCACAGGTATCAGTGGGGCAAATATATCGGCTTTTCAAAGGAAAGGAAGATATCATCGAGGCTATCGTCCATGCCGACGCCGACCAGTGGGCGGAGGACGTCGATATCCTGCGCAAACGACTCGACAGTGGCGAGTTGAGCATCGACGATACGTTCGAGCAACTGATGCTGCACGTCATTGACGAAAAGGATGAGGCGCTGTCGTTCGACATCCTGGCCGAGAGCTTCCGCAATCCGACGGTCGGCGAGATGATCGGCACCATGTGCGGCCGTTTCCGCGACGATATTCGCGACTTTGCCTGCGCCGCCAACCCGGAGCTTTCGGGCGAAGCGCTGGACGGCGCGGAGGAGATGATCCTGGCCTGCATGTTCGGCCTGGGCCATCGCAGCCTGTCGCGCCCCAATCTCAGCCCGGAGGCGTCGGCCCGGCGCGCCGCCCAGATGATCGTGGCAGGCCTGAAGGCCGTGCGCTGATCGCAGCGAAAGCCGGTTCACGCCGATCGTGAACCGGCAACGGCGGATCACTCCACCAGTTCGCCGCCCTTCACCACGTCGCTGACATGCTGCAGCAACGTCACATCCTTGAGAGGATCACCCTGCACTGCAACGATGTCGCCATAGCGGCCGACCGCGATCGCGCCGACATCGGCTTCCCAGCCCAGCGCCTTGGCGCCGCTGACGGTCGCCGCCCGGATCGCCTGCATCGGCGTCATACCCCATTCGACCATCTTGGCGAACTGCTTGCCATTGTCGCCATGGGGATAGACGCCGGCATCAGTGCCGAACAGCATCGGCACGCCCGCCTTCACCGCCTTGCGGAAGGTTTCGCGCTGGAGACGCCCGATCAGCTTTTCCTTGTCCAGGCTTTCCTGCTCGGTGCCGTTGGCCGTGCCGGTCGCCAGGATATAATCGTCATTATAGATATCCATGTCGAACCAGGTCTTCTTGCTGGCCGCCAGCTTGATCGTCTCGTCATCGGCCAGACTGCAATGTTCGATCGTATCGATCCCCGCCTCGATCGCGGTGCGGATGCCGTCATTGCCATGGGCGTGCGCCGCGACCTTGAGGCCCAGCATATGCGCCTCGTCGGCGATCGCCTTCATCTCGTCAAAGCTCAGTTGCTGGGCGCCAACCGCGTCGCCCAGCGAGAAGACGCCGCCGGTCGCACAGATCTTGATCACGCGCGCGCCATATTTGTGCAGCCAGCGCACCTTGGCGCGGCCTTCCTGCGGGCTGTCGACCACCGAAGGCTCCTTGCGGTCCATCGAGGGCGGCAGGCCGCCGCCATCGCAATGGCCGCCAGTCGCGCCGATCGCATAGCCGGCCGGGATGATCCGCGGCCCGACAATCTGCCCCTCCTCGATCGCCTGTTTGAGGCCCACATCGGCGAAATCGGCCGACCCGACATTGCGCACCGTGGTAAAACCGGCCTTCAGCGTGATCCGCGCATTCTTGACGCCCACAGCGGTCCAGAAACTGTCGGTGTAGCGGAGCCCCTGATAGCCGCCCACTTCCGCCAGGCTGGTCAAATGGACGTGCATGTCGATCAGGCCCGGCAGGATGGTCTTGCCCGACAGGTCGATATGGCGGACGTCGCTGCCCCAGCGCACGGTGCGCGCGTCGGCAATGCCGGTAATGCGACCATCGGTGATGAAGATGGCCGGATGATCGACCGTCTTGCCGGCCAGCACATCGACCATATGGTCCGCAGTGACGACCACCTGCTCGGCAAGCGCCGGCGCGGCAGCCAGCGACAACAGGATGGTGGTGGCCATGGCCGATGCCCGGACAGTCTTCAACATGCGATGCAAATCCCCCTGGGCGATCGATGTCCGGGCCGCGTATGGCCGGATCATCATTGCCCCAAGCCCCTGACCTAGCGACCAAAGCCCGCCAGCATCAAGCGCAAAGATGGATGGCGGCATCGCGCCACCCGCCCCTGTTTCACCCCCGTCCACCGCAAGCCGCTGCGCTGCCCGCAACCTGTTGGCGCCCCGCCCATTGGAGGGTCAATCGAGGGAGGTATTTCATGGATCTGGAAGCAAATTTCGGCCGCGCCTATTTCGAGCAGCGACGCGACCGCAATCGCCAGTTGGCAGCGCAATCGGCCACACCGGCGCTCCGCAACATGCATATGGAATATGCGCGGCTCTACGAGCAATTGCTGCAGGCGGAGGACGCGCAAGCCGCCTCCGCCTGATCCAGCCGTCTATTTGGCAGCGACGCCCTGAGGCAACACCACGGCCGACCAGCTCTTGCCCGGCACCAGATATTTGGTCGCCAGCGCCTGGATATCGGCCGGCGTAACGTTGAGCAGATCCTGGCTCATGGTCTGCATCGCCTGCACATAGCGGGGATCATGGGTCGATCCCTCCATCTGCCCCATCCAGAAGGCATTGCCGGTGCTGGCGCGCATCAGCAACTGCCGCATCGGCGCCACCGCCCGTTGCAGTTCGTCGGCGCTGATCGGCGTCTTCGCCAGATCGGCCGCCGTTTCCTTCACGACGCTGTAGAAATAATTGACCCGGTCGGGCCGCACCTGGCTGGTCACCAAGATATAGCCGCCGCTATCATAGGAGAAGGGCCAGCTATTCTGCACGCTGGGCGAATAGGCAGCGCCCTCGGTCGAGCGCAGCTTGTCGAACAGCCGGTCATTGAAGATCTGGGTCAGGATTTCGAGCTGGCGCGCCTCCTTCGTCAGCGCAAAGCCGCCCGAGGTCGGCCAGGCCATGACGGCAGCCGCCTGCTCCTTGTCGCCATCATGGCGCAGGATGACCGGCTGTTCGACATGGGCGGGGAAACGCTGCACCTTGTTCGCGGCCGGCACCGGCACGTCCGGGCGGGCCGGCATCGCACCAAAGGTCGCCGCCACGGCCTGGATCGCTTCTTCCGCCTTCACCTGGCCGAAAATCTGGATCTCGATCGGCCCCGAAGCCAGGATCGGCTCCCAGGTCTGGCGGAAGCTTTCTGGCGTCAGCGCGTTGATTTCCGCCTTGGACGGGGTGCGGAACCGCACATCCTTGTCATGCAGCAGCCAGTTGAGGTCGCGCCCCAGCACGCCATCGGGCGCGCGCGACATCGCGTCATAGGCGACCGAGGCGCCGGTCTTCACCCGCGCGATCGGCGCGGGATCCCAGCCGGGCTGGTACAGTTTGGCGGCGAACAGGCGCAACTGGTCCTTGTAATCGGCCGGACGGGTCACCGCCTGCAATTCGAACGCGTCATCGTCGGTCGAAAACTGCATGCCCATGCGCCGGCCATTGGTCAGGTCGTCCAGCTCCCGCTGGCCCAGCTTGCCGATGCCGCTGGCCACCAGCGCATAATCGCCAGCCCAGCTTGCCACCGGCTTGGTGGGCGAGAAGGCCTGCTGGCCATGACCGAAGCGGACATTGATGCGCACCTTCTCGGTCTCCGCATCATTGGCGAACAGCGTCAGCTTGACGCCGTTGGAGAAGGTGATGCTCTCCATGCCCTGCAACCCGACCGGCGTGCGCGACACGACGGTCGCGGGCGCACCGAATTTGGGCAGGTCGTCCATCGTCACCGCCTTGTCGGCCAGGCGGGCATTGGTCGCCGCCTTGACCGGCGCGGCGAGCGCAGCGGCCAGCTTCTGCTCCTGCCCCGCCTCGACCTTGCCGGTGATCAGCATCGCCCGGAAAACTCCGGCGGAAAAGAGGCGGCGGGTGCAATCCAATATCTTCTGCGGCGTCATCGCCGGCTTGCCGGAGCGGAAGATGTCGAGCGCGGCCTGCGGGCTGACCGTAGTTTCGCGAATGTCCACCGCGCTCACCAGATCGCTCGCCTGCTTGGCCCCGGCTTCCGTGTCGGCATTTTCGACCTGGATCGCCAGCGCCGTGTCAAGCTGCGCATATTCGCGGTCGATTTCCTGCTGGGTCGGCGGCGCGGCCTTCGCATCCTCGATGATCGCGCGCACATCGGCCAGCGCCTTATCCCAATTCTCGCCGGTGGGCGTGATGGTGATGAAGGTGCCGTCGGCCGACCGGCTGATATCCTGCTGGTCGACACCCGCCGCCAGGAAGCTGCCCCCTGCCCGTGCCGCCTGCTCCAGCCGTCGGCTGACGATCTGCAGCGCCAGCATGTCGGTCAGCTTGTCCTGATTATAGACGATCGTGTCGGCATGGGGCTTCCACGGACGCAGCCAGGCCATGGTGAGGCCCGTTGGCGAGCCCGGTTCCACCACGACGCGGGTGGCCGGGGCCTTGGGGTCCGGCTCGCCGAAATCGGGCTGCTCGGCGCCCTTGCCGCTATCCTGCCAGCTGGCGAAATTATCCTTGAGCAACTCTTCGGCCAGTGCCGGGTCGATATCGCCGGCAATCGCGATCACAGTGTTTTCCGGGCGATACCAGCGCTGGTGGAAGGCTTCGGCCTTGGCCGCGGTCACCGCGTTGAGCGTTGCGACCGTGCCGATCGGCGCATGGTCGGCCAAGGTCTGGCCGGCAAAGAAATGCTGGCGACTGGCATCGGAAATCCGCATCTGCGGCCCGTCGCTCTCGCGCCGTTCGGCCAGCACCACCGCCCGCTCGGCATCGACCGCGCTGTCGACGATATTGGGGTCGGTCATCATGCCGGCCAGGATCTTCAGGCTTTCGCCAAGGCTCGTCTGATTGGCCTGGGGCAGGTCCAGCGCATAGGTCGTGCCGGTCGGCGTGGTCGCGGCATTGCTGTCGCTGCCGAAGGTTACGCCCAGCCGCTGCCAGATGCGCTTCGACTCGCCATCGGGCACATGGCGCGAGCCGCGCATCGACAGATGCTCCATGAAATGGGCATAGCCCTGCTCGTCGGGACGCTCCATCAGCGATCCGGCATCGATGCGCAGGCGGATCGACACCTGCCCCGGCGGCACGCCATTGCGGCGGATGGCATAGCGCAGCCCGTTGGACAGCGTGCCGAACCGCCACGCCGTGTCGATCGGCACATCACTATTTTCGTAGAGCCAGGGGCGGATATCCGCCTGGCTGCCGCCCGGCGCGGCCTTTGCCCCGGCAACCGAAGGATCGGTCCTGGCCGCCAGCGGCAGGGGAGAGCCCGACAGAAGCAGGGCAAGAATGGTGAGCGAAGCGGCCGAACGGCGAGAGGTCAAACGCATAGGCAGGGGAGCCTAACGGCATTTTCCTGAATGACCACTGACAAAGATGGTCACGCCGCTGCATCGGAGCATTGCACACAGAAGGGGGAACCGCTCTTGCGCCCCAAGCGATGCGACAATGAAAATATGGCGCGCACGCAAAATTGCGCGCGCCAGACCGGTTGGTCCCGGACGCTCCATGGGGGGAACGCCCGGAACGCCTCAGCTATTAGCCGCGCGGTGCGCCGGTGCGCTGGACCGCGCCCTTGTGCGTGCCGACGGCGCCACCGCCGCCACCGCGACGACGACGGAAATTCTTCTTGGCGCCGGCACCATCGCCTTCGCCACGATGCGCGCCCTCGCCACGATGGCCCCCTTCACCCCGGCGAGCCTTGTCGGGCGCGCCGCGCTGGGCCTTCTGCCCATCCTGATAACGACGCTGGCCTTCGGCGCGCTTGGCCTGCTGGGCCGGGCTCTGGCTCGGCCCCTTGCGCTGCGGCGCGGGCTTGGGAAGGTTGCGCACGGCCTCCAGGAAATTCTCCGGCAGGGGCACGATCTCGGGCTTCACCTTGGTCGCCCGCTCGATTGCCTTCAGATAAGGCCGTTCATCATCCGCCACGAAGCTGATGGCGATACCGTCTGCGCCGGCGCGCGCCGTCCGGCCGATGCGGTGGACATATTGTTCCGGCACGTTCGGGATTTCGAAGTTGATGACGTGGGACACGCCCGACACGTCGATGCCGCGCGCGGCGATGTCGGTCGCGACCAGCAGCTTGCAATGGCCATGGCGGAACGCTTGCAGCGCGGTGGTGCGCTGCGCCTGGCTCTTGTTGCCATGGATCGCGAAGGCCTGGATGCCCGCGCCCTCCAGGAAGCGCACGACGCGGTCGGCGCCATGCTTGGTGCGGGTGAAGATCAGCGCGCGGTCGATCTCCTCGGTCTTCAGCACGATGTGCAGCAGCGCCTGCTTCTCCGCCTGGTTGACGAAGGTCAGCTGCTGGCGAACACGCTCGGCCGTGGTCGACTGCGGCGCGACGCTGACCTTGACCGGATCATTGAGGAACTGGCCGGCCAGCGCCTCGATCTCCTTGGGCATGGTGGCCGAGAAGAACAGGTTCTGGCGATCGCGCGGCAACAGCTTGGCGATGCGCTTCAGCGGATGGATGAAGCCCATGTCCATCATCTGGTCCGCTTCGTCGAGGACGAAGATTTCCGTGTCCTTGATGGTGAAGGCGCGCTGGTCGATCAGGTCGAGCAGGCGGCCGGGGGTGGCGACGACGATGTCGACGCCGGCCGACAGGGCACGGATCTGCTTGTTGACCGGCACGCCGCCGAACACGGTTTCCACCGACAGGCGCAGGAAGCGACCATAGTCGCGGAAGCTCTGGGCGATCTGGGCGGCCAGCTCGCGGGTCGGCGACAGCACCAGCATGCGACAGCCCTTGATCGGCGTCGGCTTGGGGTTGCGCGCGAAATAGTCGAGGCTGGGCAGCGCGAAGGCTGCGGTCTTGCCGGTGCCGGTCTGGGCGATGCCGCACAGGTCGCGGCCTTCCAGCAGGACCGGAATGGCCTTTTGCTGGATCGGCGTCGGCTCGGCATATTTCTTGGCGGTAAGCGCCTTGATGATCGGCTCGGAAAGACCAAGTTCATTGAAATGCATGAGAAACTCACAAGTCGGCCGGGCGCCAACCTGTCTGCGGACGCAGCAAGGGCGCAAGGCGGGTTAGGAAACGACCCGCGTGAATAGGGAAGCCTCAAGCTTGGCGCAGACTATCATTGGCCGGTTCCCAGGGCCTGTCAGAGCCGGGAACGATCACGCTGCCAATCGCTATCGGGCCCCAAGGGCCATGCTGCGCTGCCGCACATATGGGGCAAATGCCGCCGAAAAGCAAGCGGCCACGGGATTTCGCCCGCGGCCGCCCAACATGACATTCGGGTTTAGAGGCTGACCTCGGCATGCTTGTCGCGCAACTCCGCCCGGACATCGCCGCCGAACATCATCTTGAACACGCCGCCGATCGACAGATCGGCGCGCCAGATCTCCGCCGTGCCAAGATCAAAGCGCAGCATCAGCAGGTTGGGATCCTGCCGTCCGCCCGGATACCAGGCCTCGACCTGCTTCGACCAATAACGGTCGATCACCGCCTCGTCGGTCTCCGGCACCAGCGTGCCGTTGATGCAGGCGAACAGATAATGGTCCTTCGCCGCGAACTGCGCCATCGCCGGGCCGCCGGGCGCCAGCCGATTGTCGCGACTGGTATAGAACCAGAAGCAATGATCGGCATCCTTGTCCAATTGCGCGGTCATCGGCACGCTGTGCGCATGGGCATCCTGCAACCCCACCATCAGGAACGGGCTGCTCGACAGGTCCGTCCAGAAACGCTCGCGAATATCCTTGTCGTCGCTCATCTTTCCATCTCCTTATCTGGGGCTTCACCAAAGGAAATGGCTCGACGCCGCCGAAGTTCCGTTTGACCGCTTGATCTCGCGCGCGCACGTCGCCACATAGCGGCCATGCTGATCGAGACCGAACTCACGCCCAATCCGGCGACCGTCAAATTTCTCCCCGGCCAGGCCGTCATGGGCGCCGCGGGCACCCGCGACTTCGCCAGCCCCGAAGAGGCGGAAGCCTCGCCGCTGGCTGATGCGCTGTTCGGTCTGGGTGACGTGACCGGCGTCTTCTTCGGCGCCGACTTCATTTCGGTGACGATCGCACCGGGCGCCGAATGGAGCGACGTGAAGCCGGAAATCCTCTCGATACTGCTCGACCATTTCTCGGCCAACATGCCGCTGTTCGCCGCCGGCACCGCCGCGGGCTTCAGCGTCCCGGCCGAGGAAGAGGCTTTCACCGACCATCCGGAAGATGCCGAGATCGTCGACCAGATCAAGGATCTGATCGAAACCCGCGTGCGCCCGGCCGTGGCCAATGACGGCGGCGACATCATCTATCGCGGCTTCGACAAGGGCACCGTCTATCTGCGCATGCAGGGCGCCTGCGCCGGCTGCCCCTCCTCCTCCGCCACGCTCAAGAACGGCATCGAGCAGCTGCTCAAACATTATGTGCCGGAAGTGACGGAAGTCCGCGCGGTCTGACGCTGCGATGACCGGATTTGGCAAATCGCCCCGGATCGATTAACCGCAGCCTTATCCATATCGGCACCGCGGCTTCGGGGGAGTGAATTTGCGCATATTGGTCATCGACACCGCCACCCAGGCGCTGTCCGTTGCGCTGCTGGAAGACGGCCAGCCAATCGGCCATTTTCATGAAATCGTCGGCCGCGGCCATGCCGAGGCGCTGCTGCCCGCTATCGCCGCGCTGCCCGATGGCGGGCGCGCCGATGCGATCGCGGTCGATGTCGGGCCGGGCAGCTTCACCGGCGTGCGCATCGGCATCGCCGCCGCCCGAGCTTTGGCACTCGCCTGGTCGGTGCCGCTCCATGGCTATAGCGCCTTTTGCCTGATCGCCGCGATGGCGGCCGCCGACCATCAGGAAGGTCCGATCGCCGTCACCATCACCGGCGGCCATGGCGAACTCTTCTGGCAATTGTTCGAGGCCGATGGCCGCACCGCCACGACCCAGCCCGCCTCTACGCCGATCGCCACGCTCGCGACCCAATTGGACATGGCACAATTTTACGGCACCGGGGCCGAGGCGCTGGTCACCGCACGCGGCGACGGCACCGCGATAGCCCTCTATCCCGAAGCCGCGCGCTACAGCCTGATTGCGGAGCTGCCGCCGCTTGCCCCCTCCCCGCTCTATGGCCGCGAGGCCGACGCCAAGACGATCGCGGAGCGCGCCGCTTCATGATCCCCGCCGGCCTGACGCTCGACACCTATGACGAGGGCGAGCGCAATGCGCTCGCCGACGCCATGGAAGTGATGACCCGCGCCTTCGACCCGCTGTTCGGCGAGGCCTGGACCCTGCCCCAATTGTCGGGGGTCATGACCATGCCAGGCACCTGGCTGACCGTCGCCCATGTCGATGCGGCCCCGCTCGGCTTCGCCCTGGTCCGTTCGGTGCTGGACGAATGCGAACTGCTGCTGCTGGCGGTCGATCCGCTATGGCGTGGCCGTGGCATCGGCCGGTCCCTGCTGGGCCACAGCCTGACGCTGGCGCGTCGCCGTGGCATCACGTCGATGAACCTGGAAGTCCGCGCATCGAACATGGCGGTCAAACTTTATGAGACTATTGGTTTCGAATATGTACATCGTCGCCCCGGTTACTATCGAGGCAATGATGGAAAGCTTCATGACGCTTTGAGTTTTCGCATCGACATGCTTGTTTAAGGCAATCTTCTCTTGCGAAGGCAGGCCACAGGGTCTAGCCAAGATATACCGCTCTGAATCCATTTCCTCAGGCGGGTCGCACAATAGAAGCCTTTGCAGGAAACAAGAAAAATGGAAAACGAATCGGCACAGAGCGAACTGCTCGTCACTCTGACCTCCGACATTGTCGCTGCGCACGTCTCGAACAACAGTGTTGCTGTTTCCGACGTCGCAACGCTGATCCAGAATGTTCATGCCGCGCTGACCGGTCTTTCGACCCCGGCACCCGCCCCCGAAGTCAAGCCGGAACCGGCTGTTTCGGTGCGCGCATCGATCAAGCCGGATTACATCATCTGCCTGGAAGACGGTAAGAAGCTGAAGATGCTCAAGCGGCACCTGATGACCCATTATCAGATGACCCCCGAAGATTATCGCGCCAAGTGGGGCCTGCCGGCCGATTACCCGATGGTCGCCCCCAATTATGCCGAACAGCGCCGCTCGCTGGCCAAGAAGATCGGCCTGGGCACCAAGCGCCGCCGGACCCGTGGCGGCAAATAAGCCCCACAACTTCGGCATTTACCTATTGCGAAAGGGGCGCATCGACGATGCGCCCCTTTTCCGTTGGAACAAAAGCGGCTAGGCAATGTCCGACTTTTCCATTTTTGAAGCGAGCCAGCCCCCCGCATGAACCGCAAGATCGACGTCGAAGCCCTTTGCCACGAAAAGGGCCTGCGCATCACCGAACAGCGCCGGGTCATCGCCCAGGTGCTGAGCGACGCGACCGATCACCCCGATGTCGAGGAACTGCACAAGCGCGCGTCCACCATCGATCCGGGCATCTCGATCGCCACCGTCTACCGCACCGTGCGCCTGTTCGAGGAAGCCGGCATTCTGGAGCGCCACGATTTTGGCGACGGTCGCGCCCGCTACGAAGCGGCCCCGGAATCGCATCATGACCATCTGATCGATGTCGAAACCGGCAACGTCATCGAGTTCGTCGACCCCGAACTGGAACTGCTGCAGAAGCAGATCGCCGAAAAGCTCGGCTTCCGCCTGGTCGACCATCGCATGGAACTGTACGGCGTCGCCCTCGACCGCAAGGACTGACGCCTTGGCGCCACTGCGCCGGGCAGGCCGCATCGCCGCCCTGCTGGGTAGCCTGCTGCTCTGCCTGCCCCCGCACCTCTTGTGGCGCCTGCTCCGCCGTCCATCTCCCTGGCCACGCCGCTTCCTGGGGATGGCGGCCCGCTCGGTCGGCGCCCGCGTCCGGGTGGAAGGTCACCCGGTCGACAGCGACATGTTCCTGGTCGCCAATCATGTCAGCTGGATCGACATTCTCGCCCTCGCCGACGCGACCGGCGCAGCCTTCGTCGCCCATGACGGCATTGCCAGCTGGCCGGTGATCGGCTGGCTCGCGGCCCAGAACAACACCCTGTTCGTCTCGCGCGAGAAACGCGGCAGCCTGTCGGGCCAGCTCGATGCGTTGCGCGCCGCACTCGCCGGCCATCAGCCGGTCGCGCTTTTTCCGGAAGGCACGACCAGCGACGGCAGTGGCCTGCTGCCCTTCAAGCCCTCGCTGCTCGCCGTACTGATGCCGCCGCCGCGCGCGGTGATGATCCAGCCGGTCCATATCGATTATGGCGCCGCCACGGCGGAGATCGCCTGGCACGGTGACGAACCCGCCGGCGCCAACGCCAAACGGCTGCTGGAGCGCAAGGGCCGCCTGCCCGTCACCATCCGGTTCCTGGAGCCGTTTGACCCGGCCAGTTGCGCCGATCGCAAGATATTGGCCGCCACCGCGCACCAGCGGATCGCCGCGAGCATTGCCGCGCACCTGCCACCTTCCTCTTCGGGCCAAGCGCCTGTATAGCTGGACGGCATGAATCGTAACGACGCCCCCGAACATAAAGCCGGCAAGGGCCCGGCCACCTTCCAGGTCAAATCCTTCGGCTGCCAGATGAACGTCTATGATGGCGAACGCATGGCCGAAATGCTGGGCGAGCGCGGCATGACCGCTGCTGCCGATGGCGCAGAGGCCGACCTCGTCATTCTCAACACCTGCCACATCCGCGAAAAGGCGGTGGACAAGGTCTATTCCGACATAGGCCGCCTGACTCGCGAGGATGGCACGCGCCCGATGATCGCCGTCGCCGGCTGCGTCGCCCAAGCCGAAGGTGGCGAGATCCAGCGCCGCGCCCGCAATGTCGACATCGTCGTCGGCCCGCAGGCCTATCACCGCCTGCCCGACCTGATTGGCAAGGCGCAGCGCGGCGAGGAGGCGGTCGACACCGACATGCCGGCCAATTCCAAGTTCGCCGCTTTGCCCGGCCGCACCAAGCAGGCCCGGCCGACCGCCTTCCTGACGATCATGGAAGGCTGCGACAAATTCTGCACCTATTGCGTCGTGCCCTATACCCGCGGCGCGGAAATCAGCCGCAGCTGGACCGCGATCCTGGACGAAGCCAAGGCGCTGGTCGATGGCGGCGTGCGCGAGATCACCCTGCTCGGCCAGAACGTCAATGCCTGGACCGGCGAGGATGATCGGGGCCGGATGCAGGGCATGGATGGCCTGGCCCGCGAACTGGCACGGCTGAGCGAACTGGAGCGCATTCGCTACACCACCAGCCATCCCAACGACATGAGCGACGGGCTGATCGCCGCCCATGGCGACGAGCCCAAGCTGATGCCCTTCCTCCACCTGCCGGTGCAATCAGGCAATGACCGTGTCCTCAAGGCCATGAACCGCAGCCACACGGTCGACAGCTATCTGCGCATCATCGAGCGCGTGCGCGAGGCGCGGCCGGACATCGCCCTGTCCGGCGATTTCATCGTCGGCTTCCCCGGCGAAACCGACGCAGAGTTCGAAGATACTCTCAAGATCGTCGAGCAAGTGCGTTATGCGCAATGCTATTCCTTCAAATACAGCCCCCGCCCCGGTACCCCGGCGGCGGACATGGATCATCAGATCCCGGCGGCGGTGATGGACGAACGGCTGGCCCGGCTGCAGGCCGCGATCAACCGCCATCAGGTCGATTTCAACGCCGCCACGGTGGGCCGCACCACCAGCATCCTGCTCGAACGCAAGGGCCGCTATCCCGGCCAGCTGATCGGCAAGACGCCCTGGCTGCAATCCGTCCATGTCACCGCGCCCGAATATGGCATTGGCGACATGGTCGATGTCGATATCATCAGCGCCGGCCCGAACAGCCTGGCCGGCGAAATCAGCAGGAGGAAAGCCGCTTGAACCAAAGCCTCGTCATTCCCGCACAGCCGGGAAGCCATCTCCCCGACCCACGGCGCCTGCCGGTCCTTACGAGATGCATGACGAGCCAGGGAGGCTTTTGAATGGGCAAGAAACCGCACCATCCCCGCACCGACATTGCCGAGCGCGCGCGCCTGGAAGTGACGTTCGAGAAGCCGCATCTTCTGGGTGCGCTGTTCGGCCAATATGACCAGAATCTGGTCGCGATCGAGAACCGCCTGGGCGTCTATATCGCCGCGCGCGGCAACAAGCTGCAGATCGAGGGCGAGGCCGAAGCCGCCGCCCGCGCCCGCGACGTAATGACCGGCCTCTACAACCGCATCATCGCCGGGCAGGAAATCGACAATGGCGCAGTGGAAGCCGTGATCGCCATGTCGGCCGAACCGACGCTGGACGGCATCATCCGCCATGACGTCGCCGAACCGCCCAAGGTGATGATCCGCACCCGCAAGAAGACGATCGTCCCGCGCTCCGCCACACAGGTCGCCTATATGGAGGCGCTGACCCGGAACGACATCATCTTCGCGCTTGGCCCGGCAGGCACCGGCAAGACCTATCTGGCGGTTGCCCAGGCGGTCAGCCAGCTCATCACCGGCAGCGTCGACCGCCTGATCCTCTCCCGCCCGGCTGTCGAGGCGGGCGAGAAGCTCGGCTTCCTGCCCGGCGACATGAAGGAAAAGGTCGATCCCTATCTGCGGCCGATCTACGATGCGCTGCACGACACGCTGCCGGCCGAACAGGTCGAACGGCGGATCGCCAGCGGCGAGATCGAGATTGCGCCGCTCGCCTTCATGCGCGGCCGTACCCTGGCCAATGCCTTCATCGTGCTGGACGAGGCACAGAACACCACCATCGCCCAGATGAAGATGTTCCTGACCCGCTTTGGCGAAGGCAGCCGCATGGTCATCTGCGGCGATCCCAAGCAGGTCGACCTGCCGCAACCCGGCATTTCCGGCCTGGCCGACGCGGTCGCGCGGCTGGACGGGGTCGAGGGCATCGCCATGGTCCCCTTCGGCATTGGCGACGTCGTCCGCCATCCGGTGGTCGGCCGCATCGTCCAGGCCTATGAGGGGCCGGATGCCTAAATCTTCACAACGGATCTCAACATTATGATCGAAGTCGCTGTCCTTCATGAAGAAGGCTGGCCCGGCCCGGACTGGGAATTTCTCGCGCAACAGGCGGTTTCGGCCGCCATTGCGCACAGTCCCTATGCCGCCTTCGCGACCGACTCCACCCTCTATGAAGTTGCGGTCAAGCTGACCGACGATGATGAGGTGCATCAGCTCAACCGCGCCTATCGCGAGAAGGACAAGCCGACCAACGTCCTGTCCTTCCCGATGGTGCAGGAAGACCTGCTGGAAGTGACGGCCAATACCGACGATGGCGAGGTTCTGCTGGGCGATATCGTGTTGGCCGAGGGGGTCTGCGCCGCCGAAGCCGCGGAAAAGGGCATATCGGTCGCCGACCATGCCACGCATCTGATCGTCCACGGGACTTTTCATTTGCTTGGATATGACCATATGGACGACAATGAAGCCGAGGCGATGGAAGCGCTGGAAATCCGCGCGCTCCTCAGCCTTGGCCTGGCCGATCCCTATGGGGATCGGGACAATGGTTGATCATGCTTATTCGGATCCGGTCTGTCACCGGCTTCGACAATGTTCTGAAACAGGGGAATAGGAAGTAAGATGGCTGAAGGCAGCCCGAAGGATAGCGCCGGTTCCAAGGAAGCGGACAGTAGTAACGAGGGCGGTTTATGGAGCGGCCTGAAGTCGCTCCTGTTCGGCGAGAATGAAGCCCCCAGCCTCCGCAAGGAACTGGAAGAGGCGCTCGACGAATATGATGAGGAAGAGCAGGAAGAGGGCGCGGCCCCGCCTGCCAAGGGCGACCTGTCCGCGATCGAGCGGCAGATGGTCCGCAACCTGCTGCATTTTTCCGAACATACGGTCGACGACGTCGCCCTGCCCCGCGCCGACATTGTCGCGATCGAGGAAAAGGCGAGCTTTGCCGAATTGGCCGAACTGTTCGCCCAAGCCGGTCATAGCCGCATCCCGGTCTATCGCGAGACGCTCGATACGATCGTCGGCATGGTCCATATCCGCGATGCCTTCGCGATCCTCGCTGGCAAGGCGCCGGTGCCCGACACGCTGGCGCCGCTGATCCGCCAGCCGCTCTATGTGCCCGAAAGCATGGGCGCGCTCGACCTGCTCGCCGAAATGCGCGCCAAGCGCACCCATCTCGCCATCGTGCTGGACGAATATTCGGGCACCGAAGGGCTGCTGACCTTCGAGGATCTGGTCGAGGAAATCGTCGGCGAGGTCGAGGACGAGCATGACGACGCGCCCGAAGCGATGCTGGTGCCGCTGGAAGGCGGCATGTGGGATGCCGACGCCCGCGCCGAACTGGACGATGTGGCCGAGGAAATCGACCCGCGCCTGGGCGAGATTGAGGAAGATGTCGACACGCTGGGCGGGCTCGCCTTCGTGCTCGCCGGCCGCGTCCCCGAACCGGGCGAGATCATCCCGCACGAACAGAGCGGCTGGAAACTGGAAGTCCTGGCCAGCGACGGCCGCCGCGTCACCCGCCTGCGGCTCCACCCGCCGGTCGAGCAGGAACTGGAAGCGGAAGAGGCCTGAGGGCCTCTTCCTTTTTCAGGGCACGCCTAGGGCGTTTGCCTGTCAACTTCGCCGTCATCTTTGGCGTCAGGCACTAGCGCCAGTATGCCCAAGGGCTGGCGTTTCACCATCCTCCGGGCAATTGCCAGCAGATCGGCCGGCGAAGCGACATGACAATAGCGGGTGTTCAATATGTCGAGTTGCCGTCCTTTGCGCAGGGCTTGCCCCGTGCAATCACGCTGCAAAAGAAAGAAGCGCCTGATGATCCCATCACCGCGCTCGCGCGCCAGCAGCAGATAATCGCTGCCCGGTACAGCGCCCTTCTGCAACGCCCAAAGTTCCGTTGCGCCTTGCGTGCCCAGAAATATAAAAAAAGGATGGCACGACCTCCGCATGAGCCAGCGCCTCGCGCGCAGATGCCTGCGCGACATTGGCCCAGCAATGGAACACCCCATAGTTGCTGATCCGGTACCAGAATGGATCCTCATCAGGATCGGACGGCTGGATCTGCCAGTCGCCGAAGGCAACACGACTGGTGCAACCAAATTCCTTGGCATCATCACTCGTAAAAGCCTGCGGCCATTTATCCTCGGTCTCGTCACCGAACAACGGCGTGTCGGCGTGCAGGATCATCCCGGCGGGCACCTCCTTGTCTGACTCTTCAGCCCATGCCGGCGTCGACAGCAGCAGCAGGGCCGGAACAAACCAATGTCGCATATTTTCGGCCTTCATAGTGTCCATCGCGAAATGTTAACGGGGCATATCTAGGGCGTATCAATATTCAACCGAACGGCGGGCATGCGCAGCGAGCGATCTTCTTTCAGGCACCATCCTTATGCCGACATGGCGATCGCCGCGCCATGGTCGCGTCTCGAACGGATAGTGCTTCTTGCGATCTGCCTCGCGACGTTGTTCTTCGCGACTCTGACCCCGCCCTTCCAGGCTCCGGATGAGAACCAGCATTATATGAAGGCGCTGGCCCTGTCGCAGGGCCATGTCGTGACGCAAATCCAGGGCGACCGGATCGGCGCGGAACTGTCGCGCGCGGCGGTCGATCTTCATGCCAACGATTTCCCGACCGAACCGGACGGCCAACGCCACCGCTATGACAAGGCGATGATCGACCGCGCCTGGGCCGCCGACGCTGCCCGCCCCGGCACGCGCTTTGCCGAATTTCCCAATGTCGCCAGCTATGCGCCGACCCTCTATGCCCCCGGCGCCGTCGGCCTCGCGATCGGCGATGCGCTCGGCCTGCCGCGCATCGGCGCCTTCTACGCCGGCCGTATTGTCAATGCGCTGACCGCATTGCTGCTGCTCGTCGCCGCGCTGCGCCTCATCCCCTTCGGCCGGATGGCGCTGCTCGGCACCGCGCTGCTGCCGACCTTCTGCTATCAGACCGGCTCGCTCTCGCCCGATGCGGTCATCAACGGCGTTGGCTTTCTCGGCCTCGCTCTGGCGCTGCGGATCGGCTTCATGGCGCCGCAGCGCGCCAGCACCGTCGCCACGCTGGTCACCGCGCCGCTGCTGGCGCTGGCCAAGGGCGTCTATCTGCCGCTGATGGCCGCCGGCCTGCGCTGGCCCAGCCGCGCCAGCCTGCTTCGCAACGCGCTGATCCTGAGCGCGATGCTGCTGGGGGCTGTCATCTTCGCTGTCTGGATGAAGGCGAACGGCGGCAGCCAGGCGCTCTATCACATCACCTCGCGCAAGACCGGAGAGAGCGTGCTGACCGCGCCGCTGGCGCAGCAACTCGCCGTGATCCTGGCCGATCCGGCCGGCTATGCCCGGATCCTCGTCTCCAGCATCGTCGAGCGGGCACCAGTCTATGCGCTGCAAATCGTCGGCCGCTTCGGCTGGAACGCGATCCTGCTGCCGCTGCTCGCTTACCCCCTTGCCCTGCTGATGCTTGGCAGCGCCGTGCTGAGCGGATCGGGCGTGCGCTTCGGCCTCGGCCAGCGGCTCTGGTGGCTGGCGATCGCGCTCGGCACCGCGCTGCTGATTGAAACCGCCATGTATCTCACCGGCACGCCGCTCGGCGCCGATTATATCCAGGGGACGCAGGGCCGCTATTTCCTGCCGCTGCTGCCGCTCGTGCTGCTGGCGCTGATGCCGGCCAATCCGCTGCGCAGAGCCCGCCTGCTCTGCGTCGGCGCCGGCCTGACGCTGCTCATCATCGCGATGCTCAGCGCCTGGGACAGTTTCTGGGTCCATGGCTTCGTCACCGCCGACGGCATGCCGCCGCACGGCAACATCACCCGCGCCTTACTGCTGCCCTCGCCGCGCTGGTAGCCAGACCGCGCACAGCATAAGCCAGCCCAGCCCTTCGACCCATCCGGCCATCACATCGCTTGGCCAATGCACGCCCAGCCACACCCGGCTGGCGCCGATCAGCGCGATCATCGCCCCGCCCGCGCCATAAGCCCAGCGTCGGCCGGCCAGCATCGCCAGCGCACCAAAGAACATCATGTTCCCCGCCGCATGGCCGCTGGGAAAGCTATAGCTATGCACGATGTCGAGATGCGGCAGCAGGTCGGGCCGGGGCGCGGCGAAAATCTGCTTGAGGATGAGGTTGAGCAGCGTGCCGCCAATCTCCACCCCCGCAAACCACGAGGCCGCCGCACGCCGCCCGGTAAAGACCAGCGCCCCCAGCACGACCAGCGACAGGATGATGCGGATCGCCGTGCCACCGATCGCCGAGGCGAGCCGCATGACCATGGTCACATGCCCGCCCAGCGCCGTCTCGCGCCCCTGCCCGGCCCAGCCCATCAGGCCGATATTCAGATCGTCAAGCAGCCCATTGCGCTGCGCCAGCGCGATTCCCAGCACGCAAAAAAGCGCGAGGATGAACATCCCCGCGCCCTTTGCCAGCATGACCTGCCGATCAGATATGGAGCGCACGCCCATAAGCCGCGAGCACGCTTTCATGCATCGATTCCGAGATGGTCGGGTGCGGGAACACCGTCTGCATCAGCTCCGCCTCGGTCGTCTCCAGCGTCTTGCCGATGGTATAGCCCTGGATCATCTCGGTCACTTCCGCGCCGATCATGTGGGCACCCAGCAGTTCGCCGGTCTTGGCGTCGAACACGGTCTTGGTGAAGCCCTCGGCCTCGCCCAGCGCGATCGCCTTGCCATTGCCGATGAAGGGGAACATGCCGACCTTGACGTCGTAGCCCGCTTCCTTGGCCTTGGCTTCGGTCAGGCCGACCGATGCGATCTGCGGGTGGCAATAGGTGCAACCCGGAATGTTGCGCACGTCCATCGCATGCGGGTGGACATCCTTGTTGCCCAGCGCCTGCGCGATCGCCTCGACCGTGGTGACGGCTTCATGGCTCGCCTTGTGGGCCAGCCATGGCGGCGCGGTGACGTCGCCGATCGCCCAGATGCCGTCGACATTGGTGCGGCCATAGGGGTCGGTCTTGATGTGGAAGCGCTGGTCGGGCTCGACGCCGACCTCTTCCAGACCGATATTCTCGACATTGGGCACGATCCCGATCGCCACGATGACATGGCTATATTCGGCGGTGATGTCCTTGCCGGCCTTGTCCTTGATGGTCGCGGTCACGGCCTTGTCGGTCGCGGCGATCTTCTCGATCTTGGCGCCGGTCAGGATGGTCATGCCCTGCTTCTTGACCGCCTTTTCGAGGAAGGCCGAGACATCGGCATCCTCGACCGGCACGATCCTGTCCATCATCTCGACCACGGTCACATCAGCGCCCATGTCGTTGTAGAAGCTGGCGAATTCGATGCCGATCGCACCCGATCCGATGACCAGCAGCTTGGTCGGCATTTCCGCCGGAGTCATGGCGTGGCGATAGGTCCACACGCGCTTGCCGTCGGCTTTCAGCTGCGGCAGGTCGCGGGCGCGGGCGCCGGTCGCGATGATGATATGCTTGGCGGTCAGCTCTTCGCTCTTGCCGTCCTTGGTGACGGTCAGCTTGCCCTTGCCGGTCAGCTTGCCGTCGCCCATGTGGACGGCGATCTTGTTCTTCTTCATCAGGTGCGTGACGCCCTGATTGAGCTGCTTGGCGACGCCGCGCGAACGCTTCACCACCGCCTCGATGTCGGCGCTGATCTTCTCGGCAACCAGGCCATAATCCTTGGCATGCTGCATATAATGGAAGATTTCGGCCGAACGCAGCAGCGCCTTGGTCGGAATGCAGCCCCAGTTGAGGCAGATGCCGCCCAGATTTTCGCGCTCCACGATCGCGGTCTTGAGGCCCAGTTGCGCCGCCCGGATGGCGGCAACATAGCCGCCTGGGCCGGAGCCGAGGACGATCAGGTCATAGGTATCAGCCATGGTCTCTCTCGTTCTTTCGATATCTTGGTCAGGCCGCGCCCTTATTGAGCAGGCAGCGGCGGCACGGAACGGGGTTGGCGATCCTCACCGATCGCCACGAAGGTGAAGGTCGCCTGGGTCACGCGATAGGATCGGTCGTCATGGCGGGCACGGCGCCACGCCTCGACATCGATCTTCATCGATGTGCGGCCGACCGACTTCAGCGTCGCGAACACCGACACCTCATCGCCGACGATGACCGGACGGTGGAAGGTCATGCCCTCCACCGCGATCGTCACCGCACGGCCGTGGCTGTAGCGCGCCGCAACCGAACCCGCAGCCGAATCCATCAGGCTCATCAGCCAGCCGCCGAAAATATCCCCATGGGGATTGGTATCGGCTGGCATGGCGATGACGCGCACCGCCGGGCTATGCTCCGGCGGCTGCTCGTCGATCTTCGCCATCAGGCCAGCATACCCAGCGGATTTTCGATGAGTTCGCGGAACGCCTTCATCAGGCGAGCGCCGTCGGCGCCATCGATCGCGCGATGATCGAAGCTGCCGGTCGCCGACATCACGGTCGCGATCTGGAGCGAGTCATCGACCACGAAGGGACGCTTCTCGCCCGCGCCGATCGCCATGATCATGCCCTGCGGCGGGTTGATGACGGCTTCGAACTGCTTGATGCCAAACATGCCCATGTTCGACAGCGACGCGGTGCCGCCCTGATATTCGCTCGGCTGCAGCTTGCCGGCCTTGGCGCGATCGGCCAGATCCTTCATCTCGTTCGAGATCGCGGCCACACCCTTGATGTCGGCGCCAGTCACGATCGGGGTGATCAGGCCACCGGGGATCGACACGGCCACCGAAATATCGGCGCGCTTGAACTGCAGCATCTGGTCGCCGGCGAACTGCACGTTGCACTCGGGCACCTGCATCAGCGCGACGCCCAGCGCCTTGATCAGCAGGTCGTTGACCGACAGCTTGACGCCACGGCCCGACAGGCCGGCGTTCAGCTCGCCGCGCAGCTTCAGCAGCTTGTCGAGTTGGATGTCCACGGTCAGGTAGATGTGCGGCACCTGCTGCTTGGACTCGGTCAGGCGGCGCGCGATCGTCTTGCGCATACCGTTGAGCTTGATGACTTCGTGCGGGATGCCGAAATCCTGCGCGGCGGCGGCCACCGGCGCGGGGGCAGCGGCGGGCGCAGCAGCGGCCGGGGCGGCGGTCGGCGCAGCGGCCTTGGCCGGGACAGCAGCGGCGCCATCCAGGTCAGCCTTGACGATGCGGCCATTGGGACCCGAACCGGCGACAGCAGCCAGATCGACGCCCTTGGCTTCGGCCAGGCGACGGGCCAGCGGGCTGGCCTTCACGCGGCCTTCCGCCGGAGCGGCGGCGGGGGCGGCGGCCTTCGCCGGCACCGGATCAGCCTTGGCGGCGGGAGCGGCGACTTCGGCCTTGGCGGGAACCGCATCAGCCTTGGGCGCGGGGGCAGCGCCACCGCTGGCGGCGGCTGCGGCGACATCCTCGCCCTCTTCGGCGATGATCGCGATGACGGTGCCGACCTTCACGCCCTCGGCGCCTTCCGACACCAGGATCTTGGCGACGGTGCCTTCATCGACGGCCTCGAATTCCATGGTGGCCTTGTCGGTCTCGATCTCGGCGAGAAGGTCGCCGGACGATACCTTGTCCCCTTCCTTGACCAGCCACTTGGCCAGCGTGCCCTCCTCCATGGTGGGGGACAGGGCAGGCATCTGGATCGTCTTGCTCATGCGTTCGGGGCCTCTTCTTGATTATCTGGCACGCGCCGTTTCGGAGCCCGTTTTCACCCTTTGGCCGGAACGGTCAAGGCCACGCCTTGCGCAAGGGCCCATAATGCCCCACATTTCACCTCGTTGGTTCGTCGGGGCAATTTTGACGGGCCGGCAAGGCCGATTTTTGTTTCTCGGGGATATCGAACAATGCGGACATATCTGGTGGTCGTGGACGAATCGCCCGAAGCGGAAACCGCGCTGCGCTTCGCCGCACGCCGCGCCGCCAAGACGGCCGGGACGATCCGCATCCTGGCCCTCATCCCGCCGTCCGAATTCGTTCAGTGGGGCGGCGTCCAGGCGACGATGGAGGATGAGGCGCTGCAACGGGCCGAAGCGCTGGTGACCAGTGCGGCCGGCACGCTGACAGACGAATCCGGCATCCGCCCCAGCATCACCGTGCGCCAGGGCGATCCCGTCGCGGTCGTGCGCAAGACGCTGGAGGAAATGGACGATGTCGCCGCCCTGGTCCTGGGCGCCGCCGCCAGCGGCCCGCCCGGTGCCCTGGTATCCCACTTCACCGGATCGGACGCGGGCAAGATGCCCTGCCCGATCATGATCATCCCCGGTGGCCTCGACAGCGACGCGATCGACCGGCTGAGCTGAACCAGAGCCGCAAGGCTTCTCCGCGGCGAAATGCGTCGTGCCGGCGCGTGCGTCCGCGGCGCCCCATCAAGCACAGACCTCTCGCCGCTGCCGGCAATATCATGATGCCGCACGGTTGCCCCCAGCGCGGCATCCGACAATCGCGCAAGGGGAGAATAGCGCACATCTAAGACCAGGCACGATCGAAACACCGCATTGCGATCTTCTTCATCGCATCAATGCGGAAACAGACCAGAAATCATTGCCGCAACCATTTTTCATCCAAATCGATATTTCCGCATCACCGTTTCAACTCATCCCAGACAGAAAATGAACCTCTTATGGCCTAAAAATATACAGGAAGACGCGCATCTTGTTTAACGCGATCTTCAACCTTGCACGACAAGTTTGCGGCAATTGATCTCGTCATTGCGGAAGAACTTCCTCCATGAGCTTTGTTGCGCCGTCCAGTCTCGGTCCTTTCGCCAGCGCCTATCCGCTGTCACCGACCATGCTGCAGCATAGCCTGACGGACCATCCGCTGCTCTCGTTCGAAGCCCTGGCAAAAGCCAGCATCGACCTGCCACCGCAATTTGTCGAACGCCGGATCGGCAACGCCCCCAATGGCGGCGAATTCGCGATGGACCGCTCCGACGACGCCGATGTCGCCACCGTCATTCGCTCGATCCAGACCAGCGGCAACTGGATCATGCTCCGCTTCGTCGAGCAACTGCCCGCCTATCGCGAGTTGCTGGCCAGGCTGATGGACCAGATCGGCCCCGCAATTTCTCCAGCGACCGGTCCGGGGCTGACGGTGCGGGGGTTCATCTTCATTTCCGCGCCGGGAACGCTCACCCCGTTTCACTTCGATTGCGAATATAATATCCTCTTCCAGATCGCGGGCGACAAACAGTTCGCGACCTATCGCCCTATGGCACCATGGCTGCCGATCGACCGGCACGAAGCCTATTATGGTGGTGGCGACAATATGCTGCCCTGGAACGACGCCTATGAGGCGGATGCCGACATCCACCCCATGCAGCCGGGCGACGGCCTGTTCATCCCCTATGCCTCGCCCCATTGGGTCAGGGCGGGCGCGGAGCCGTCCATTTCGCTGTCGATCACTTGGCAGAGCCAGTGGAGCCAGGCGCTGGGCGACGCCATGCAGATCAATCCGCTGCTGCGGCGATGGGGCCTGCCCACCGGCGACGTGCCGATATGGCCCAAGGCCGCCAAATGGCGCTCGATCGGGTGCCGCGTGGCGCGCAAGGCCGGGCTGTTATGAGCCACCTTCCCGCCTCCGGCAGCTTCCAACCGGACGCCAGCCATGCCTGGCCGATGTCGGACGCCGACCAACCTGCCGTCCGCATCCTGCGCCATGTCGATCTGACGGCCGATGATCGCGCGCAGTGGGCAGCCCTGTCGGCACTGGCCGGGGCCGCCAATGTCTTCGCGCAGGACTGGTTCATGGACGCCGCCCTGAGCCACGCGCCTGATGGCGCTGACGTGCTTCTGGCCGTCGTTGCGCCCATCGATGGACCATGGCTGGGCGTCATGCCGCTGATCGCTGCACCACGCTTCGGCCGGTGGCCCGTTCGCATCTGGCGCAACTGGTCGGCGACCAACCAGTTCCTGGGTACGCCGCTGGTCATCGCGCAGTCCGCCGATCTGTTCTGGAAGAGCCTGTTCGCCTTCCTGGACCAGCGCACAGGCGGGGAGATCATGCTGCATGTCTCCGGACTGGATGCCGACGATCCGGTCAGTATCGCCCTGTTCGACCGCTGCGAACGGGAAAGGCGAGCATTCCACACCATCCATTGCCATGATCGTCCAGCCTATCGCGCCGGCAAGGAAGGGGAAGGCCGCGGCGACGCGAAAATGCGGAGCCGACTGCGCAGCCTGTCGAAGCGGCTGGAACAGGACCATGGCCCGGTCACGATCGACATTCTGGCGCCGGACGCGCCATGCACAGCCTGGATCGACGCGTTTCTGGACCTTGAGGCATCGGGCTGGAAAGGCCGTAGCGGCAGCGCATTGGCAAGCGACGGCGCGACCCAGGCCCTGTTTTGCGAAGTGATAGAACGCGGTCATGCGAACGGCAGCGCCCGCCTCGCCACCCTGTCGGTCGGGGGCCGCGCCATCGCCATGTCGAGCTGGTTTGAAGCCGCCATCTGGGGCCATGGCTTCAAGATGGCGTTCGACGAGGATTATCGCGCTTATGCGCCGGGCCAGCTTCTGATGCGCGACATCAGGGATCGCATCGGGGCCCGCCCCGGCATGTCCTTCGACAGTTGCGTCCCACGCGGCGCCGGGCACTGCCATCGACTTTGGGGCAGCAACCGGAAGATTGTCGATGGCGCCGTCGCGATCGGCTCGCCCTGGCAGCATGTCCAGTTCGACGCCCTGATGAAGGCGAGAGCCGCCTATGCGGCGATCAAGGCCCGTTTTCCCGACCGACCGGCGACCTGACGCCAGGTCGCAGCCATATGCCGCCTAGCTGCGATCCAGTCCCAGCGCCCGATCATCGGCCGTTGCCGCCGCCATTTCGGCCTGGGCCGCGGCGATGCGGGCCTGCGCCTCGATCAGCTTGACCGCGGCGTCGGTGGCCGCTTCCTCGCGACTATTGACCAGGAAGAAATCGCTCGATCCCAGATCGAAGCGGCGCCGTTCGGCCTGGGCCAGTCGTTCGGCCAGGTCGCGCTGCCGGCGGGTCGTATCGACCAGCACGCGCGCGGCGTCGACCTCGATGCCGATGCCGGCCACTTCGGTGCGGATCTTTTCCGCCAGATAGCGCTGCTTGACGGTGAGTTCGTCGATCTTTGCCTGGCTCTCGGCAACCTTGCCCCTCGCTTTGCGGTTCTGCAGCGGCACCTTGAAGGTCACGCCGACGATCACCTCCAGCGGCGTACGGCTATAGCCTCCCAGCCCCTGGGCACCGACATCCTTGGCGACCTGCCCCTCGAAGTCCAGCTTGGGGCGGGTGTCGTTCTCGGCAAGCGCCAGCTTGACCGAGGCGTTGTCGATTTCCTCCAGCAGGATGCCGAAGTCGGGGCGATCCTCGATCGCGAACAGCGGGTTGATCCGCAGGCCGTCGAACGCGGAGGCAGACGCGGGCAGGCGCGCAGCATCGACGAGGATCGGCAATCCGTCCGCATCGCGATAATAGAGCGAGAAGCTGTTGGCCGCCGCCATGAACTCCTGCCGCGCCTGCACCACCAGCGCCTCGCGCTTGACCATGTTGGCTTCATTCTCGGTCAGCAATATCGCGGACTTGGCGCCCAGTTGCACCTGGCGCGCAATGCCCTGGCTACGGCTTTCCGCCAGATCGTAGAGCGCCTCATAGGCCTTGAGCTTGAGGCCGCTCGCCACCCATTTCTGATAGGCCGCAATGGCGCGCGCCTGCACGCCGATGGCGGTCGCCCGCGTTTCAAAGCGCGCGATGTCAATGTGATTGCCGGCGATTTGCGACGCGGATCGCCGCGCGTCGATCAGGCGATCGCGCATCAGGGCATAGAGCGCCCCGATCTTCAGCTCGCCCGCGCGATTGGTATAGGCCTTATCCTCATAGACCGGGAAATCCCCGCGCGAATTGCGATATTGGCCATAGACATAGCCGCCATTGCCGGTCAGCGGGCGTTCGACCTTGCTGTCGATCAGCGTGCCGTCATAATAGCCCTCGACCCGGCTGCGGGCATCCACGGAAAACACCGTGTCGAAAGCGCCCTGTGCGCTGATCGCGCGCCCTTCGGCCTGACGCGCGCGCGCCAAAGCGGCAATGATATCGGGCGCCGAGCGGGCCGAGGATTGCAGCACCTCATCCAGCGTCAGCGGCGTCGAGGGCTGCCCTGCGGTCGGCGCGGGCGTCGCATCGACCGACATGGCTGCACCAGCCGCGCACGGGAGGGTGCCCGCGCCCATGGCCACGACCAGCATGGGAAGCGCCATCGCGCGCCACATCGTCACTTCTTCTTCTCGATCGAACTCTTGTCGTCCTTGGGCGCTTTCGCCTCGCCCTTGCCGGCCACCTGATCCTGGCCGAAGTTGAGCGGAAAGTCGTTGAGCTGGCGCCACAATTCATACCAGACCGGCACCGTGTCGCCCTGCACCCAGCCCAGCACCTTGCTGCCCTGACGGACGAAGCGTCGCTCCGGCCAGGCGGTCTTGCCCGGCGCCTGTTCCACCAAGATCCGGAACAGTCCGTCGGTGCGCGGCGTGGGATCGACCGACCGCACCTGGCCGTCATAGATGCCAACAGCAAAAGCCGGCCAGCCACTGAACTGGAAGGCCGGAAAGCCCTCAAATTCGAGCCGCACTTGGCGCCCCGGCTCGACCAGGGGCACGTCGCGCCCATCGACATACAGCTCGACCGCGCGGGTTATATTCTCGGGCGCGATCGTCGCCAGCACCGTGCCGGACGAGATCAGCGCGCCGCCCGCTGCGGCATTCAGATCCTGCACCCGACCTTCGCGCGGCGCAGAGACGATCTGCGCCGAACTTTGCGCGAGCTTGATCTCGATCTGCTTGAGCTTCGCGCGCGCTTCGGCCAGCTTCGCATCGACATCCGCGACCTTGATCTGGGTCTGCTCATAATCGCGCCGGGCGGCCAGCCCTTCGGCATAAAGCTGACTGGTGCGATTGACGTCGATCATCGCGGTCGCCCGCGCCTGCTGGACCGCCGCGATCTGCGCCTCGACCTGCGCCTTTTCCCCGGCCAGCCGGGCGAGGAAATCGGGATCGACATCGACCACCCGGACGATCGGATCGCCGGCCCGGACATGATCGCCGTCCCTGACGTAGAACTCGGCGACGCGGCCGCTCACCAGCGAGGATACGTCGCGGGCGCGGTCCTGCGCGCTCAACGTCGTGACCTGGCCACCGCCCTGCGCCGTCTGCTGCCAGGGCACGAACAGGATCGCCAGCACGAGCAGGACGCCCAGCAGGATGAGCCAGGCGACGGTCGTCACCAGTCGGGGCGGCCGCAACTGGGCGAGCGACGGGAAATGTTCGGCCTGGGCGCGATCGAGCGTCATGCCTGCGCCTCCCGCGCCGCAACGAAGCGGGCAAATTCATCCTTGTCGGTGAACCGTTGCTGCGCGCGCGCGCCAACCCAATACCAGGCGTCGAGGTCGAGCGCTTCGGGGCGCCCGCTGCTGAGCAGCACGGTCGTACCCGCTGCCCGCAACTCGGCCAATGTCGCCTTGAGGCTGGCAATCGGCATCATGTCGTAAAGTTGCGACAACAGCAGCACGCGCGGACGGCTGAGCAGAGCATTGGCAAGCTTGAGCTGCATCACTTCGACGATCGACAGCGGCGAGCCGGAGCTGGCGAGTTGGGTATCCAGCCCGTGCGGCAGCCTGGCGAGCCGCGCGCCCAGGCCCACCCGTTCCAGCGCGTTCATGATCCGTGCCCCATCCATGTCGCGGCCTTCGGCGAACGACAGATATTCGCGCAGGGTGACATCGATGATGGTCGGACGATTGAGCACCATCACCGCCGATCGCAGCAGATACATGTCGAAACTGCCCAGTTCGCTGCCGCCGATCAGGACGATGCCGCTGTCGGGCGCGGCGTGGCGTTTGAGCAGCAGCGCCAGCGCGCTTTCCATGCCCGGTTCGGCCAGGATCACCGCCTGTTCGCCGCTCGCAATCTCGAAATTGATCTGGGCCTTGTCGATCTCGACATCGCGGAAGCGCACCGATCCGTCGCGCGGCGCCTCCCCGCGCTGGCCCAGCCGCTCCTGCGGGATGGCCAGGATTTGCGACAACTCCTCGCTGCTCGCGACCAGATCATAGAAGGTGTCGAGATAGGAACCGAGCTGGTAGATGCCGTAGAAGACGCCGGACAGGATCAGTTCCGCCGCGACCAGTTGCCCGATCGAAAGCTGGCCGGCCAGGATCAGATTCCCGCCGAGCGCAAGCAAGGCAGCCGCCGCGAAGGCATAGACCAGGAAATAGCCCAGCGTCTGGGCGAAACTGTAGCGGAAATAGCGGCGATGCGCGGCAATATAGTCGGAAATGACCGTTTCGGAGCGATCCATCGCGAAATTCAGGTGCCGGGCCGACTTGTAGAAACCGTTGGAACCGCCGACGCTTTCCAGCCAGTGCGCGGCATTATGCTTGGCGTGGCTCACGCCCACCGCGCCGGTGATCGCGCCATGCCGCCAGGCCAGCCAGATCATCAGGCACACCGTCACCAGCACCAGGTTGAAGGCCAGGAAGAAGGGATGGTAGAAGCTGGTCACCACCAGTCCCACTGCCCCCTGCAGCACGATGGTGAAGGCGCCGATCACCAGGCTGGGCACCGATTTCTGGACGATCACCATGTCGAAATAGCGGTTGAACAGGCTGCCCCGGCTTTCATCCACGAAGAAGGGGTTTTGCGCATGCACCGCGCGCACGGTGATTTCCGCGACCACCCGCGCAAAGATGCGGCGTTCGAAGATCGCCAGCAGATAGACGCGCAGCGCGCTCAGCCCCGCCACGACCAGCAGCAGTGCCAGCAGCACGCCGGACAGGATCCACAAGGGCGCGACCAGCGCGGTACGCGCCACGGAGTTGATCAGCAGTTGCACGGAAATGGGGGTGGCCAGCGACAACAGGCTGATCGCCACCGTATAGACGATCCCGACATTCACATAGCTGCGGTCAGGCCCCACCACCTCCGACAGCCACGCGGCCGCCTGCCGCAAGCCGAAACGCTCACTCGCCAACTCGACACCTGTTCCCTGCCAGCCTCATCGAAAGCGCCCCTAACCGCGGCGATTACGGCCCACAATGGCTTATGCTGCACAGCAACATAAACTTATGAAGCGTTTGCAGAATGGTGCAGGCATCAGGGCAAATGCTGCCCTCCCGGCCAGAAGTCCCCCGCTCTGGAGGGGACAGATCGGTCCTTCAGCCAAATTGCGCGAGAAAATCCCGCCCGGTCATTGGCAGCGAGAACATCGGGAAATCCTTGGTGATCGCAACGCGCTGTTCCTCCTCGCCGATGGTGGCGCAGCAGTCAATCAGCGTCGCGACATGATAGCCCCGTTCATAGGCGGAGCGCATGGTGGATTCGACACAGCAATTGGTGAGAAAGCCGGCAATGGCCAGGTGCGTCATGCCATGCTGGCGCAGGATGAAGTCGATATTGGTGCTGGCGAAGCAGTCAAGGCCACGCTTGCCCTCCACCACGATCTCGCCATCGGTCGGCGCCATCGCATCGGCAATCTGCGCGCCCCAGCTGCCACGGCGAAAGGCCCTGGCGGCGATCACGCCGGCAAGGATGCCATAGGGCCGGGGCGACAGTTCGGGATAGCCCTCCGCAAAGCTGATCGGCACATGAAGGATGGTGAGTCCCGCCTGGCGCGCGCCATCCAGCAGCGCGATACTGTTCGCCAGCATGCTGGTGGCGCGCATCACGTCCCGCACCGCCTCATGCTGGGCACCGCCCTCGCTGACGAAATCATTCTGATATTCGATCAGGACGATGGCGGTCTTGTCCGGCTTCATGCTCTTGCTCCGGTTGAGGGTCAGGCGATGTCGGGCATCTGGTCGAGATATTTGTCCAGCGTCAGGGGATAGTCACGCACACGGATGCCGGTGGCATTGTAGATGGCGTTGGCGATCGCCGATCCGGGACCGCATATGCCCAATTCCCCCACCCCCTTCGCCTTCAACGGCGAGACCACCGGGTCGAGCGTGTCGAGGAAGATGCATTCCTGATGCGGGATGTCGGCGTGGACCGGCACTTCATAGCCGGCAAGGTCGTGATTGACGAAGAAGCCGAAGCGGGTGTCGACCGCCAGTTCCTCCATCAGGGCGGAGCCGGCCGACATGACCATGGCACCGATCACCTGGCTGCGCGCCGACAGCGGATTGAGGATGCGGCCGGCATCGCACACCGCCAGCATGCGGCGTATGCGGGTTTCGCCGGTATAGGCGTTGACCGCCACCTCGGCGAAATGGCCGGCATAAGTGCCGACGTCATAGCCCTTCTTGAAATCGCCGAAGCTGATTTCATCCTCCGCCGTCAGGGCGCCGGCATCGGTCAGCGCCATGCGGCGACCGCCCGCATCGATCCGGCCGTCGGCAAAGGTCGCGCTATCGGCGTCGAACCCCAGTTTCTGGCCGATCGCGCGGCGCAACGCCACGCAGGCGGCATAGACGCCGGCGGTCGAACTGGCCGCGCCCCATTGGCCGCCCGAACCCGATGAAGCGGGAAAATCGGAATCGCCCAGCACCACTTGGACCCGATCGAGCGGCACGCCCATGGTTTCCGCCGCGGTCTGGGCGATGATGGTGTAGCTGCCGGTACCGATGTCGGTCATGTCGGTTTCGATGGTGATACGGCCATCCGTGCCGAGCCGTGCGCGCGCGCCGGAGGTCGCCGTCGGCCCGCCGCGATAGCCCGCCGCGACGCCCATGCCGATCAGCCAGGCGCCCTCGCGGCGCTGCCCCGGCCTGGCGCTGCGCTGCGCCCAACCGAACCGCTCCGCCCCTTCGCGCAGGCAGCGGACCAGATTGCGGTCGGAAATGCGCTGGGTCGCGTTGGCGGGCACCGTCCCTTCGGGCTCATTGCGGATGCGCAGTTCGATCGGGTCCATGCCGAGCTTTTCGGCCAGTTCGTCGATCGCCACTTCCAGCGCCAGATGCCCCGGTGCTTCGCCGGGCGCGCGCATCGCATTGCCCTCCGGCAGATCGAGCATGGCGACATGATTGGCGGTCATGCGATTGGCGCCGGCATAGACTTTGGGCGTCTGGGCCGTGCCATCCTCGCCATCCGTGCCGTTGATGTTGCTCGACCAGTTTTCATGCCCGATCACGGTAATCCGCCCGTCCCGCTCCGCGCCGATACGGATGCGCTGGATCGTCGCCTGGCGATGGGTCGCGTTATTGGCCATCAGCGGGCGCTGCACGGCAATCTTGACCGGCCGTCCGGCCACCTTGGCACCCAGCGCCGCCAGCACGGCATCCGCCCGCACGAACAGCTTGCCGCCAAAACCGCCGCCAATATAGGGCGAATCCACCCGCACATTGGCAGGGTCGATGCCCAGGATCTTGCCCATGCTCTGCTTGGCCCAGGCGATCATCTGGTTGGACGTCCAGAGCGTCAGCCTGTCGCCGTCCCAGGCAGCGATGGTGGCGAACGGTTCCATCATCGAATGACTTTCGTTCGCGGTGCTGTAGCGCGCGTCGAGCTTCACCGGCGCTGCGGCGAAGGCGGTGGCGAAATCGCCCTGACTGCTGGTGTCGGGCTTGCCTCCCTGCCCCTTGGCCAGCGGCGCGGCCGGGGCGACGGCAGGAAAATCGAACACGCCCTTGTCCCGCACATAATCGGTGCGGATGAGCGCCGCGGCGGCGCGCGCTTGCTCGAAGCTTTCGGCCACCACACAGGCGATCGCCTGATGATAATGATGGATGTCGCTGCCACCGAACAGCGGGGCATAGTTCATCATGCCCTTGCCGACCGGCTTGGTATCGGGGGCGGTCACGATCGCGATCACGCCCGGCGCGGCGCGGGCCAGGCTGGTGTCCATCGCGGCGATCCGCCCCTTGGCGATGGCCGATCCGACGACGAAGCCATAGGCCTGGTTGGCGATGACATCATGGCGTTCGGCGGCATAGGGCGCCTGGCCGGTGGTCTTGAGCGGGCCGTCGATCCGGGGCGTCGACTTGCCGACGATCTTGGCCTGATCGAACAGATTGGCTTTGGCGGGGGCATCGAATTTCATGGGATCAACTCCTCGCCTGGGCCATGAGCGACGCCAGCGTCCGCTCGGCCAGTTTCAGCTTGAACCTGTTGTCCTCGGTCGGACGGGCATCGGCAAAGACCTTCTCCGTCACCGCGCGGGCGCCGCCTGGAAAGGCGCCTTCGGCCGCTTCCACCCGCCAGGGCCGATGGGCGACGCCGCCAAATGCCACGCGTCCGCTACCGTCCTTCTGGATGACGGTGGCGACCGAAACCAGCGCGAAGGCATAGGAGGCCCGGTCGCGCACCTTGTAATAGAGCTGGGTGCCGCCGATCGGCTTGGGCAGGGTGACGGCGGTGATCAGTTCGCCAGCCTCCAGCACATTGTCGCGCTGCGGCTCATTGCCGGGCAGGCGATGGAAGTCGGCAAAATCGATTGCGCGCTTCGCGCCATCGGCCTTCACCGTCTCGACCTTCGCATCGAGGAGGCGCAGCGCCACGCCCATGTCGCCGGGATAGGTGGCGATGCACTGGTCCGACGAACCGATGACGGCCAGCTGCCGGGAAAAGCCGCCGATCGCCGCGCAGCCGGTGCCGGGCCGACGCTTGTTGCAGGGCATGTTGGTGTCGTAGAAATAGGGGCAGCGGGTTCGCTGCAGCAGGTTCCCCGCTGTCGTCGCCTTGTTGCGCAGCTGGCCGCTGGCGCCGGCAACGATCGCACGGGCAAGGACGCCATAGTCGCGGCGGACCGCCATGTCCGACGCCAGCGCCGTGTTGGTGACGAGCGCGCCGATCCGCAGCCCGCCCTCCGCTGTCTTCTCGATCCGGTCGAGCTTCAGATCCTGGACATCGACCAGATGAGTGGGCGTCTCGATCTCCAGCTTCATCAGGTCGAGCAAATTGGTGCCGCCAGCCAGATATTTGGCGCCAGGCCGGCCGGCTACGGCGGCGGCGGCCTGCTCGGGCGTCTTCGCCCGTTCATAGGTGAAGCTCTTCATGCCTTTGCTCCCGCGACCTGCGCCATGGCCTGCGCGATATTGGAATAGGCGCCGCAACGGCAGAGATTGCCGCTCATCCGCTCGCGCATCTCGATATTGGAATAGTCCGGGGCGCGGGTGATGTCCGCCTGGACATGGCTAGGCACGCCCTGCTCGATTTCCTTGAGCACGGCGACGGCAGAGCAGATCTGCCCAGGCGTGCAATAGCCGCACTGATAGCCATCATGGGCGATGAAGGCCGCCTGCATCGGATGGAGGTTGTCGGGCATGCCCAGCCCTTCGATCGTGGTGATCTCGTCGCCCTGATGCTGCAGCGCCAGACTGAGGCAGCTGTTGATGCGGGTGCCGTTGACCATCACGGTGCAGGCGCCGCACTGGCCATGATCGCAGCCCTTCTTAGTGCCGGTCAGCTTGAGATGTTCGCGCAGCGCGTCGAGCAATGTCGTGCGGGTGTCGAGCTTCAACTGCTGCCGCTTGCCATTCACGATGAAATCGACCGCCATCATCGGCGGCGGCGCAGCGGGAGACGGCTGTGCCTGAACTGGTGCTGGAATGACGGCAACCGTCGCGGAGGCGGCACCGCCCGCCAATATGCCACGTCGCGACACGCCCATATCCGGAAAATCGGCCATGAAAATCTCCCCTGCAGACGCTGGTTGCGCGCTCTATCGAAGAAAAAAATGGCGGCCGTCTTCCGGCCTGCCATCTACCCAGATGGAGGATAACACAGGAGAGGCCGTTCAGGTTCATGCGATGATCGGCATGATGTCATGATCAGGGATCATGAATGCTATGGCGGCCGACGCTGATCGCCAAATAAATACCGCGGGGCCTTCCACACACGACCTTCCACGCAAACCAGCATGGCGCTGCAACGACCGTTTCGCGCGGCCTGCTCCTGTGCCATGGTGGTCGATCCTGTATAGAGGCCCCATGACCGACATCGACCAATTTATCGCCGGACTGCCCAAGGCAGAGTTGCACCTCCATATCGAAGGGACGCTGGAGCCCGAACTGATGTTCGCGCTGGCCCGGCGTAACGACGTGACGCTGCCTTACGGCTCGATCGACGAGATCCGCCAAGCCTATGATTTCGGCAATCTCCAGGATTTCCTCGATATCTATTATGCCGGCACCAATGTGCTGCGCACGCCGCAGGATTTCCACGATCTCGCCGCCGCCTATTTCGATCGCGCAGCGCAGGACAATATCGTCCATGCCGAAATCATGTTCGATCCGCAGGCGCACACATCGCGCGGCGTGCCCTTCGCCCATGTGATCGAGGGACTGCTGTCAGCCATGCGGGACGCGGAAGAACGGCATGGCATCACCAGCGACCTGATCCTGAGCTTCCTGCGCCATCTGAGCGAGGAAGAGGCGTTCGACACGCTGCGCGCCGCCACCCCCTGGCTGCCGCAGATCAAGGCGGTGGGGCTGGACTCGTCGGAAGTCGGCCACCCGCCCGAGAAATTCGCCCGCGTCTTCGCGGCCGCCGCCGATGCCGGCCTCAAGCTGTGCGCCCACGCCGGCGAGGAAGGCCCGCCCGCCTATGTCTGGGAAGCGCTCGACCTGCTCAAGGTCGACCGGATCGACCATGGCAATCGCGCGCTGGAGGAGGATGCCCTGGTCGAGCGACTGGTGGACGAGCAGATGGTGCTGACCGTCTGCCCGCTCTCCAACCTCAAATTATGCGTGATCGACGACATCGCCAGCCATCCGCTCGACCGGATGCTGGACATGGGCCTGCGCGCGACGGTCAATTCCGACGATCCGGCCTATTTCGGCGGCTATCTCAACGACAATTATCGCGCCGTCACCGCCGCACGCGACCTGACCCGCGAACAGATTGCCCTGCTGGCGCGCAACAGCATCATCGGCTCCTTCCTGCCGCAGCAGGCCAAGGACGCGCATCTGGCGACCATCGACGCCTATCTCGAACAGGCGCACTGACGCCCTGATTTACCGGCCCCTTCCCCGATGATATAGTCTGTCTCACAGGATGGCGGGCTTTTGGGGAAGGGCCGGACGCATGGCTGACTGGATAAGGGCAGCGACCGCGCTGGGCATCGGCCTGTCGCTCGCCTCCGTATCGATCGAACCCGCCTTCTCGCCCGCGACGCTTGCCGCGCTCGATCCCGTCCGCCTCGCCCGCAGCCTGTGCAGCGGCCCACGGGCCGGCTCCGCCCTCGCCCGCGAATTGCTGATCGCGGCCGCCGCCGCCCAGCCGATCACCAACGCGCCGCCGATCCCGCTGTTCGACGATCTCACCCATTCGCGCTTTCCGCTGACCACCACCAATCCGCAGGCGCGCCGCTATTTCAGCCAGGGCCTGCTGCTCATGTACGGCTTCAACCATGCCGGCGCGGTCCGCTCCTTCCGGATGGCACAGCGGCTCGATCCGGCCTGCGCGCTCTGCTGGTGGGGCGAGGCGGTGGCGCTCGGCCCCAATATCAATGCACCGATGGATGCCGGCGACCGGGACGCCGCACTCGCCGCGATGGACCGGGCGATGACGCTGCGCGATCAAGCGTCACCGATGGAGCGCGGCCTGATCGCGGCGGCGGCGCTGCGCTATGCCCCTGATCCCGATGCCGACCGCGCCGCGCTCGACGGCGCCTATGCCGATGCGATGCTGGCACTTGCCGCACGCTTTCCTTCCGATGACGATGTCGCCCTGCTGGCGGCCGAAGCGGCGATGGACACCAGCCCGTGGAATTATTGGGAGGCCGACCGCAAGACCCCGATCGGGCGCGCCGGCGCTGCCGTCCGCCTGGTCGAAACGGTGCAGGCCCGCAATCCCGCCCATGTCCAGGCGGCGCATCTGATGATCCATCTGCTCGAAGCGAGCGACGCAAAACGCGCCGAAGCCGCCGCTGATCGCCTCTCCGCCGATGGCATGCCCAGCGCCGCCCATCTCGTCCATATGCCAAGCCACATCTATCAGGTCGTCGGCCGCTATCGCGACTCGATCCGCGTCAACATCGCCGCCGCCCGCGCCGACGAAGCCTTCATCCGCGCCACCGACGACCACAGCTTGGTGGGCTACGGCTATTATCCGCACAATGTCCATTTCATCGTCGCCTCCGCGCAAATGGCCGGCGACATGGGCAGCGCGATACGGGAGGCGCGGCGCCTGCGCACCATCCTCGATCCCGAAACCTCGGCCGCCATCTCCTGGATCCAGGCGATCGACGCCGCCCCCTATCTGGCCATGGCGCAGTTCGCCGCGCCCGCCGACATCCTCGCCCTGCCCGCGCCCGATCCGCGCCTGCCCTATGCCATCGCCATGCGCCATTATGCCCGCGCCGTCGCCCATGCCCAGCAGCGCGACCAGCGCGGCTTCGATGCGGAGGTCGCAGCGATGAGCGCGCTCGCCCGCTCCGATGCACTGGCCCCGATGATTGCGCAGGGCGTCCCGGCCCCTGACCTGATCGCGCTCGCCACCGCGGTCGCGCGCGGCCGCCTCGCCACCGCCCAGCGCCGCTATGCGCAGGCCGCCGATCATTATCGCGCCGCGATCGCGCTGGAGCGCAGGATACCCTATCAGGAACCGGCCTACTGGTATTATCCGGTGCATCAGTCGCTCGGCGCTGCCCTCTTCCTCGCCGGCCGCCACGACGAAGCCAGCGCCGCCTTCCGCCAAGCGCTGATCCAGGCCCCCAATAATGGCTGGGCGCTTTACGGCCTCGCCCGCGCGGAGGCAGCCCAGGGGCACAAGGCAGAGGCCGCCGCCGCCCGCAAGGCCCTGACCAGCGCCTGGTCCGGCGATCCCGACTGGCTGCGCATGGAGCGGCTCTGAGGGGCGATCCGCTTGTCGATCGGGAAAATGGACAAATAGCCGGAAAATACTGGCCATCGCCCATTTTGCTGGTAGGGAGGGCGCGTCCAGCCCACCGGGATCGATATTTCGCGCCATGGCATCCGCGCCGCCCCCTTTCCGCGTCCTGCGTCAATCGCGCCCCGGCGCGCAACGTCCGTCATGAGCCGCCCCGGCCAGCGCTGGAGCCGCCGCCGCGCCCGCGCGCTGCTGCGCCATAGCGGGCCGACATCCTTGCTTTTCCGCCGTCGCCTCGCCCTGATCGGCGGCGCCGTGCTGGTCGGCCTCGCCGCGCTCGCCTTCGCCTGGGCCGCGGACGAAGCGACCGAGGCTTTCCATCGCCTGGCCACCGCCAATCGCTGGCTGCCGCTGCTGCTGACCCCGCTCGGCTTTGCCGCCCTCGCCTGGATCACCCGCAGCGTCGCGCCCTTTGCCGGCGGATCGGGCATCCCGCAGGTGATCGCCGCCACCCAATTGCCGGAAAAGGTCGGCCGCTGCCTGGTTGACCTGCGCATGGCCCTGCTGAAGGTCGTGCTGACCATCGCCGGCCTACTGGTCGGCGCCTCAGTCGGCCGCGAAGGCCCCACCGTCCAGATTTCCGCTGCCATCCTTGCCCGCGTCCACGCTTTGCTGAACGTGCCGCTGCGCGCGTCCGTCATGGTCGCGGGCGGCGCGGCCGGCGTTGCCGCCGCCTTCAACACGCCGCTCGCCGGCATTGCCTTCGCGATCGAGGAACTGGCCTCCGCCTATGAGCAGCGCATGACCCTGCTGGTCATCACCGCGGTCATCATCTCGGGCATGGTCAGCCTCGGCGTCGCTGGCGACTATGTCTATTTCGGCGCGGTCGCCGCCCATCTGCCGCTGCAGTCGGCCGTGCCGATCGCGCTGCTGGCCGGGTTGCTGGACGGCATGTCCGGCGGCCTGTTCGCGCGGCTGGCGCTCGATGCCGCCACCGCGCGCAATCGCATGACCGACTGGATGCGGGCCCATCCGGTGCTGTTCGCCGGCGGCTGCGGCCTGCTGGTGGCGGCGATCGGCGTGGCCACCGGCCTCACCTGGGGCACCAGCTATGCCCCGGCCCGCACCATGATCGCGGGCGGCGACCAGCCGCTCTGGTTCGCCCCCGCCAAATTCCTCAGCACCCTCGCCACCAGCGTCTCGGGCATTCCCGGCGGCATCTTCGCGCCCTCGCTCGCCACCGGCGCCGGGTTCGGCAATCTGCTGCGCTGGATTTTCCCAGGCGAACCGGCGAGCGCCGTCGTGCTGCTGGGCATGGTCGCCTATTTTACCGGCGTGGTGCGCGCGCCATTGACCGCCGTCATCATCATTTCGGAAACCACCGGCAGCCGCGGCTTCATGTTGCCGCTGCTGGGCGCCGCGCTGGTCGCCGACGCATCCGCCCAGATATTCTGTCGCGAGCGCCTCTATCACGGCCTGTCCCGCAACTTCCTGGAGCGGGCCAAGGCCGCCGAAGCAAGCCGCTGACATGGCGGCGCTCGGCTGCCTGTTGCTGATGATATTGCCGATTATCGGCTTTCTCGCCGGCCAGCTGCTGGCCGGCATGGACGGCGCCTGGATCGGCGCGGCCATCGGCCTCACCGGCGCGATCGGCTTTTCGGCGGTGACCTTCTACGCCCTGCTCCAGGCCGGCCGCCGCCGCTAGATCAGCCCTCGGCGCGCAGCTTGTCCGCCAGTTGCTGGATTTCATCGGGATTGAGCAGCCAGGTCCGGGTCTTCTGCCCCTCGCGATGCACCGGCTGGGTCAGCAGCACCCGCGCCTGTTCCTTGGCGAAGGGCTTGAACAGGCCATAATGGATGACGCAATCGCGCACCGTCGCGATCAGCGGCGCCTTGCCATCCAGGTCGATCATGGTGGCAGGCTGGTCCCAGGGAATGGTCGAGATAATCATGGATATCCCATCACCACCCGCCACGCGCGAAATCAAGGGAAAGCTTTCGTCGCCATGCGCGCGGACCCGCCCCTTACAGCGCCCGCATCCAGAATTGCATCGGGTGGCTGACCTTTTCGCTGCCGCCAATTTCCTTCCAGCTCATGTCGCACAGCGCGCCCTCGATCGGCGCATAGCCGCGCTTGCGCCAGAAGGGGGCAAGGTCGCGGGCGTCGGCCGGACGGCGCGGATCGTTCTCCTGGCGCACCACGCCGCAGAAGATCGCAAAATCGGCGCCGGCGTCGCGCGCCGCCGCCTCGCGTGCGTCGAAGAAGAGATGGCCGATGCCGCGGCCATGATAGGCCGGCAACAGTACGGACTCGCCGAAATAGAAGCTGCGCGCGACATCGACGCCGGCTGCCACCAGCGGCGCGACCAGGCTGTCGGGCTGGCCGGCCAGCGGCGATGCGGTGGCGATGCCGACCGGTTCCTCGCCGATCCGCGCCCGCACCAAAGTCGCCTTGTCGCTCGCCAGAAATGCGCGCAGATACGCCTCCTCATGCGCGGCATCGCCCTCGTAAAGATAGGGCCACTCACGGAAGATGCGGATGCGCAGCGTCGCCAGCGCCTCAAGTCCCTGCGCATCGCTGGTCACGCGGTCGACGATGATCGACGGCTCGGTCATTCTGCAATCTCCTGATCTTCGATTTGCGGCGCGGCCGGCGCATCATCGCGCGCGGCATCGCTGGCCATCTGCGCGATCACGTCCGATCCCGCGCCATTCTGGATGATGTGGAAGGGCACATGCTGTTGGGGCCAGTGTCGGAAGGGCAGCACCGTGCCATCCGCACGCAACTGGTCGACCATGGCAAGGTCGATGTCCGCCAATACCCAAGCCGGGCCGTTCGCCTGCCCCAGCGCGATCACGCCATCATCGGGCATCATGCCATCGGGTGGTCCAAAGGCACCGGCGGCGCCGAAATTCTCGTCCATGCAGGGCAGCCAGGGCGCCATGCCGACGCTGGGCGACTGGACGACGAAGCATTGATTTTCCATCGCCCGCGCCTGCGCGCCGATCCGTACCCGCCAATAGCCCTGCATCGTGTCGGTGGCCGATGGCGTCAGGATCAGCTTGGCGCCCGCCTCCGCCTGCGCCCGCGCGATCATCGGAAATTCGACGTCATAGCAGATCGAGATGCCGACCGGCCCGATCGGCGTGTGGATGAGGTTGATGCTGTCGCCGCCGCTGATGCCCCAGCGCTCGCGCTCGAACCGGGTCATCATGATCTTGTCCTGATGGCCGGTGGTGCCGTCCGGGCAGAAGAGCCGCGCGCGGTTGACGATCCGCCCGTCGCTTTCCCGCACCGGCCGGCTACCCGCCAGGATCATGATGTCAAGCCGCGCCGCAAGCTCGGCATGGACGCGGTCATAGGCCTCGCCAAACTGCATCACCAGGTCGAGCGAGGCGGTCAGATCCGCCGCCCGCTCGGGATCGATCCCGGCCAGCTCCATCGCCGCATATTCGGGGAAGATCGCCAGGGTCGCGCCCAGCGCGGCGGCTTCCTCCACCCAGCGGGTCAGCTTTTCCTGCCAGGCGGCAAAGCTCTGCACCTGCTCGATCGGATATTGGGCGGCGGCAACGCGGATGTGGGTCAAGGATACCTCAGGATGGGATGGCGACAGGACTGGCGAAGGCTTAATGCCCTTCGACCTGCGCGATCCAGTCGGCCAGATTATAATGGTTGGAAATGCGCGTTATCTGCCCCTCGACGATGTCGAAGAAAGCGCCAACCCGCAGATGATAGGTCTGGCCGGCGGCCGGCGGCAGGCCCTCGTCGGTCACCAGATAGCGCCCATCCAGCAGGAACTCGGCCGCCGCCCGCGTCCCTTCCGCATTGGCCAGCACGATCGGATCGATTACCGTCTCGGCATAACAAATGTTCATATGGGCCAGGAAATCGGCGAAGGCCGCCTTGCCGATGCGGGCCGCGCCCTGGCTCGGCTCATGCCGCACATCGTCGGCCAGCAGCGCCAGCATCCCCTCGGCATCCTGCCGGTTGAAGGCGTCATAATAGGCATGGACCAGGGCCAGGGTCGCTTCGGACACAGATTTCTCCTCGGACTGGGGAACGGGCGGGATCAGCCGACCAGCCGCATGGCCGATCGGCGATGGCGGGTGCGATAGCCGTCCGACTTCGCCTCCATCCGCGCCAGATTATGGACGGTCAGCCCGGCAATACCACTGATCGCGTCGACCTGATCGGCGCCCAGCGTGAAGTCGTCGCCCAGGAAGACACGGGCCGCCTTGCCATCGCCGATCGGCGCGCGCACGAACACCTCACACCGCCCGCCCCTGCTGCCGGACAGGATCGCGGCCAGCTTTGCGACAGCCTCGACCATCTCGATGTCCAGCACCAGTTCCATGCGCGACACGTTGGCGATCTCGCGGAACGGCTCCATCCGGCGCACGGTGACACGCGGCGTTTCCTCGCCCGGCAGGCGATCGAGTTCGACATGCAGCAGCGCGCAATCGCCCTCGCGCGCCAGTTCCTCGATCTGCTTGCAGGCATCCTCGTCGAAACAGCTCGCCTGGAACTGGCCGCTCTGGTCGGAGAAGGTGGCGTTGGCATAGCGCGCACCCCGCCGCGTCTCGCGCCAGCGCACATCCTCGACCATCGCCGCCATGATGCCCATCACCCGTCCTTCGGCATTGGGCATGCCCATTGGCTGGGAACAGATTTCGCCATAGCTTTTCGCGCCGCGCGCATCGGCCAGATGGCGGAAGCGGTCGACCGGATGGGCCGAGAAATAGAAGCCGAACGCCTCCTTTTCCTGCGCCATCCGGTCCGACACGGTCCAGGCCTGATGCGGCGGGATACGGACGTCGGCATGGGCCGTCTCGACATCGCCGAACAGGCCGCCCTGCCCGCTTTCGCGTGCCTGCGCCGCGCTTGCCGCGACGCTCAGCAGTGTTTCGGCCGCCGCATGCACCCCGGCCCGGTCGGCATGGATGGTGTCGAACGCACCGGCCGCGGCCAGGCTTTCGAGCTGCCGCCGGTTGAGCAGGCGTGGCTCGATCCGGTCGGCCAGATCGTCCAGATGCTTGAACGGGCCATTGGCTTCGCGCTCGGCAACCAGCTGCTCCATCGCCTTCTCGCCCACGCCCTTGAGCCCGCCCAGCGCATAGCGCACGGCAAAGCCCAGACGCGGATCATCACCCTCGAACGGCACCGCCTCGACGGTGAAGTCGGCCTCGCTCTGGTTGAGGTCGGGTGGCAGACAGGTCATGCCCATGCGCCGCATATCGTCGACGAAGACGGTCAGCTTTTCGGTCAGATGGATATCGAACGCCATCGACCCGGCATAGAATTCCGCCGGATAATGGGCTTTCAGCCAGGCGGTCTGATAGGCGAGCAGCGCGTAGGCGGCGGCGTGCGACTTGTTGAAGCCATAGCCGGCGAACTTGTCGATCAAGTCGAACAGTTCGTTGGCCTTGGCCGGCTTGATGTCGCTCTTGGCACAGCCCTCGACGAAGCGCAGGCGCTGGGCGTCCATTTCCGCCTTGATCTTCTTGCCCATGGCGCGGCGCAGAAGGTCGGCGTCGCCAAGCGAATAGCCGGCCAGGATCTGCGCGGCCTGCATCACCTGTTCCTGATAGACGAAGATGCCATAGGTTTCTTCGAGGATCGGCTTCAGCAGGATGTGCGGATATTCAATCTCTTCCTGGCCGTTCTTGCGGCGCCCGAACATCGGGATATTGTCCATCGGGCCGGGACGATAGAGCGACACCAGCGCGATGATGTCGCCGAAATTGGTCGGACGCACGGCGGCCAGCGTCTTGCGCATGCCTTCGGATTCCAGCTGGAACACGCCGACCGTGTCGCCGCGCTGGAGCAGTTCATAGACCTTGGCATCGTCCCAGGCCAGTGTGTCGAGATCGACCGTGACGCCGCGCCCCTTGAGCAGCTGCACCGCCTTTTGCAGCACAGACAGCGTCTTGAGGCCGAGAAAGTCGAACTTCACCAGCCCGGCGCCCTCAACGAACTTCATGTCGAACTGGGTCACCGGCATGTCGGATCGCGGATCGCGATAGAGCGGCACCAGCTGGCTCAGCGGGCGGTCACCGATCACCACGCCGGCCGCATGGGTGGAACTGTGGCGCGGGAAGCCCTCCAGCTTCATCGCATAGTCGATCAGGCGCTTGACCTGATTGTCATTGTCATATTCCGCCTTGAACTCGGCGACGCCGTTCAGCGATCGCTCCAGCGTCCAGGGATCGGTCGGATGGTTGGGCACCAGCTTGGCAAGGCGGTCGACCTGGCCATAGCTCATCTGCATCACGCGGCCGGTATCCTTCAGCACGGCGCGCGCCTTCAGCTTACCGAAGGTGATGATCTGGGCGACGTGATCGCTGCCATATTTCTGCTGCACATAGCGGATCACCTCGCCGCGCCGCGTTTCGCAGAAGTCGATATCGAAGTCGGGCATGGAGACCCGTTCCGGGTTCAGGAAGCGCTCGAACAGCAGGCCCAGTTGCAACGGATCGAGATCGGTGATGGTCAGCGCCCAGGCGACCAGCGATCCGGCACCCGAACCACGGCCCGGCCCCACCGGAATATCATGATCCTTGGCCCATTTGATGAAGTCGGCCACGATCAGGAAGTAGCCGGGGAAGCCCATCTGGATGATGATGTCCATTTCGAACTTCAGCCGCTCGAAATAGGGCTGGCGCGCCTCGTCCGCGATGATCCCGGCCTTCTCCAGCCGGGCCTCCAGCCCGGCGATCGACTGATCGCGTAGCATGATGCCCTCGCCCTCGATATCGCCGGCCAGGCTGGGCAGGATCGGCTTGCGCTTGGGCGCCATCACCGCACAGCGCTGGGCCACGACCAGCGTATTGGCCAGCGCCTCGGGCAGATCCTCGAACAACCGCTTCATCTCCGCCGCCGGCTTCATCCAGGCGTCGGGCGAACTGGTGCGGCGATCGGGCGTCTCGACATAGGCGCCATCGGCAATGCACAGCATCACGTCATGCGCCGCGTGAAATTCCGGCTCGGCAAAGCAGGTCGGGTTGGTCGCGACCAGCGGCAGATTGCGGTCATAGGCTAGGTCGAGCAACTGCGGCTCCGCCTTGCCCTCTACCGGGTCGAGCCGGCGGCAAATCTCGACATAGAGCCGATCGGGGAACAGCGCCTGCAACCGGTCGGCGTAAGCGAGCGCAGCGTCGGGCTGATCCTCGGCGAACAGGCGAGCGATCGCCCCCTCCCCGCCGGCGGTCAGCGCGATCACGCCATCGGTCCGCCCCTCCAGCATGTCGAGCGTGACATGGGGCACTTCCTCCAGCGGCCGGTCGAGATGCGCCATCGAGACGAGCGCACAGATATTGTCATAGCCGCCCGCATCCTGCGCATAGAGGGCGATCCAGTCATGCACCGCCGGCGCATTGGACGGCCGGCCCGGCCGCACCACGCCCAGCATGGCGCCGACGATCGGCTGCACGCCCTCGCCCTTGCAGCCATCGGAAAAGGCCATCGACCCATAAAGGCCGTTACGGTCGGTGATCGCCGCCGCCGGAAAACCCAGGGCCTTGGCCTGCTTGGCGATCTTCTTGGGGTCGATCGCCCCTTCGAGCATGGTGAAGGACGAAAAGATGCGCAGCGGTACGAAGGCGGAATGAGACATCGCGGCAATCTAACGACGCCCGCGCCCGCGCGCCAGTCCCGCCCGGCGAAAAGCTGTGGACAAAAGCACCACTTGTCGCTTGCCAAGGGCTGCGCTTGCTGATCCTATCGCGCCCAAAGAACGGGCCAGAGGATAAGCCAGAGAACAGGGAGCACGGTCATGTCGGATAGCAACCCGGTTTCCACCCCGCCCGGCATCGCCGATCGGGCCAAGGCGATCATCCTGCGCCCCAGGGACGAATGGCCGGTGATCGAGGCCGAACCGGCGAGCATCGGCAGCATCTATACCGGCTATGCCATGATCCTGGCGGCGATCCCGCCGCTCGCGACCCTGATCGGCGGACAGGTCTTTGGCCATGGCCTGTTCGGCATCACCTGGCGCCCGCCGCTGATCGGCGCGATCGGCATGGCGATCGCCCATTATGTCCTGTCGCTGATCGGCCTGGCCGTGCTGGCGATCATCATCAACTTCCTCGCCCCCAGCTTCGGCGGCCAGCGCGACAAGCTCAAGGCGTTCAAGATTTCCGCCTATTCGGCGACCGCCGGCTGGCTGGCCGGCATCTTCTCGCTGCTGCCGGGCCTTGGCATGCTCGGCCTGCTCGGACTTTACAGCCTCTACCTCCTCTATCTCGGCCTGCCGCGCCTGATGAAGGTGCCAGAGCAGAAGGCGCTGCCCTACACCATCGTCACCATGGTCGCGGGCGCGCTGCTCTTCATCCTCGCCAGCCTGCTCGCCATGCCGTTCAGCGGCCTGCTGGGTGGCCATGCCGGCCCGGACGATATTAGCGCCGACATCATGGTGCCGGGCATCGGCAAGATCGACGTCGACAAGATGGACGACGCCACCAAGCAGATGGAACAGGCCGCCAAGCGGATGGAGGAAGCGACCAACAATGGCCGCTCCGCCGCGATCGCGCCCGATGTGCTGCAGGCGCTGCTGCCCGAGAAGATCGGCCGCTTCACCCGTACCGAGATTGAGAGCAGCGGCATGTCCGCCGGCGCCCATGCCTCCGCCCGCTACCGTGCCGGCGACGACGAGATCGAGTTGGAGGTGAACGACATCGCAGTGGCCGGCGCCTTTGCCGGGATCGGCGCGGCGCTCAACGTCCAATCGAACCGCCAGACCGCCAGCGGCTATGAGCGCACCCAGACGATCGACGGCCGCATCGTGACCGAGGAATGGGACAAGGACAGCCGCCACGGCAAATATGCCACCACACTGGCCGACCGCTTCATGGTCGAGGCGGAGGGCACCGTCGCCGATATCGGGGAATTGAAGGCCGCAGTGAACGCGCTCGATCTCGACCGACTGAGCGCGCTCGCCGCAAAATAGGCAATGTCATGAGGTCGCCCGCGTAACGAATTGCCAAGCTATAGGGCTTAGGTTAGGCGCCACCATGCGTTTATCCACGATCACCAACTGGGCCTATGGGGCCACCGTCCTGCTCACTTTGGCGTCGGGCACGACGATGCTGTTCGCGTCCGGCGCGGAACAGCGCGAGCGCGCCGCCGTCGCCCAGCGCGCCAGTTTCGACCAGTTGACCTCCACCCTGGAGGAGGATGTCTATCGCCTGACCGAACAGGCGCGCGGCTATGTGATTTCGGGCGATCCCAGCCATCTGGTCGTCTATCGCCGCGAGAAGGAAGCGCTGCGTTCCGTCGAGGACCGCATCCGGCATCTGAAGGATGCCGGCGCCAACGAAAATGAACTCAGTGCGCTGCGGCAGGCGATCCAGTGGGCCGACGCCCTGTCCGACGAGCAGGATGTCGCGATCAAGGCGGCGCAGTCGGGCGATGACAAGACCGCCCGCACCATCCTCTTCGGCGACGAATATGGCCGCGAGCTGGACCGGGTAGCGGCACAGGTCGGCCGCTTCCAATATATGCTGGACCATCGCACCGACACGGCGGTGCAGGGCGCGACCGATACCGCGCGCCAGTGGCGGACCATGTCGGAAATCATGCTGGGCGTCACCGCCCTGCTGTTCCTGTGCGTCCTCTATTTCGTGCTGAAGCAGCGCATCCTGCATCCGGTCGTGCGCCTGAGCGATGTCGTCACCCGTCTTGCCGCGCAGGATTTTGCCGCGATCCCGCCCGACTTCCCGCAGGTGGACGAGATTGGCGACATGGCGCAGGCGATCCGTATTTTCCGTGAAAATGGCCTGGAGCGCCAGCGGCTGGAGCAGGAGCGCGATGTCGATCGCACCATGCGCGACCTGCTGTCGCGGATGACCCAGCGCCTGCAGGGCTGCGACAGCACCGCCGACCTGGTCGAGGTGGTGCGCCGCTTCACGCCGGAAATCACGCCCGATTTCCCCGGCCGCCTCTATATCCACGACATTCGCCGCAACATGATGCTGCAGGCCTGCGACTGGCTCGATCCCAAACAGTCGCGCAACGATTTCCCGGCCTCGGCCTGCTGGGCGCTGCGACGCGGCCAGGTCCACAAGCCGCGCGGCGGCATGGTCGACATTGCCTGCGAGCATCTGGAAGGCGAAACCGCCATCCCGACCATCTGCATCCCGCTGGCGGCGCAGGGGGAAAGCATCGGCCTGCTCTATTTCGAACAGACCCGCGAGATGGACGCCGAGCATCTCGACCGGGCGGAAAAATATCTGGAAATGCTGGCGGAGAATATCGGCCTGGCGCTCGCCAATTTGCGCCTGCGCGACGCGCTGCGTGAAATGGCGATGGCCGATGCGCTGACCGGCCTGCCCAACCGCCGCCATTTCGACGCCATGTTCGAAGCGCTGGTGGACGAGGCGGAACGCAACCATGCCCCGCTCGCCTGCCTGATGGTCGACATCGACCATTTCAAGCGGTTCAACGACAGCTATGGCCATGATGCCGGCGACGCGGTGCTGCGCGCGGTCGGCGCGGTGCTGGGCGACTCGCTGCGCGAACAAGGCTTTGCCTTCCGCCTGGGCGGCGAGGAATTTGTCCTCCTGATGCCCGGCTTCACGCTGGAGCAGGCGCTCACCCGGTCCGCCCAGATCCAGCAGCGCATCCGCGACCTGCGGGTCGAGCATCGCGGTCAGGAACTGGGGCCGATCACCGCCTCCTTTGGCCTCGCCGCCTGGCCCGACCATGGCGCCGCCACCCGACTGGTCACCACCGCCGACGCCGCGCTGCTGCGTGCCAAGGGCGAGGGCCGCGACCAGATCATGGTCGCGACCGCGCGCGAGGGGCTGTTACCGGGCTGACGCCTCTTCCAGCCGCCCTTCGTGCAGGCGGACCACCCGGTCCATCTTTTCCGCCAGCCGCTCATTATGAGTGGCGACCAGAGCCGCCGATCCTTCGCCGCGCACCAGGCGCAGGAACTCGGCCAGCACCACGTCGGCGGTGCGCTCGTCCAGATTGCCGGTCGGCTCGTCCGCCAGCACCAGCGCCGGGCGATTGGCCAGCGCGCGGGCGACCGCGACGCGCTGCTGCTCGCCGCCCGACAACTGGCTCGGCCGATGGTCGAGCCGATGGCCCAGCCCCAGCGCCGTCAGCAGCGATTCCGCGCGGGTCCGCGCCGCGTCCATGGTCGCGTCCTTGATCACCTGCGGCAGCACGACATTCTCGGTCGCGTTGAAATCGGGCAACAGGTGGTGGAACTGATAGACGAAGCCCAGCGCATCGCGGCGCAGGCGGGTGCGCCCGTCATTGTCCAGCTTGGCCGCTTCCTCGCCGGCGATGCGGATCGATCCGTCGAACCCGCCTTCCAGCAGGCCGACCGCCTGCAACAGCGTCGACTTGCCCGAGCCCGAAGGGCCGAGCAGCGCGACGATCTCACCCGGCCCGACCGTCAGGTCGACGCCGCGCAGCACGTCGATCGTGACCCCGCCCTGGGTGAAGCTGCGGGACAGGCCGCTGACCTTGAGGACATCATTCATAGCGCAGCACCTGGACCGGATCGGTATTGGCAGCCTTGAAGGCCGGATAGAGGGTGGCGAGGAAGCTGAAGACCAGCGCCATCAGACAGATGATCACGATCTCGACCGGATCGGGCTTGGACGGCAATTCGGTCAGGAAGCGGATCGAGGGATCCCACAGATTCTGCCCCGTCACGAACTGGATCACATTCACCACGCTCTGACGGAAGAAGAGGAAGGTGAAGCCCAGCGCCATGCCGGCGACCATGCCCAGCGTGCCGATGGTCACGCCGACGGTCATGAAGATCTTCACCAGCCCGCTCCGGCTCGCCCCCATGGTGCGCAGGATCGCGATATCGCGAGTCTTGGCGCGCACCAGCATGATCAGCGAGGACAGGATATTGAACACCGCGACCAGCACGATGATCGACAGCACGACGAACATCGCCACCCGCTCGACCGCCAGCGCCTCGAACAGGCTGGCATTCATCTGGCGCCAGTCCTGCACCACGGCGCGGCCCGCGACCTTGGCCGCCAGCGGTTCCAATATCTGGCCAACCTTGTCGGCATTGACCGTCTCGACCTCGATCATGCTGACGACATCGCCCAGCAGCAGCAGCGTCTGCGCGTCCTCGATCGGCATGACCACGAAGGCCTTGTCATAATCATAGACGCCGACCTCGAAGATCGCCGCCACCTGATAGGAAATCTGGCGGGGAACGGTGCCGAACGGCGTCGACCGGCCCGCCGGGTTCATGATGCTGATATGGTCGCCGACCTGGATACCCAGATTTTCGGCCAATCGCACGCCGATGCCGACCTTCTCGCTATTGGCGGTCAGCGCGTTGAGATCGCCCGCCACGATCTTGCCCTTGAGCGTCGTGTTGCTGCGAATGTCGGGCACGGTCATGCCGCGCACCAGCACGCCTTCCACCCGACCCTGATAGCTGCCGAGCAGGGGCTGTTCGATCAGCGGGGTCGCGCTGGTGACGCCCGGCGTCGCCTTCGCTTCCTTCAGCACATCGCGCCAGTCGGGCAGCCGCCCGCCATAGCCCTGCACCACGGCATGGCCGTTGAGGCCGACAATCTTGTCGAACAGCTCCGCGCGGAACCCGTTCATGACGCTCATGACGATGATGAGCGCGGCGACTCCGAGCATGACCGCGGCCAGGCTGATGCCGGCGACGAGGAAGATGAAGCCTTCCCCCTTGCCCGGCAGCAAATAGCGCTTGGCGATCATGCGTTCGTAGCGGGATAGAATCATGGTGGCGCGAATGGCCCTTCTGGTAGTGATGCGGCCGGTCTAGCAGGCTGAGCCTTAACGGCAAGGATTGCGGAATTGTTGCACGCGGGACACAGGCCGATACAGAAAATCACAGAGCCCGGATTTTGCCCGTGACAGCAGGCTGCGCCAGTCATAGCAAGGCTCCCGAGGCACAGGCAAAAGGCCGTGGTTCAGGGATACTGCTTCCCACTTCAAGCTTAGGGGGCTGAGAAGTCGGTAGAGGCAGGCCAAGGGGGAGACGAGCAATCGTCCATTAAGTGCCCGGATCGCGAAAGCGGCCCGGGCACTTTTTTGTTCAGCGACTCTTGGGCACTCTTCCCGCTTAACTTCGCACATTTCCCGCACATCTTGGCATTTTCGGATTCAAGACGGAAATTTTGTTACGCTTCCGACCATTTTCCGTGCCCTCTTCTCGCCAGTCTATCGCCTGCGGGCGCTGTAGGACAGGCGGCGCGATGCTTCGTCCTGCCCCCTCTTGAACAACGCAAAGAGCCAACCATATCAATCCCGTCCGGCCGCCACATGGGGCCGGGCGCAAGCATAGGCCGGACGCCGAAGACCGGGTCCGGCAGGATCATTTTGCTCTGTTGGAGATTATGAGCATGCGTGGTTTCGACCTTACCCCCTATCGCCGCTCGACCGTCGGCTTCGATCGTCTGTTCGACCTGATCGAGAATAATGCCCGTCTGGCGCAGGGCGACAATTACCCGCCCTTCAACATCGAACGCCTGGCCGAGGACCGCTATCGCGTCACCCTGGCCGTCGCCGGCTTCCGTCCCGAGGAAATCGACATCACCGCCCAGCAGAATCTGCTCCAGGTGATCGGCCGCAAGGATGAGACCAACGCCGACCGTTCCAAGTTCCTGCATGTCGGCATCGCCAATCGCAGCTTCGAACGCCGCTTCGAACTGGCCGATTTCGTCCGCGTCGAAAAGGCGGACCTGGCCGACGGCCTGCTGGTGATTGAACTGGTGCGCGAAGTGCCCGAAGCGATGAAGCCCAAGAAGATCGCCGTGAATGGCGGCCATCTGGTCGACATCAACAAGGATCGCGACGCCGCCTGATCCGGCCATCCGAAACAAGCACAGGGCGCGACCGCAAGGTTGCGCCCTTCTTGCTGCCCGCCGTTCAGCGAACCTGTTGCGGCGGCGGCATCGGTATCGCGCTGATCGCGACATTGCCGAACATCACCAGCCCCGCGACGATCATCAGCGCCCCGCGCTTGCGGTCGCCGCGCTTCACGATCGCGTAAATTCCCCCGCCGGTCAGCAGGATACCCGCCAGCATCAATATCGAAAGGATCATGCCCGCCATGGGCCAGTCCATAGGCGCCTAGCTGGACTGTGGCAATTGGCGGCCCATGCCCCTATGAGGCGCGCAGAAACGAATCACCCCAAGCCGCAGGGGAACGCACCCATGAAAATCGCCATCGCTTCCGATCATGCCGCCGTCGACCTGAAGGCCGAACTTGCGCAATGGTTGCGCGACGAGGGCCATGAGGTCGCCGACCTCGGCCCGGCCACCGCCGACCGCGTCGATTATCCCGATTTTGGTTACAAGCTCGCGACCGCCGTCGCATCGGGCGAAGCGGAACGCGGCATCGCGCTCTGCGGTTCGGGCATCGGCATCTCGATCGCCGTCAATCGCAACCCGGCCTGCCGCTGCGCCCTGGTCGGCGAACCGCTGTCGGCCGCGCTGTCGCGCGAGCATAATGACGCCAACGTCCTGGCCATGGGTGCGCGCCTGACCGGCGTCGACATGGCCAAGGCCTGCGTCACCGCCTTCCTCACCACCGAGTTCGGCGGTGGCCGCCATGCCGGCCGCGTCGAGAAACTGTCCCAGCCCGCGCTCTGAAAGGACTTGAGATGAGCACCGAAACCCTCACCCAGCCCAACCTGTCCGACATTCGTTCGGAAGGCTATTTCACCGCAGGCCTGGCCGCTGCCGATCCGGCCGTGTTCGCCGGCGTCGCCCAGGAACTGAAGCGCGAGCAGACCCAGATCGAGCTGATCGCGTCGGAAAATATCGTGTCGCAGGCCGTGCTCGAAGCGCAGGGCAGCGTCTTCACCAACAAGTACGCCGAAGGCTATCCGGGCAAGCGCTATTATCAGGGCTGCGCCCCGTCGGACGTGGTGGAACAGCTCGCCATCGACCGCGCGAAGGAGCTGTTCGGCTGCCAGTTCGCCAACGTCCAGCCCCATTCGGGCGCGCAGGCCAATGGCGGCGTCATGCTGGCGCTGGTCAAGCCCGGCGAAACCATCATGGGCCTGTCGCTCGACGCTGGTGGTCACCTGACCCACGGTTCCAAGCCCAGCATGTCGGGCAAGTGGTTCAACGCCGTGCAATATGGCGTGCGCGAAGACACCCATCTGATCGACTATGACGATGTCGAGCGTCAGGCGATCGAATGCCAGCCCAAGCTGATCATCGCCGGCGGCAGTGCCTATCCGCGCCAGATCGACTTCGCCCGCTTCCGCGCGATCGCGGACAAGGTCGGCGCGCTGTTCATGGTCGACATGGCCCACTTCGCCGGTCTGGTCGCCGGTGGCGCCCATCCCTCGCCCTTCGGCCACGCCCATGTCGTGACCACCACCACGCACAAGACGCTGCGTGGCCCGCGTGGCGGCATGATCATGACCGATGACGAGGCAATCGCGAAGAAGATCAACTCGGCGATCTTCCCCGGCCTTCAGGGCGGCCCGCTGATGCACGTGATCGCCGCCAAGGCTGTCGCTTTCGGCGAAGCGCTGCAGCCCGAATTCAAGACCTATGCCCAGGCGATCGTCACCAATGCGAAGGCACTGGCCGGCAAGCTGGAGCAGCGCGGCCTGGCCGTGGTCTCGGGCGGCACCGACACCCACCTCGCCCTTATCGACCTGCGCCCCTATGGCATTTCGGGCAAGGATGCGGACGAGGCGCTGGAGCGCAGCTTCATCACCTGCAACAAGAATGGCGTGCCGGGCGATCCGCTGCCGCCGACCAAGACCAGCGGCATCCGCGTCGGTTCGCCGGCCGGCACCACCCGCGGCTTCGGCGTCGCCGAGTTCGAGGATATCGGTGACATGATCGCCGACGTTCTGGAAGGGCTGCGCGACAGCCAGGCTTCTGGGGGCGAACATGGCGATGCCGCCGTCGAAGCCAGCGTCCGCGAGCGTGTCGCCGCGCTCTGCGCCCGCTTCCCCATCTATCAGGGGTAAGCCCGCTTGCGCTGCCCTTTCTGCGCCCATGAGGACAGCCAGGTGAAGGACAGCCGGCCGACGGAGGATGGCAATGCCATTCGCCGTCGCCGGCAGTGCGAAGCCTGCGGCGCGCGCTTCACCACCTTCGAGCGCATCCAGCTGCGCGACATCTGGGTGGTGAAGAGCGAAGGCCGCAAGGAAGCGTTCGAGCGCGACAAGCTGGCCCGCTCCATCGGCATCGCCTGCCGCAAGCGGCCGATCGACCCGAGCCGGATCGAGAAGCTGATTTCAGGCATCCAGCGCCAGCTGGAAACCAGCGGCGAAAGCGAGATCCCGGCGCGATCGATCGGCGAAATGGTGATGGAGGGGCTCAAACGCCTCGACAGCGTCGCCTATATCCGCTTCGCCAGCGTCTATAAGGACTTCACCGACGCCCGCGATTTCGAGGATTTTGCGAGCACGGTGAAGGAGGTGGGGAGTGAGTAAAATCACTCTCGCCCGCAGGACCAGGGTCCGTTCGGTTCGAGCCTGTCGAGAACCGCGCGCGCAATGAGTTTCTGGGTCTATATCCTGCGCTGCTCCGACGGGAGCTATTATACCGGTCACACCGATGACCTGGAGCGCCGGATAGCCCAGCATCAAAGCGGCGCCATTGCCGGTTACACGCACGACCGACGTCCGGTCGAATTGGTTTTCAGCGAGACATTCCCCGATCGGATCGACGCCCTTGAGCGTGAACATCAGATCAAGGATTGGTCCCGCAAGAAGAAGGAAGCCCTGATAAGGGGAGATTGGAAAGCGGTCTCGGATGCTGCACGTTCTCGACCACGGGTCTCGACTTCGCTCGACCCTGGCTCGAACCGAACGGAAGCGGAGGCGGCTCAGCCCCTACTCAGGACGAACGGAAATATGACTGACACCTCCCCCCTCCCCCCCGTCATCGTCCTGGTTCGCCCGCAACTGGGCGAGAATATCGGCAAGGCGGCGCGGGCGATGCTGAATTTCGGGCTGACCGAGATGCGGCTTGTTTCCCCGCGCGACGGCTGGCCCAATCCCGATGCCGGCCCGGCGGCGGCGGGCGCGGACTTCATCCTGGACAAGGCGCAGGTCTATGAGACGCTGGCCGATGCGGTCGCCGACTGCGCCCATGTCTATGCCACCACCGTGCGCAAGCGCGGCGTCACCAAGCCGGTGGTCACGCCCGAGGAGGCGGCGCAGGAAATCCATGCCGCACAGGGCCGCTGCGCCTATGTGTTCGGGCCGGAACGCTCCGGGCTGGAGACCGAGGATGTCGCGCTCGCCCGCAAGATCCTGACCGTGCCGATCAACCCGGAATTCGGATCGCTGAACCTCGCCCAGGCGGTGATCCTGTGCGCCTATGAATGGTCCAAGCAGGCCAATCTGGCGCAACCGACCGTGACCGAGCTGGGCGAGCCCGCGCCGCAGGAGGAGCTGGAAGGCATGATCCTGCAGCTCAACACGCTGCTGGAGAAGGTCGGCTATTTCTTCCCGCCCGACCGCGCGCCCGCAACCAAGCTGACGCTGCGCAACCTGCTGACCAAGCCGGGCTGGAACCATCTGGAGGTGCGCACGCTCCGCGGCGTGCTGTCGCACCTCAACCGACCGCGCGAGCGTTAACCCCGCGTGCGGTCATACTCGGCCATTTCATAGGCGATCGAGGCTTCGACCAGCTGCTCCCACAGCTCCGCGATCACGTCGCCGGGCGCACCCAGCCGCTCGGCCTCCGCGCGGGCATTGTCGATCACCTGGCGCTTGCGCGCCTCGTCGCGCACGGCGCTGCGATCCGGCTTGATGCGGGCGGCGGCGCGCATATGGGCGAAACGCTGGTCAAGCAGGGCGACGAGCTGGCGGTCGAGGGCGTCGACACCGGCGCGCACCTCGATCATGCTGGTATAGTCTTCGGGCTTCATGGCCGCCGGATTAGGCCGCGCTCCGCCGGCTGTCGAGGCCCCAGTGGCGACAGATGTCTGGGCTTGACATAATATCCGACCTTCTCCATAGGCGCGCCTTCGCGATTGGCCCCGCATCCCGGTGAAGCGGCGGCCCTGTCCCTGAAATATGGAAACAGGCGATGACCGGGAAGCCTTCGCCCTCCGCAATGCGCGGACCTCGGTTCATCGGATCCGGAGGGCGGATAACGTAGTATGCAGTTGTAAGGAATTAGGTATGTCGAAGCGCTCTAGCGCCAAGTACAAGCTCGACCGTCGCATGGGCGAGAACATCTGGGGTCGTCCGAAGAGCCCGGTCAACAAGCGCGAATATGGCCCCGGTCAGCACGGCCAGCGCCGCAAGGGCAAGATGTCGGACTACGGCATCCAGCTGCGCGCCAAGCAGAAGCTCAAGGGCTATTACGGCGACATCACCGAGAAGCAGTTCAAGAAGAACTATTTCGAAGCCAGCCGCATGAAGGGCGACACCGGCCAGAACCTGATCGGTCTGCTGGAGCGCCGTCTGGACGCCGTCGTGTACCGCGCCAAGTTCGCGCCGACCATCTTCTCGGCCCGTCAGATCGTTTCGCACGGCCACATCTATGTGAACGGCGTGAAGTGCAACATCGCCTCGCGTCTGGTGAAGCCGGGCGACGAAATCACCCTGGGCAAGAAGGCGCAGGAAATGGCGCTGGTTCTCGAAGCGCAGAGCCTGCCCGAGCGTGATATCCCCGACTATGTCGCCCCCGACGGCGCCACCAAGGTCACCTATGTCCGCGTTCCGACGCTGGACGAAGTGCCCTACCCGGTGAAGATGGAACCGAATCTGGTCGTCGAATTCTATTCGCGCTAATCGGTCCTTCCGGACAGAATTTGGAAAAGGGCGGCCCCGCAAGGGACCGCCCTTTTTCTTTACCTTGTAACAATCTTGCCTTGCCCCCGGCGCGATGGCATCACCCCGCCATCCTATCCAACCAAGGGTCATTTCCATGCGCAGCTCCGTCGCGGCGATCGCCGCCGTTCTCGCCCTTTCCGCTCCCGCCCTGACGCCCGCCGTCGCGCTGGCCGCCCCGGCCGCCAAGAGCGACGCCGCCCCCTCGATCGACACGATGAAGCGGCTGGTGAAGGAGCTTTCGTCCGACGCCTATGAAGGCCGCGCGCCCGGCACCGTGGGCGAGGAAAAGACGCTAGCGCTGTTGACCGCCGAGTTCGAGAAGCTGGGACTCAAGCCCGGCAACAAGGGCAGCTGGTTCCAGGACGTGCCGCTGGTCGAGATCACCGCCAAGAATGTCTCGGCGCTGAGCTTCACCGGCGGCAAGGCGCCCATCACTGCCGCCTATGGCCCGGAAATGGTGATCGGTACCTATCGCACCACCCAGCCCCGGATCGAGGTAAAGGACAGCCCGGTGGTGTTCGTCGGCTATGGCATAAACGCCCCGGAAAAGGGCTGGAACGACTATGCCGGCCTGGACGTGAAGGGCAAGACGGTGCTGATTCTGGTCAATGACCCGGATTATCAGACGCCGGGCCTGACCGGTCCGTTCAATGGCCGCGCCATGACCTATTATGGCCGCTGGACCTACAAGTTCGAGGAAGCCGCGCGCCAGGGTGCCGCCGCCGCGATCATCATCCATGACACCGAGCCGGCCGCCTATGGCTGGAACGTCGTCCAGTCGAGCTGGACCGGGTCGCAGCATGTCGCGGACAATCCGGGCGGCAATGCCGACCAGTCGGCCGCGATCGGCTGGATCCAGAAGGACAAGGCCGCCGCCCTGTTCGCCGACGCCGGCCTCAACCTCGACCAGCAGATGGCCGCCGCCAAGCAGAAGGGTTTCAAGGCCGTGCCGCTGGGCGCGATCAAGGCCAATGTCTCATTCGACAATGACCTGCGCAAGCATGCGTCGAAGAATGTCGTCGCCCTGCTGCCCGGCAAGACCCGCCCCGACGAATATGTGCTCTACAGCGCCCATTGGGACCATCTGGGCCATTGCCAGGCCGCGCCCGACGGCGACGATGTCTGCAACGGCGCGGTCGACAATGCCACCGGCACCGCCGCGCTGGTCGCCCTGGCCCAGGCCAATGTGAAGGCCGGCCCGTCCGACCGCAGCCAGGTGTTCCTGGCCGTCACCGGCGAGGAATCGGGCCTGCTGGGTTCGGCCTATTATGGCAACAATCCGGTCTTCCCGTTCAGCAAGACCGTCGGCGGCGTCAACATGGATGCCTTGAGCGTCGCGGGCCTCGCCAAGAATGTCGTCGTCATCGGCAAGGGCAAGTCGCAGCTCGACGCCTATCTCGACCGGGCACTGGGGGCGCAGGGCCGCGTCGCGACGCTCGAACCGACCCCGGAAAAGGGCTATTATTATCGTTCCGACCATTTCAGCTTCGCCAAGCACGGCCTGCCGATGCTCTATTTCGAGGGCGGCGAGGATCTGGTGAAGGGCGGCACTGCCGCCGGCATGGCCGCGGCGGAGGATTATACCGAGCATCGCTACCACGGTCCCAAGGACGAATATGATCCCAATTGGGACTGGACCGGCGTCGCCGCCGACCTGAAGCTCTATTATGATGTCGGCCGCGCGCTCGCGAATACGACCGACTGGCCCAACTGGGTCGACGGCGACGAATTCCGCGCCATCCGCGACAAGGACCGCGCGGGCAAATAAGCATCGTCAAGGCCGGCGACAGCATGGGGACGCTGTCGCCGGCCTTTCATCTTCGGGGCTATAAGGGGGATCATGACCCAGAAATTCGACCGGCGCATGTTGCCGATCACATCGGCCATGGCGGCGGCCCTGCTCGCCACCGGCTGCTCGCGCAGTCCTGACACGGCCGACCGCGACGTGCGTGTGTGCCGCGATGCGCAGGGACGCCGGGTCGAGGACCGCAATTGCAGCTGGGGCGGCAGCGGCGGCGGCCATGGCTGGTATTATCTGGGCCGGGGCAGCGCAGTCGCGCGCGTGGGCGAACGGGTCGGTGGCGGGTCGATCGCCCCCTCCTATGGCCATAGCTACAGCCCGGCATCCTCGGCCAATGTGACGCGCGGCGGCCTTGGCCTGTCGGGGCGCAGCGGCCACAGCTGATGGAACGGATCGCCTGCACGCAGCGCCCGCACTGGCAGGCCCGGGTCGAGCATCTGGGCCTGGTCTGGCATGGCGCCGATGCCCAGCCCTATTGGGATGAAAGCGCCTGCTATCGCTTCAGCCCGGACGAGATCGCGGAGATCGAGCTGGCTACCGCCGAACTCTATCGCCTGTTCCTCGCCGCCGGCCAGCATGTGCTGGATCAGGATCTGCTCGGCAGCTTCGGCATTCCCGATTTCTGTCATCAGGCGATCCGCGAGGCATGGGACGGGGAGCCGGCCGCGCTCAACTATGGCCGCTTTGATCTCGGCTATAACGGCGCCGGGCCGCCCAAATTGTTCGAATTCAACTGCGACACGCCGACCAGTCTGCTGGAAGCATCGGTGATCCAGTGGGACTGGAAGGAGGCCCTCTTTCCCGCCGCCGACCAGTTTAACAGCCTGCACGAGCGACTAGTCGACCGCTGGCGCGCCATCGCCCCGCCGCGTGGCACGTCGATGCTGCACCTCACCTATGTCGACGGCAATATGGGCGAGGATGCGGTGACCGTCGCCTATATGGCCGACACGGCGCGCGAAGCGGGGATCGACACCCAGTTGATCCAGACCCAGCAACTGGGCTGGGACCACGCCCGCCGCCGCTTCGTCGATCTCGACAATCGACCGATCGACGCCCTGTTCCACCTCTATCCGTGGGAATGGATCGTCCATGAACCTTTTGGCCGGGAAGTGGTGGAAAGCCTGTCCTCCACCCTGTGGATCGAGCCGATCTGGAAGATGATCTGGAGCAATAAGGCGATCCTGCCGATCCTGTGGGATCTGTTCCCCGGCCACCCCAATTTGCTGGAGGCCAGCCGCGTGGCCATGACCGGCGACCATGTGGTGAAACCGCTGCTGTCGCGCGAGGGCGCCAATATCCGCCTCGTCCAAGATGGCGAAACGGTTGCCCAGAGCGGCGGCGACTATGGCGAGGAAGGCTTCATCTACCAGCGGCTCTATACCCTGCCCGGTGCAGGCGACCGGCGGCCGGTGCTCGGCAGCTGGGTGGTGGATGGCGACCCCGCCGGCATGGGCATTCGCGAGGATGGGCCGATCACCGGCAATGCCGCGCGCTTCGTGCCGCACATCATCGGCTGAAGGTTCAGCGCGGGTTCAGCGCTTGGGGCTGACCTTGCCCCGTCCTGTAGGAGCAACGCCATGCGCATATCCCTTGCCCTGCCCAGCCTGTTTCTGACCGCCTTCGCGCTGCCGGCCGCGCTGCCCGCGCAAATCGCGCCCAAGACAGAGCCGACCGCACCGCCCGGCCCGGTCAATGTCCGGGTCGAGCCTCGCCCTTCGGGCGACTATGAACTGGACCGGGCGCGCGAGGACATAAGCGACGGTCGCAAGAGCGGCACGCTCAGCAAGAAACAGGCGCGCGCGCTCCGCCGCGAGGCCGACCGCGCCGACGCCCAGGCCGATCGCAGCGCCCGCGATGGCCTCAGCTATTCAGAACAGCGCGAAATCGACATGCAAGGCCGCGCTCTCCAGAGCCTGACCGAAGCCCAGCGCAGCCAGCCGGGCGGAAAACGGCCTTAAAGTCTGAGGTGGGCGCATAGGCGCCAACCTGCCTTTCATCCCGTCATGCCAGCGAAGGCTGGCATCTCTCTTTTCTTTCAAACCCATCGTTAAAAGAAGTGAGATGCCAGCCTCCGCTGGCATGACGGACCTGGGTGGGAGCAAGACATAGCCCCTCCCTTCCAGGGAGGGGTTGGGGTGGGTTGCGAGCGTAGCGAGCTTCTGCCCTATCGACCGTAGACCGCCGCTACGCGGCGCACCCACCCCCGACCCCTCCCTGGAAGGGAGGGGAGTAGGAAACTTCCGCTTCTGGTCACAACTTCCCCCCTCACTGGCCCGCCGGGGCGTAGGTCCAGTTCTGGGCGTTGCTGCCGTCCATCATCGCGGTTTCGGCCATCAGCAGGCGGCCTTCGCGCCAGTAGCGGATGCGCTGGGGATAATCATGGTCGGGATTGGCGAAGCTGATGTCGCGCACGCCCTGTTCCAGCACGGGGAAGATCGTCTCCTTGCCGCCCTCCCGCGCCGCATGCAGCGTCAGCGTTCCGTCCGCCGCGCGCACGATCCGCATCACCTCCCAGCTTTGCAGGCTTTCGCCCCGCCCGCTGCGCCCCATGCCGATCATCACCCCGCCGCGCGGCAGCGACCAGAGTTCCTCGGTCCAGCGGTCGCCCCGTTCCTGCTGCCATTCGCCGGTCAGCCATTCGGGCAGGTCCGCCGCCTGCGCCAGCGGCGCCGCGCCCAGCATCAGCGCCGCCAGCATGATCGATACGCTCTTCTTCACCCGCTACACCCTCTGTCCAGACCCGCGACCCTGCGCTATGGAGCGCGCAACATCTCTCCCGCTATCTCGGACCGGCCAGCGCGCCGGGCAAGGACAAATCTATGACTTTTCGCATGCCTGCCGAATGGGCGCCGCACGACTGGACCTGGATCGGCTTCCCGACCAACCCGGAAGAATGGCCCGGCGCCTTTGACGGCGCGCGTCGCCAGATCGCCGATTTCGCCAGTGCGCTCCATGCCGATGGCAAGGGCGAGGAGGTGCGGCTGGTCGTCGCCAATGAGGCGGATGCCGACGCTGCGCGTGCGCTGGTCGCGCCGGGCGTCACCATCGCCGTCCATAATCTGGGCGACGTGTGGCTGCGCGACACCGCGCCGATCGCCGTGCTGAACGGCGCTGGAGACCGCGCATTGGTCGATTTCGGTTTCAACGGCTGGGGCGGCAAATATCAGATGCCCGGTGACGAGGATATCGGCGCGCGCCTGGCCGCGACCACCGGCATGACGACCTCCACCCAGAATTGGGTGTTCGAGGGCGGCGCGATCGACACCGACGGCACCGGCCTGTTCGTGACGACCGAGCAATGCCTGCTCAACCCCAATCGCAACCCGGACCTCGATCGCGGCAAGATCGAGACGCTGCTGGCCGGCGCGCTCGGCCTGTCCGACATGCTATGGCTGGGCGATGGCCTGCTCAACGACCATACCGACGGCCATGTCGACAATCTCGCCCGCTTCGTCGCGCCGGGCAAGCTGGCGCTGCCGATCGCGACCACCCCGGACGATCCCAACACCGCCATCTATGCCGACGCCCGCGCCCGCGCCAAGGCGCATGGCGTCGACGTGGTCGACATCCCCTCGCCCGGCCTGGTGCTGGTGGATGGCGAGGCGATCCCGGCCAGCTACATGAATTTCTATGTCGGCAATGCCGCCGTCATCGTCCCCATCTATGGCCAGCCCAATGATCAGGCAGCGCTCGACGCCTTCGCACCCTTCTTTCCGGGCCGTCAGATCATCGGCCTGCGCAGCGACGCGATCCTTTCGGGCGGCGGCAGCTTCCATTGCTGCAGCCAGCAAATGCCCTCGCTGGTCTAAGGGTTAGTCCCCCGTTGCGGGGATGCGCATGCGGGCGCAATTTCCGGGCCGGGCGACGCAGCATCGCCCGGCTTCAGGAGCATTGCCCCATGTTTCGTCCGATCCTTGCCACTTCACTGATCCTGCTGGGCGCGAGCGCCGGCACCGCCCAATTGCCCAGCATCATCGGCATGGGCGCCGACAATGCCGCCGGCGTGCTGGGCTATTGCGTCAAGAACCGGCTCGTTGATGCGACCAGCGCCAATGCCGTGCTGGACAAACTGAACAAGAAACCGGGCGTGAAGGGCTCGGGCGCCTTCAAGTCCGGCGAGACCGGCATCATCCATGCCGGCAAGAAGGACATTTCGCTCGACAGCCTGAAGGGCGATGCCAAGGGCAAGATGTGCTCCATGGTGCTCAAGCAATCGGCTTCCCTGCTATAGGCGCTTCCCGGTAGCGCGACGGCGCCATAGCCCCTATATCGCGCGGCGAACCCATCATGGAGTGATGCATGACCCGCGTGACCGTCGCCGCCCTGCAGCTCGCCTTTTCGGACGACATGGCCGACAATATCGCCATGGTCGCCGATCATGTGACCAAGGCCGCCGCCCGCGGCGCGAAGATCATCCTGCCGCCCGAACTGTTCGAGGGCCATTATTTCTGCCGGGTCGAGGACGAAGCCCTGTTCGACCGCGCCCAGCCGACCGACCAACACCCCGCCGTACAGGAAATGCGCAAGCTGGCCAAGGATCTGGGCGTCTATATCCCGACCAGCTATTTCGAGCGGGACGGCCATCATTATTACAACTCGCTCGCCATGATCGATGATGCAGGAGAGATCATGGGCGTCTATCGCAAGAGCCACATCCCCGACGGTCCAGGCTATGAGGAAAAATATTATTTCCGCCCCGGCAATACCGGCTTCAAGGTGTGGCCAACCAAATATGGCACCGTGGGCGTCGGCATCTGCTGGGACCAATGGTATCCCGAAACCGCGCGCTGCATGGCGCTGATGGGCGCGGAAATGCTGTTCTACCCGACCGCGATCGGCTCCGAACCCTATGATGCGGAGCTGGACACCAGCCGGATGTGGCGCCGCGCGATGATCGGCCATGCGGTCAGCAACTGCATGCCGGTGATCGCCGCCAACCGCATCGGCGAGGAAGAGGGCCAGAAATTCTATGGCCACAGCTTCATCAGCGACGAATGGGGCGATTTCCTCGCGGAGTCCGACGCCAGGGACAATGGCGCGCTGGTCGCCACACTGGACCTTGCCAAGGCGAAGATCCACCGCGCTGGCATGGGCTTCTTCCGTGATCGCCGCCCCGAACTCTACGGCCGCATCGCGCAGGATATCTGATGGGACGCTGCAATCCGGTCCGGGTCGGCTGATGCAGTCGATCCTGGTCTATATCGCCGCCGCTCTGGCCGAGATCGCCGGCTGCTTCGCCTTCTGGGCGTGGCTGCGGATGGACAAGTCGATGCTGTGGCTGATCCCCGGCACGGGGTCGCTGCTGCTCTTCGCCTGGCTGCTGACCCTGGTCGATGCGGCGGCGGCTGGCCGCGCCTATGCGGCCTATGGCGGCGTCTATATCAGCTCGGCGCTGCTCTGGCTCTGGCTGGTGGAGGGCGTGCGGCCGGACCGCTGGGACATGGCCGGCGTGGCGCTCAGCCTGGTCGGCGCGGGCATCATCCTGTTCGGCCCGCACCGCGCCTAATTGGCGGACGTCAGCCCCGCCAGTTCCACCGCCCGCGCGAACACCGCCTCGAACATCTCCGCCGTCAGCCGGTTGGTATTCTGATTGTAGCGCGAACAATGATAGCTATCGATCAGCATCCGCCCGTCGGGCATGCGATGCTCCGCCCCATGGGCAAAGCGCGCCTTGGGCAACTTGCCACCAAGCACCTTCACCGCCGACTGATGGGCAATCTCGCCCAGCGCGACGAAGGTCCGCGCGCGCAGCAGTTGCGCCACGCCATCGGCCAGGAAGGGGCGACAGGCATGGACTTCGGCCGGCACCGGCTTGTTCTGCGGCGGCAGGCAGCGGACCGAATTGATGATGATCGCGTCGCGTAGTTCCAGCCCGTCATCGACCCGCGCCTCATAATTGCCTTGCGCCAGGCCGAACTTCTTGAGCGTCGCGAAAAACAGCTCGCCCGCGACATCGCCGGTGAAGGGCCGACCCGTGCGGTTTGCCCCCTGCTTGCCCGGCGCCAGGCCGATGATGCCGATCCGCGCCATCGGGTCCCCAAAGGCGGGCACCGGCGCGTTCCACCAGTCGGGATGTTCCGCTCGGCATTCCTCGCGCAGCGCGACAAGACGGGGGCAGAGCGGACAGTCGCGGGGCGGTTCACTTGATAAGGGGCTTTGCAGGATCATGGCGCTCAGATAGGCGCTGCACCATGCCGGACACAAGCCGCCACCTTTATGCCCTCTCGATCGGGTCGAACCGGCCGCTCTCGGCTCGGCTGACGCCGCCGCGCCTGCTGGCCGAGGCGGTGCGCCGGATCGGCGCGCTGGGCGATGTCCTTGCCCTGTCCCCGACGATCGAGACGCCGCCGCTCGGCCCGTCGCGCCGCCGCTTCGCCAATGCCGCGCTGCTGGTCGCCAGCGCCCTGCCCCCGCCCGCCATGCTGGCCGCGTTGCAGGGCATCGAGGCCGGGCTTGGCCGCCGCCGCTTCCAGCGCTGGGGCGCGCGCCGGCTCGACATCGACATCATCCTCTGGTCGGGCGGGCATTGGCGCAGCCGCGATCTTCTGATCCCCCACCCCACCTTTGCCCAGCGCGACTTCGTCCTGCGCCCGCTCAGCGCCATCGCGCCCGACTGGAAATGCCCGCCTTCCGGGCAGAGCGTGCGGCATCTCCATGCGCTTTTGCGAAAAGCATCCTATCATCGTGCCACAAGAGGTTGACCAGCCGCCCGCACGCCACTAGTGCGAGCGGTCTCGACAGGGGGTCCATAGCTCAGTCGGTAGAGCAACTGACTTTTAATCAGTAGGTCGCTGGTTCGAACCCAGCTGGACTCACCACCCCAGACATCGCGATAGCAAGCAATCCCGGCGTATCCGCGCCCGATCAATATCGCGCGCGCATCATTTCTGCGCACGGCGCACAACTGTCGTGCCGACAAACGGCAGGACAGGACGCCCCCGGATGATATCGAGCGGTTGACGCGCTCGCTGCCAAGATTCGGGGCGCACACCGCGGTTTTCAAAAGCGGGCGCGTCACCTTTCCCATGCCCTGACCATCCCTCATTGCGCCTACCCGCAAAGCAAAACGCGGCCCCGGAACAAGCCCGGAACCGCGTCTTTGCCTTTCCCCAAGGGAATGGGATCAGAACTTGCCCTGAACGCCGACGAAGAAGCGCTGACCGGGATAGGCCATCTCCACCGGCATATCGCTGTTGATATAGAGTTTGGTGGATTCCTTGGTCAGGTTCTGCGCTTCCAGGAAGACACTGAAATGATATTGCGGGAAGCGCAGCGTGATCTTGCCGTCCAGATAGCCTTCACCCCTGCGATAGAGCGGGTTATTGCCGTTATTGGCATCAATCACCGTCTGCATCCACTTGGAGCGATAATTGTAGCTCAGGCGGAAATTGAGCCAATCCTTGTCGTAGAAGAAGCTGGCATTATAAGTATATTTCGACATGCCGGGATATTCTTTGAGTTCCGCCCCGGTCGCACTGTTGGTGAGGTTGGTCCGCAACGCCCGCGAATAGCTGAAATTCGCGCTAGCCCCGAAACCATCGAACGGCTTGGGCAGGAAGGTGAAGGCAGTCTGCGCATTCGCCTCGATGCCGTCGAGCAGCGCACCAAAGCCATTGACCGGCTGGCGCACCGTATAGCTGGAGCCGTCGTTGAACAGGTCCACGCCGCTGCGGGTCACATTGGGAATGACGAAGCTGGATTCATATTTCTTCCAATAGCCCAGGCTCAGCATCGTGTCGGCGTTGGGATACCAGGCCAGGTTCACTTCCCACTGGTCGGCCCGATAGGGCTTGAGCGCCGGATTACCCGCTGTGCAGGTATCGTCCGTGCCCGTGATGGTGATGTCATCCAAACAATTGATGTTCGGCACCAGGTCGGTCGGGCGCGGTCGCGCCAAATTCTTGGCCCAGTTGGCCCGCAGGAACAGGTCGCGCGCCAGTTCCAGATTGGCGTTGAAGGCCGGCATGATGTCCGTGTAACTGTTGCTGATCGTCACCGATTGCGCCGCCAGCACGACCGTTTCCGTGCCGCCGGTCGGGGTGAAGCGGGTCACACGGCTGACATTGGTGCCGGTCCCTTCATCCTTGGTATGCATCCAGCGCACGCCGGCATTGCCGGTCAGGCGCATGCCGAAAATCTGGGTATCGATATCCGCCATGACATAACCCGCCAGCACGGTTTCGTCGATCTTGGCGCTGGGCACCTGCGGGAAACCATCGGCGAAGCGGACCAGATCATGATCGAAGCCCGAAAGATCGTAGAATTTCCCCAGTTCCTCGGCATCGAAATTGGGGAAGGCGAGCCCCGTGGGCAGGCCAGCCGGCGCGCCCTTCAGGCCGGAAAAGAGCGGCGCGCCACCCGTGGTGCCGCCAATCGCGCCGATCAGCGCGGTATATTGGGCGGGCGTCATATACCAGGTATTGCCGTTGCGCGCCTGGGTCGGATTGGCGACGATATTGGTGGTGTAGGAAACATTCGCCGACGACTGATAGGTCATGCTCGTGGGATCGAGCAGTACCGAACCACCCCCCTGATAGTTCAGGAATTTTTGTTTGCGCCCCTGGGCACCAAATTCAATCTTGCTGACGATCGGGTGATCGATTTCCCAATCGACGTCGATCTTGAACTGATCTTCGGTATTGTTGAACTCGCCCGGACGATATTGCAGGCCGGGGCCGTAGACGGGCAGCACCTGGCCATTGGCGCCGGTGCGGGTGAAGTCGGCATAGACCGCCGGATCGGCGGGGTCGAAATTGGGCTCTGAATCACTTTTGCTGCTGGTGATGGTCATACGCCGACCACGCGAGCGCGCAGCAGGTCCAGCTTCGCTCGACCATACATCTGTCGTTTTATCAGCTTGAGGCGAGTGATTTGGCCCTCGGTCTGCCCATTTGACCACGGTGAAATGATCGCGTTGCGTACCGCAGTCAGGTCCTTTTCTACACCGTTGACAAAGGAAGCGACAAGGCTGTCCTTGGCCAGCTCGATCCACCCATCAAGTTTCGCGGCTGACTTTGATCTGATCATCGATTGGAAGTCGCCGATTGCTTTGCGTGCCGTCACCAACTCAGGGACACAGTTCTCGATGACGGCAACGAGGATGGCATCTGATTTGCCCAATCCATCCTGAGCGGAGGTCATCAGGCGCGCCAGAACCCGCGCCGAGGGTGTGCGCATAAGGCCGCTTTGGCCGGCCTTTTCAGCGAGGCGGCGCCGTTGAGCCCATTGCGAGACGATCCCTCGCTGTCCAACAAAACCTTCTGCACGCATCTCACGCCAGAGCGCCAAGGCGTTGCGGGATCCGGTATCCCAGCGCTCGTTCAGCCACGGCAACCAACTGTCCAGAGCGCTTGGCCGAGTACGAAAGACGTCTAGGCGCTGTCCGCGTA